>CAZBLQ010000023.1:0-10471 GCA_964492635.1 uncultured Oleiharenicola sp.
CCCTACCCATCGAATGGAATTCAATAGTCCAAATCATTAGGGACTCTGGTATCAGAACTCCGCTGGGTTCACTGTGGGCGGGGTGCCCTCACCCACACACACAAGAAGCTGCACGTGGACTCGACCTGAAGCAACGAATCAAGCCGTCGCGAAACCTCGCGGGACCGGCCGGGGACCTGACGAGTGCTACACCAAACTCATCGGATCGACGTCGAGCACCTGGGTGACATCGTCGGGCCAGGCGAAACCGTTCTGCAGCCGGACCAGTTCGGGCACGACCTTCGTCGCCCGGGCACAGAAATACCAGACCTGGAAGCGATACTCGTCCTTCACCTTTTCGATGGGCGCCGCGGTCGGCCCGCGGATTTCCACCATGCCACCCAACGTCAGCTCCACCAGCTTCACCCAGTGCTCCGCGAAAAAACTGATCTTCTCGGGATTAGGCCCGCGGAAGATATGGTGGATCAGATGGCGATAAGGCGGGTAGTTGAACTTCTTCCGCATCGCCAGTTCCGCATCGGCGAAGCCGTTGAAGTCCGCCTTCCGCGCAAACTGGATGGCGTCAGATTTCGGCGTGAAGGTCTGCACCACGACCTCGCCGGCGCGGTCGCCCCGCCCCGCCCGGCCCGCCACCTGCACGATGAGCTGAAACGTGCGTTCGTTGGCCCGGAAGTCCGGCACGTGCATCGACAGGTCGGCGTCCACCAGGCCGACGAGGGTGACGTTGGGAAAATCCAGCCCCTTGCCGATCATCTGTGTGCCGATGAGCACATCGATCTTGCCGGCGCGGAAATCACCCAGAATCTGCCGGAAGCGGTGCTTTTTTGACATCGTGTCCGAGTCCATGCGCTCCAGCCGGGCGCGCGGCAGCACGCGGCGGACCGCCTCCTCGACCCGCTGGGTGCCGAGTCCGCGCCAGCGGATGTCGGGCGCGGCGCATGCCGGGCAGACCGCCGGTGCACCGCGCTCATGACCGCAGAGGTGGCATTTCAAAGTTTCGTCGGCGCGATGGTAGGTCATCGCCACGCTGCAATGCGGGCATTGTTCCACATGTCCGCATTTCCGGCATTGCATGCTCGAGGAATATCCGCGGCGGTTGATAAAGAGTATGATCTGCTCCCGGCGCTCGAAGCGCTGGTGCATGTGGTCCACCAGCAGACGCGACAACGTCACCAGCCCGCGCTGACGCATGGCCTCGATCCGCATGTCCACGATGTGGATGTCCGGCAGCTTCTTATCGTCGACCCGTTTGGTCAGGAGGTTGAGCTGGTATTTGCCGGAACGGACGTTGGCGAAGGACTCCAGCGAAGGCGTCGCCGAGCCCAGCACGCAGACCGCGCCGGCCAGCTTGGCGCGGTACACCGCCACATCGCGCCCGTGATAGCGCGGAGTCTCGTCCTGCTTGTACGCCGGCTCGTGTTCCTCATCGACGACGATCAGCCGCAAATCCTGCACCGGGGCAAAGACGGCGGAGCGCGCCCCCACGACCACCCTCACCCGTCCGGACGCCAGCGCGGTCCAGCCATCGAGCCGCTCGCCCTCGCCGAGGTGGCTGTGCCAGACCACGGTCTCATGGCCGGCGGACTCGAACCGTCCGCGCAGCCGCGCCACGGTCTGCGGCGTGAGCGCCACCTCGGGCACGAGGTAGATGGCGCTGCCGCCCGCGGCCAGCACCTGCTCGACCGCGCGAAGATAGACCTCGGTCTTGCCGGAACCCGTGATGCCGTGCAGCAGATGCACGGCGAACTTTTTTCGCGCGAGACTCCCGGCTATGCTCTGCACAACTGCAGCCTGCTCGTCGTTGAGTTTTGGCGGCAGGCCGGTGACGACTTCGCCGCCGGTCCAGTTGTCGGCGTAGGCCACGCGCTCCACATGGCGTGTCTCCTCGCGCACCAGGCCGCGCTTGAGCAACGCACTGGCGACGGCGGCCGTCGTGCCCAGCCGCGCGAGCACAAGGGATTTCTTGACCGGGTGGAACTGCTGCGAGAGAAACTGGCAGAGCCGGGCCTGCTGCGGCGCTTTTTTGGCCAGCACCGCGAGTTCTTCGCCCGGGACGGGGCGCGCCAGACTGAGATATTTCTCGGACTTGAGCCGGGCTCCATCGCGCACGGCGCCCGGGATCATGGCCTCCAGCACACTCTCCATGCGCGCGGCGTAGTACGCGTGCATCCAACGCGCGAGCCCGAGCAGATCGGGGGTCAGCGCGGGAAAATCATGCACTACCGCACTGATCGGTTTCAGTCTGGCCGGCGGGCAATCCGCCACCGCATTGATCTCCATGACCAGGCCCAGGTGCGAGCGGTTGACGACCGGCACGCGCACGAGCGAACCCGGGCGGACGGCGGCGCGCAGCGTCTCCGGCACAAGATAGTGCAGGAGCTTGTCGAAACCCGCCAGCGGCTGGACACTCACGATCATGGCCCAATGTGAGGACGGGCGACGGGGCGAGGCAACGTGTTTTAGCAGTGCAACCGGCGCGCATGGTTCCGGGTTGACACCCGGAAACGGCAGAGACGACATTCCTGTTGTGATTGCCGCCGCCACCCGTGAGAAATTCCAGTCCTTTTTGAAGCAAAAGCACCTTCGCGTAACCAACCAGCGGCTGGCGATTTTTGACGCGGCGTGCGCCCAAAAGGAGCACTTCACGGCCGAACAGCTGCTCGACCACGCCCGCGCCATCGACGACTCGGTCTCGCGGGCGACGGTTTACCGCACGCTGCCGCTCATGACCGAGAGCCTGATTCTGCGCGAAGTCGACATCGGCACCGGGGAGAAATTCTACCGACCGGCCGCCAGCGGCAACACGCAGGTCGCGCAGGTGGTATGCGTCGACTGCAACAGGATTTTCGAAATCAGCGCGCCGTTCATGGAATGGTATGGCAGCACGGTTTCACTCAAGCTCGGGCTCAAGCCCATCTCGCAGCGCCTGCAGGTCAGCGCGCATTGCATCGCCTACCGCCAGTCCGGCCGCTGCCCGAACCGCAGCAAGAAGTAACATGCCGAAACCCACGAAGCACGATCCCCTGTTTGAGATTGAATTTTTCGAGGCGGTGCATCGCCGTTGCCCGGGTTATGTGGAGGTGGTCGGCCTGCTCGGCGGACTGTACACGAAGGCCGGCCGCATCGCCGACGGGCTGAAAATGGACCGCAAGCTCGTGCGGCTCGAACCGGACAATGCCACGGCGCACTACAACCTGGCGTGCAGCCTGGCCCTGAGCAATAAACGGCCCGGCGCTTTGCGTTCGTTACGGAAGGCCCTCTCGCTCGGCTACGACGACCTGGACTGGATGGAGCAGGATCCCGACCTCGAGGTCCTCAAGCACGACCCCGAGTTCCGGCAACTGCTCGGCCAGTTGAAACCGCAGAGCTGACCCCATGGCCACCTACCTCGTCACCGGGGTGGCCGGCTTCATCGCCGCCCGCACCACGCAACTGCTGCTGGACGCCGGTCATACGGTCATCGGGGTGGACAACCTCAACGACTACTATGATGTGCGGCTGAAGCAGCACCGGCTGGCGCAGCTCACGAGCCGGCCGAACTTCACTTTTGCCCGGCTCGATATCGAACAACTGGCCGCGCTCGAACCGCTTTTTGCGCAGCACCAGTTTGCTGCCGTGCTGAACCTCGCGGCGCGTGCCGGTGTGCGCTACAGCATGGAGAACCCGTTCGTTTACCTGACAACGAACGCCACCGGCACGCTCAACCTCCTGGAGTTGATGCGGCGTCACGGGGTGAAGAAACATGTGCTGGCCTCCAGTTCCTCGCTCTATGCCGGCCAGAAAATGCCTTTCACGGAGGACCTGCCGGTCAACACCCCGGTCTCGCCCTACGCCGCGTCCAAGAAAGCCGCCGAGGTGATGGCCTATTCCTACCACCATCTCTACCGGATCGACTCGACCGTGGTGCGCTACTTCACGGTCTATGGCCCCGCCTCGCGGCCGGATATGGCGCAATTGCGCTTCGTCAAGTGGATCGACGAGGGGAAACCCATCGAGCTGTTTGGCGATGGCACGCAGGCCCGGGATTTCACCTATGTCGACGACATCGCCCGCGGCACGATCGCCGCGCTCAGGCCGCTGGGCTACGAGATCATCAACCTGGGTGGCGGGCGCAATCCCCTGGCCCTGACGACGATCATCGAGAAGCTGGAAGTGTTGCTGGGCAAGAAAGCCGTTTTCAACCGGCAGCCGTTCCACGTCGCCGACCTCAAGGAAACCTGGGCGGACATCAGCAAGGCGGAGCGGTTGCTCGGCTGGAAACCGCGCACGGGCATCGACGAAGGCCTGCAGCTCAGCGTCGACTGGTATCGCGCCAACCGGTCGTGGTTGAAGGATCTGAAATTCTGAGACGAGCGGGCGTTCGTGCATTGTGAACACACCCCGGCGCTGCGCGCCACCCCTCTTGATAGAGGGGAATTCTAATCAAGTGGGCGACAATCCCTTCTGGAGAGGGGTGCCCGCAGGGCGGGGTGTGGAGAGTTAGTCCCGTTCAGAATGGCCCGCCGACAAGCAGCGGCCCTACAGCTGACCCCACTCTCAGCGCAGACCGAAGATCTGCTGGAGCATTTCCGCGAGATCGGCGCCCGGCACATAGCCTGCGCCTCTTGAGTGCACGAGCGATTTGCAACGATAGGCCCGAACCACCGCGGAATCCACCGAGACGATTTTCGCGGTGTTGAGGGGCATCCCGGCGACGTCCATCGGGCCGAGCGGCGTCCAGGCAAAAGGCAGGCCGGTCGAATTGCAGTCGATTTCCCAGCCGGCCACGAAGCCCGCCGGCAGGGGTTTCCGCAGCAGCGCCGGGTAGCGGGTGATGAAGTCGGGCACGCGGCTGGTGGCGACGCGCACCCGCACGACGGTGCGCAGCTGGTCGAAATACTGCTGGAAATTGTCCACCTTGTGACTGCGCCACTGGCGCAGAAAATCCAGCGGGTCGAACCCCATCAGATTCATTCCGTTCCACAGGCCGTGCTCGTTGGGGCTGCCGAATTTCTTCCACGCATACCACGCCGGGAAATTCTGCGTGACCATCAGGCCGATTTCAAAATGCATGTGCGCGCGTTCCCGCGGGATGCCGCCACCGCCGGCGGTGTGGCCCATCGTTCCGATTTCCTGCCCCCGCTTCACACTGACGCCGGGCCCGATGCCGGGCTCGATTTTCGCCAGATGGGCGTAGAGCGTGTAAACGGCGGGCGACACTCCCGTATGCTCGATCACAATATAGCGACCGTAGTTGCTGTCCCCGGCCCGGGTGTTCACGTGCCGGATGACGCCGTCCATCGCCGCGGTGATTTTGTCCGCCGGCTCGCCGCGGGAATCGTGCGTGACCGGACGCATGTCGAGCCCCTCATGAAACTGGGTGCCATTGCTCCGTACACACCCGAAGAGTCCGGATTCTGGGTCGCCGGAAACCGTCGGCTGGGCCCAGGCTTCAATTCCCCGGCCCTGCTCCCAGGCGCGGTTGGGCGTCGGCCAGTTGATTTCGATCCGCTCGGCGGACGCGAGGGGAGCGAACAGGAGACTGAGGAGGAGGATGGTAGGGACGGACCGCTGGGCCGTCCGTGTTCGCGGCGCGCCCAGCGGCCGCGCCCTACCACCAAAAATGCAGTGACCTTCCGCAGCTCCGAATTCTTCCCCGGCCAGATCAGTCTGCTGTCCTTTTGTGTTTTTTGTGCTTTTTGTCGCCATTCCTACGGGAAATTCAAGTTTGCCAATTCAACGGGACTTTTTCGCCGCCGAAGCGATCTCAGCCGAAGTTTGCCTGAGGCGTTCCACCAAAGCCGGCAACGCGGCGTCCGGCCCTTCGACAAACACCAGCACGGTGCCGTCTGTCATCGCCTGCTCGATGCGATGCACTCCGACCGGGGCATCATTCAGGACCAGCACCAGCCGGCGGCCGACACTGGCCACCGACAGCCGGTAAAGATCACGGGTCGCCGCCGGGGTGAGTTGCAGCAGCAGGCAGGGGCCGAGGTCCACCTTGGCGAGCTCGGCATTCAAGATGTCGTATTCCACAAACAACGGCTTGGCCCCGACGGTTATGCTGACCCCGCTTACCGGGAGTTGCAGCGGCACGCCCGTCTCGCCCGGCCGGGCTTCGAGAAAAAAGCGCGCAACCAGCGGCTGATAATCCGGCGTCTTGGATTTCGATACACAAGAAGGCAGCAGCATAAGTCCGAGCATAAGTGCGGTCAGGTGGAGCGCGGCGTCCCGACGCGCTCTGAACGCGTCCGGAGGCCGCGTTCCACCTCCCCGGCTGGCAGTTCCTCCGTGTATCATTTTGCGGCTACTTTCGCAGCGGTTTCGAAAGCCTCAAGGATTTCCGCACCGATGGCATCGGCCACCAGCCGGCCTCGCACCGTCAGGCTGATGCGGCCCTCCTGCGTGGCGGTCATCAGACCACTGAACAGCAGCCTGGGCAGCACATCTTGCACCTTTGACCAAGCCACCGCGGGGTAGCGCCGCGACAACTGCGGGAGCGACACGCCCTCGTTCATGCGCAAACCGAATATGATCGAATCGGCCGCGAGCAGGTCAGGCGTCAGCGCCACGCGGTCCGCCGTGGCGCGGCGACCGGCGGCAACCTCGTCCAGCCACAACGCCAGGTCCGGTGGATTGTTGCTGCGCCAGCCATCGTGCTGCGAGGCGGCGGACGGCCCGAGCCCCACCCACTCATGCATGCGCCACGTGCTGAGGTTGTGCCGGCACTGGTGGCCGGAACGGGCAAAATTGGAAACCTCGTATTGCGGATAACCGGCCCGGTCGAGGTACTCCCAGGTGTGCCGGTAGAACGCCGCTTCCTTGTCGGCATCCAGCTTCACCTTGCCCTGCGAAAGTTTCACCCACATCGCCGTGTCCTCCTCGAAAGTCAGGCAGTAGGTCGAAAGATGATCGGGCGCGAGGCGCAGCGCCTCGTCCAGATCCGCGCGCCACTGCGCCTCGGTCTGGTTCGGCAGGGCGAACATCAGGTCGAGATTCACGCTGGCGAAGCCCTGCGCACGGATCATTTCGTAGGCCCGGTAAATCTGGCCGGGCGTGTGCTGCCGGCCGAGTGACTCAAGCAGGCCGGCATCAAAACTCTGCACGCCCATCGAAATGCGGGTGACGCCCAATGCCTTCAACACCGCCAGCCGGTCGCCCGTGACCGTGGCCGGGGCGAGTTCCACCGTCCACTCCCCGGGCTGGCCGCCGCAATAGAGCAGCATGGTGCGCCCAAGCCGTTCAATTTCCGCGGGCCGAAGCAGACCGGGCGTGCCGCCGCCCCAGAACGCGGTCGCCACGCGGCGATCCGCCCAATTCACCAGCCCCGCTTCCGCCTCCACGGCATCAAGATATCGCCGCACCGCGTCGCCCTTGGGCACCGTCTGGTAGAAAGCGCAGAAATCGCACGTCGTCGCGCAGAACGGCACATGCACGTAGACGCCGAGTGGCGGCTGCGCTTTTTCTTGCCCTGAGGGGATTTCGGCCATTATGAAAGTTGTCAATTTACGATCTGCCAACAGCCTGCGCGGCCTCGGCGGTCATTTATCCAATGCAAAAGACTCCCTTCCTTCATGCGAGCAGAATTTTCCCGGCCATCGCCGCAGCCCTGATGCTGCTGGTGCTCGCGGGCTGCAACATCACCATCACCAACCTGACGCCGGGCACCGTCCCGCAGAATCCGTCGCAAATTTACACCATCACGGCCAGCTTCCATCCCGAGGGCACCCGGGTCATTTCTGAGAGCATCCAGCCGCGCATCATCATCGACGGCCAGAGCTACAAGATGTCCAAGACCTCGGTGAACGGTGATGTCTGGGAGTTCGACTACCAGTTGCCCGCCGGTCGCGCTACGGCCTCCTACTATTTTATCTGCGAATACAAGGTTGAACGCCAGAATAGCGACCAGCCCCAGGAGGTTTACTCGGAGCTGCAGGCGATGAACATCGCCGGTCGCTATGTGATCCGTTCCGAGGCCACCCGCGCGCCGGTCGGTTCGCGCGTCAGCGTGCTCGGTGCGGGGTTCACCCCGGCGGACGTCGTTTATTTCGACCAGACCCCCACCCGCACGGTCTTTGAATCGCCGAGTTCGCTCAGTTTCTTCGTTCCGGTGGTCGAACCCGGCCGCACCTACAAGCTCAGCGTCACGGGCTCCGGCCTCAATCTCGACGTCGGTTCCTTCCGCGTTGACGCCATCAGTTTCCAGGTGGCGCCGTCCGCCCTCGTGCTGCGGCCCGGCGAACAGCAGGCTCTGACTTTCACCATCCCGAACGCCGCACCCGCCGGGGGCATGCTCATTGATGTCACCACCGACGTGCCCGAGAGCATCGTGATGCCCGAGGTGATGGTGGCCGCCGGCCAGACCAGTGTCACGGTGCCGGTTCAGGGCGGCAAGGCCGGGACCGGCTCGCTGTTCTTCAAGAGCAGCGCCGGTGATATCTCCGTCTCGGTGACCGTTTCCGGGAAGTAGGCAGGCGGAAGGGTTTCCACGTTCAACCGCGCCGGTAATCCGGGTGCGTTTCCGCTATATTGCCCGGTTCATCTGAGGATAATCCATGCTCGGAACCTGTCATTCTGAGACCTCGAACACGCCTTGGCAGGGCATGCGTAGTATAACGGATGAACTACCCGCCGCCGGTCATCCTGAGCGTGCGAAGGATCCATTGGCACGACCGCTGGCGGGCATCCTGCTGTATTCTTCACTACGTTCAGAATGACAAACCGGGAGTTCATTGGCAGCGAAGCGAAGCTCTAGCCAGCAGGCTGGCCTGACATCCATCCGTTCGAACGTCATGCCGTGTGCGTGACCATGGATCCTTAGCTGCGCTCAGGATGACAATCCGACTTGGAGACTGAACTTAGCCGGATTCATGCAGTTAGGTGGGCGTCGGTTTCCATACCGACGCCTGTCGCCGATGTGGAAATCGGCGACCACCTTTCAGTCTGCCCTCATCCCAAGTGATCTTTGCCCTCAACTGCATGAGCCCTGCTTAGCCCCTCCCCTGATAAAATTGATTTGGTGGGCGGAAAAATATTCTACCCAAAAGGTAGTTCCGACTTTCGCCGGGGCGGTTCTCCCCAAACTCGCTCAGACCGGCCCATAGTTTGTTTGATTATACCTCCAGCGGGGATATTATTATGTCCATCTAAACAAGGATTACCCCATGAGCCTTCTCGACCGTCTATTCCATCCGAAGAACACGAGCCATTTGGCCGAATACGATCAAGCAGCAACGATCATCGAAGCATTTGTCGAGGATCGCGCCGGTAAATGGGATTGGGATGAATTCACCTCGATCAAGAAGAAAGATGCTTTTCTCGAGTCGGTGAGAGCGCGATGCGTCAGCGTCTTCAACGACTATCCCGCGAAGGAAGCGGGTCGCTATTGCAGCCCTGAGGGGTTGGAAGTTTTGCGCAGGCTGGTAAAGGAACTCCGGGAAAAGACTTCCTCGGTTTATACTGCAGCCGGAGCCTGACCGGAGGCGACGGGGCCGCGCTGCGCACGGCGTCGACGATGGGCGCGGGTGCCGCAGGGTTCATTCCACGCTCGCGCGCGCGGGGCTGAACTGTAACATCTGCTGAAAGCCAAAATATCCCATGCCCACCGCAATCATTCTGCTTAAGATCGACCCGAAGAAAATCACCGGCACGGCCGAGAAGCTCTTGGATATCCGGGCCGTCACCGACGTGTATTCGATCTCGGGTCGGTTCGACCTGTTGCTGATCATCAAGTGCGAATCGATTGAGATGATCGAGTCGGTGATCACGGATCACCTGCTGAAGACGGACGGCATCATTGAGAGCGAGACCATGTTTGCCTTCCGCAGCTACGACAAACGCGAGGGCGGCAACGCGATCGATGTCGATTGAGCAAACCTTCGCCGAGGTTTCCACGCCCCTTCTTCCGAAATCAGGCCACTCACTCGCACGGATTGGATTGATCCGGCACCGAAAAGAAATATTTTCCGTCGGATAATCAACCCGGCATTCAACGGGAGTTGATTTTCGGTTATCTTATCACCCTCAACCCTGTACAATTTTGATTAAGTCACGGCCCGTGGCATAATCTACGTTGACCTAACCACAGAAGATGATTCTCGAAGTTGCAATTCTTGACGTGAAGCCAAGCCAGGAAGCGGCCTTCGAGCGCGACTTTGCCAAAGCATCGGTTCACATTAGCAGTATCAGTGGCTACATCTCGCACGAGTTGCAGCGCTGCGTCGAAAAGCAGAACCGATATATTTTGCTCGCCCGCTGGAAGACGCTTGAAGCCCACACTGAGGGGTTTCGGAAGTCGTCGGAGTATTCCGAGTGGAAGAGACTTCTTCATCATTACTACGATCCATTTCCCACGGTGGAACACTACTCACTGGTCCATGAAAAACGTGGCTAACCAATCTGCGTATCCGGCGCCCGCCTCTGGCTCGCTCGGATGACGTCAACGTTACGAACCAAC
This sequence comes from uncultured Oleiharenicola sp., assembly GCA_964492635.1. Classification (GTDB taxonomy): domain Bacteria; phylum Verrucomicrobiota; class Verrucomicrobiia; order Opitutales; family Opitutaceae; genus Lacunisphaera. The sequence goes on from CAZBLQ010000023.1 coordinate 10,436, forward strand.
AGGCGCGGACGGCGCCGCGCTGCGCACCGCGTCGGC
>CAZBLQ010000023.1:10571-11782 GCA_964492635.1 uncultured Oleiharenicola sp.
GGCTTCACCATGTAGAGCGCGAAGAGCAGCGCCACGGCGGTGAGCGTCTTCTGGCCGCCCGAGAGCAGAGTGATGCCCTTGAGCTTGGTGCCCGGAGGCTGGGCCACGATGTCGATGCCGCTTTCCAGCGGGTCCTCGGCCGTCACCAGCTCGATCTCGGCCCGGCCGCCACCAAAGAGAATCTGGAAAGTGTAGGCGAAATTCTTGCGGATCTGCTCGAAGGTGACCCGGAACTGCTCCAGCGAGGTCTGGTTGATGTCATCGATGGCCTTGAGCAGCCGCGCCTTCGCCCCGGTGAGATCGTCGCTCTGGGTTTTCAGGAATTCGTAGCGTTGCTTCAATTCGGAATATTCCTCGATCGCCACGAGGTTCACGGCGCCCATTCCGGAAATCCGCTGGCGAAGGGCGTCGACCTCGGCCTTAACCTCGTCCCAGTTGGTCGCATCGAGCGCAGCCAGGTCGGCCTCCGTTGGCGAGCCCTTCTGTTTGATTTTCGATCTTCGATTCTTGATTTTCGATTGGCCGGTCACGACAGCATCGGGTTGACCACTGACTGCTGACTGCTGACCTCTGATCTCTGTCTTCTGCCCTCCGGGCGCGAGCTCTTCCTCTTCATCTAAATCTAGCTCGCGCAGCCCCTCCGGCTCGTCGTCGGCGTGCCAGAGGAGTTGTTTCCAGTCGAGTGCCCCGACCTCGGTCTGAAACTCGCGCGTTATCTCTTCCGCCAGGAACTGCACGCGAGCCCGGGTCTCGGCCACTTTCACCTCATGCTTGGACAGTTCCGCCTGAGCTGACTCAGCCTCGGCGCGAATCGAAGTGAGCCCCTGCTCCACGGAGGAAATATCGTTTTCCACGGTCAGCAGCTCGGCGCGGATTTTTTCCACGTTCTCCTGCGCCACGGCCAGTGTCCGGACAATCTCCCCGGCGCGGCGCCGCTGGTTGGCAGCCTCCTGCTCGAATTCCGCGACCTGATCCGTCCACGTCTCCAGTTCAATCTGGCGCTGGGCGAGCAAATCATCGAGCTGCCCGCGGCGGCGTTCCATTTCGCCCAAGCCGCGATCGAGCACCTCGACCTTCTGGCGGCGCTCCGCCAGTTCAAGGCGGGCCTGGGCCAGCGTCTCCTTCTTCTGGTCACGAGCCGTGCGCTTCTCGGTGATGGTGGCTTCCGTGCCGGAAATTTTCTGCTTTTGCGCAACCACGCCAGCCTCGGC
>CAZBLQ010000023.1:11882-40989 GCA_964492635.1 uncultured Oleiharenicola sp.
GGTTTCTTGTGGTAACCGCCAAAAATCAGACCGCGGCGGTCGACCAGGTCGCCCTTGGATGTCGCCACCATCAGGAAACCGAAAGCGGGATTGGCTTTCCAGAAGTCCAGAAAAGCGCCGAGGTCTTCGGCGATATAGCATGCGGAAAGAATCGAAGCGGCCGGGTGCGACGCATCCAGATTCGCAACCGCTTCAGTGGCCGGCCTGAGTCCGGCCGGGAGGCTGACCTCTGACTTCTGTCCTCTGACCTCTGATATTTGCAGGCACACACTGCCGATCTGGTCGCCTTCCAGCCGGGAGAGAATCTTTTGCGCCGTGGCGAGGTCGGCCACAGTTATGGCCTCGACCGAGGCACCGAGGAGTGCTTCCAAGGCCTTGGCGTATTCGGCGCGGACTTCCAGTCCCTGCGTGATGGGCGTGAATTTCTGGTCGCCCAGCACGGACGCCAGCCGGCCCTGCAGCAACGCCTTGGCGCCTTCACCAAAACCCTCCCATTTTTCCTGCAACTGTTGGAGCAGTTTCAGCCGGGCGGCCTTCTGGGCCAGGCTTCGGTCGATTTCCTGCAGCTTGCGCTGCGCTTCGCGAAAATCCTGGGTCGCCGCCTGCAAGGCGGCCTGGGCGGCCTGCGCCTCGTTGTTGCTGCGGCTTTGGTCGGCGCGCGCTTCCTCGACGCGCGAGTGCACCTTGGCGAGTGATTGCGCGGCGGCTTCCACCGCGGCACGCAACTGCGCGAGTTCGCTGGAAAGCTGGTCAAACTTGTTCTGGCTCGTGCGGGCGTCCACCTCGAGGCCGGAGCTTTCCGTGCGGTAGCGCGCCACCGCACTCTCCACCTGCAACAAATGGAACTTGTCGGCGCTGAGCTGCTGCTCGGCCTTGGTCAGCTCGCCCTCAAAAATGGCCAGTTCGCGGTTGCGGTCCTGAAATACGGCGTCGGAGCTGCCGAGCAGGCTCAACTGCATCTGCTTGTCCTGTGCGCCCGTGTCAACCTGCGAGGCCAGTTCTTTCAGCTGCATCTCGAGTTCGGCAAAGTCGTCCCTGCCCGCCGCGATGCGCTCGGCAAGCCCGGTGCGCCTGACCTCCGCCAAACCGGCCTGGTTCTCGGCCTGTTCCTTCTGCGAACGCAGGTCGAACACCGCCTGCTGGGCGTCCTGCACCCGCTGGTTGAGCGTGCTGCGCGCGTTCTTCTTCCCGTCGAGGGAACGGGTGCGTTCCTCGAGCGAGGTGCGCCGTGTGTCGGCATCGCCCCGGAGGGCGGCAACGCGGCCGTCGAGTTCGCCCAGGGCGGCGCTGAGCTGGCGGTATTGAAAACTGCCCTGAGCGAGCGCGAGGTGGCGCAGGCGGAAGCTGACGCGCTTGTAGCGCATGGCCTTGGCCGCCTGCCGCTTCAGGCTGCTAATCTGGCGGGCGACCTCTGTGATGACATCGGACACCCGCGCAAGATTTTGCTCGGTCAGCGCGAGTTTGCCCATCGCCTCGCGGCGCTGGCTCTTGTATTTGGTGATGCCGGCGGCCTCCTCGAACACGACCCGGCGCTCCTCGGGCTTCGACGAAAGGATCTGGTCGATCTGGCCCTGCGCCATGATCGAGTAACTGGTGCGACCCACGCCGGTGTCCATGAAAAGTTTCTGGATGTCCTTCAGGCGGCAGGGCTGGCCGTTGAAATAATATTCGCCGAGTCCGTCGCGGGCGACGCGGCGCATGATCTCGATCTCGTGGAAATCGCTGCCGAGCTGTTTCTCACAATCGGTCAGCAGCAGCGCGACCTCGGAAAACTGCGCCGGCTTGCGGGTGTCGACGCCCTCGAAGATGACATCCTGCATCTTGCCCCCGCGGAGGGCCTTCGCGCTCTGCTCGCCCAGCACCCAGCGGATGGCGTCCGCGATGTTGCTCTTGCCGCAACCGTTGGGGCCGACGATGGCCGTCACACCGGGCTGGAAACTGAGGGTTGTGTTGTCGGCGAAGCTTTTAAAGCCGTGGAGTTTGAGCGCCTTTAGATACATTGAGCTGAAAAGGCAGACTAGAGGGAGCGGCCCAGCGCTCCGCAATGGAAAAAACACCCAAAACGTCCTCGAATAATGTTGGCAATCGGACGGTTGACTCAAAGCCCCTACAAGACTGTGGAGCGCCGCTTGCCGGCAGACCTTGCACCGCTCTCAGAACGGCCTGGTGGCAAGCGCCCCTACCTCATTACTCCGACCGTCACCGGGGGTTTCGCACCCGCTTGCGTCGCCTCCCATGATGGGCAACCTAACGGCCATGCCCGATGCCAGCGACACTGCCAGCCAGACCAAGCGGTTCATGCCGTGGCTGGTCGCGGTGGCGCTGTTCATGGAGAACCTCGACGCCACCATCGTGAACACGGCGGTCCCGACGATGGCCGTCAGTCTGGAGGTGACGCCGCTCAGCCTGAAGGGCGTGTTGACGAGCTACACGCTCTGCCTGGCGGTGTTCATCCCCATCAGCGGCTGGATGGCCGACCGGTTTGGGACCAAACGGGTTTTCACCTGGGCAGTCTCGCTGTTCACGTTGGGTTCGCTGCTTTGCGGTCTGGGCCTGAACAGCCCGATGCTTGTCGCCGCGCGCGTCGTCCAGGGCATCGGCGGCGCGATGATGACGCCCGTCGGCCGGCTGGCACTTGTGCGCACCTTTCCCCGGTCCGAAATGCTCGCCGCCATGAACTTCGTCGTGATCCCCGCGCTCATCGGCCCGCTACTGGGGCCGTTCGTCGGCGGGATGATCGTCCACTGGCTGCCCTGGCGCACAATTTTCTTTGTCAACCTGCCCATCGGGCTGCTCGGGCTCTGGCTCATCAAACGCCACATGCCCGACTATCGCGACGCCGATGTCGCCCCGCTCGACCGCTGGGGTTTCCTGCTGTTCGGGAGCGGCATCGCGCTGCTCTCCTACGTGCTGGAAATATTCGGCGAGCACCGCCTGCCACCCGGGCCCATTCTGGTCCTGCTCGCGATCTCGCTCGGACTGCTCGCCGCTTATTACTGGCACGGCCGCCGCGTGCCCAACCCGGTGATGCAGCTGACCCTTTTTGACACCCGCACCTTCAACGTCGCCGTGCTCGGTGGCATCATCACGCGGCTCGGCATCGGAGGCATGCCCTTCCTGTTGCCCCTGCTCTACCAGATTGGCCTTGGCTTTCCTGCCTGGCAGGCCGGCTTGCTGACCATGCCGCAAGCGGCCGCCGCCATCACGATGAAGATGATGAGCAAGTCCATCCTTGCCCGTTTCGGTCACCGGCAGGTCCTCCTGATCAACACCGTCCTGTTCGGTGCGACCATCATGGTGTTCTCGCTGGTCGGTCCCGGCACGCCCATCTGGGGCATTTTGCTGCTCAGCTTCACGCAAGGATTTTTCTCGGCGTTGCAGTTCACGAGCATGAACACCCTCGTCTACGCCGACATCAGCGACGGCGATGCGAGCATGGCCAACAGCATCGCCAGCACGGCCCAGATGATGGCCCTGAGCTTCGGTGTCGCCTTCGCCTCGCTGCTGGCGGCGTGGTTTGTCGGCAAGACCCCGCAGACCGACACTGCCAACTTCATCCGCGCGTTGCATCATTCCTACCTGGCCCTCGGCACGGTCACCATCCTCTCCTCCCTCATCTTCTGGCGGCTGCAGCCGAACGACGGCAACAACGTCAGCAACCGTCCCGGTACGCCCGAGGCCGCCGAGGCGGCGTGAGCGTGGTTTTTGCAGGGCGGGATCGTTTGCCTCGCGCGGAGGCGCGGGGACAAACACCGGGCCGCAAGAACATGGCGACGGCGCTGATCCCGCCTTCTTCGCAAACACGGCGGGGCAGCGACCCCACCACCCAGTTTTCAGCGTTAATCTTTGACGAGTCTCTTGCCGAGGCTCACCACCTCATCCACGGCAAACCCGAGCCGTTGATAAAAGGCAATCACTCCCGTGTTGTCCGTGCGCACCATCAAATTTATCTTCGGACAACCCGCCGCACGCAGGCGGCTCTCCGCCCCGGCCATCAAGGCCCGGCCCAAGCCACCGCGCTGGTGTGACGGCGCAACTGCGAGGTAGTTGATCCAGCCACGATGTCCGTCGTAGCCAACCATCACCGTGCCGACGATGTTCCCGCCGGCCTCCGCCACAAGGAGCCACTCGGGATTGACCTTCGATTTGCGCGCGATGTCCCTTCGCGGATCGTTCTGCGGACGGACCAACCCGCACACCTGCCAAAGGGCGACGACCGCGCCCTCATCGACCGGCTGAAACGGACGGATCTTTATTTGTGATCCCACGGGAGCTTCACCGTCACTTTCCGGAATTTCCAGATGCGGACGACCTCGAACATTTTTCCCGGATTGCAGATGCCGCGCGGGTCCAGCGCCTTTTTCACCGCCTGCATGGCTTTCACCTGGGCGGGCCGGTGTTGGATGCGCAGGAACGGTGTTTTGGCCAAACCGATGCCGTGCTCGCCTGAGATGGCCCCGCCCATCGCCACCACGGTTTCCATCAGCTTTTGCACCGCCGCCTCGGCCGCGTGCGTCTCGGCTGGATTCTCGCGGTGATACATGATGTTCACGTGCAGGTTGCCGTCGGCGAGGTGGCCGAAGGTTGGAATGGGGAGTTTGGAACCGCGCTTCAAGCCGGCCAGAAAACGGGCAAACTTCTCATAGTTGCGCATCGGCACCACGATGTCCTCGTTGAGTTTCGCATCGCCCAGCTCGAACATCGCCCCCGAACATTTGCGGCGGACCGCCCACAGCTCCTCGGCCTCGGTGCGGCTGCGCGCCTCCTTGTAGGCCACGGCGTGAGTCTGCGCCCACGCCAGCACCTCGAATTTCAAATCCTCCACCTCGTTCACGCCACCGGCAAATTCCAGCAGGATGACCGGCCGGCCGGCTTGACCGGCGAAAACCGTCCTGCCCGTCGCCTGCTCGGCGCAGAGCACACTCTCGCGGTCGAGGAACTCGCAGATGGCCGGCTGAATGCGCGCCCGGAACAACACCCGGGCCGATTTGAGCGCGGTGACTTCGTCCGTGAATGCCGTGAGCAGCGTCCAACGGGCCGCGGGTTGCGGAATAAGCTTGAGCACCGCGCCGCTCACCACGCCGAGCATGCCCTCGCTGCCGATCCACAGATCGCGCAGATTGAAGCCGGCGGAAAACTTCTTGGTGGCCGTTCCCCACTCCACGTATTCCCCTGTCGGCAGAAACCCGCGGAGGGCGACGACAAAGTCCCGGGTCACGCCGTATTTGCCCCCGTGCATGCCGCCGGCGTTGCAGGCGATGTTCCCGCCGATGGTGCAGTATTCCTTCGACGATGGATCCGGCGGATAAAACCAGCCCAGCTTTTCGGCGGCGCGCTGGATGTTCGCCGTGGTGGCGCCGGCTTGCACCAGCGCCATGCCGGCATCGGCGTCAATCCGCACCTTGTTCAGCTTGAGCATGTCGATCACCCAACCACCGTCCACCGGCGCGGCCGAGCCCATCAGGGTCGTACCGCGTCCGCGCACGGTCACGGGTACGCGGTATTTGTTGGCCAGCTCCAGCACCACGCCGATCTCCGACTCCTGCCGCGGAGTGACGACCGCCTCGGGCAGAAACGAAATCTTGCTGCTGTCAAAGGAAGCCGCCCAGCACCCGGCCCGCGATCGATCAACGCGCGAACCGAGACGGCGCTTCAAGGCAACAGTGGCACGGACAAAAGTTTTCATTAGCGAAACTTCCAGCAAAGCCAGCTCGGTCCCAAGGGCAACTCTGCATGACATACTCGCGGCAAGTTTCCCTTTGAGTATCGGCCCGCGGTTGTGTTGCATGACCCTTCCTCAATATGACGCGCATACTCCTCACGACCACTTCATTTCAAGACACCCCGGGCGAACACCATCAGCTCCTCGCCAGCACCGGCTGGGAGGTCGTCAACGCCCGCGGACCGCTCAACGAAACCGATACGCTCGCCCTCGTCGGCGATTTCGACGGCTATATTTGCGGCGACGATGCCATAACCCGCCGGGTGCTCGAGAAGGCGCGCCCCCGGCTCAAGGTCCTCAGCAAATACGGCATCGGCGTTGACAAGATCGACGTGAAATCCTGTACCGAATTCGGCATCCCGCTGCTTTTCACCCCGGGCGTCAATCACACCACCGTCGCCGAACATACCTTCCTTCTGCTACTCGCCCTGGAGAAAAACCTCCTTTTTCACACCGACTCCACCCGAGCCGGCGGCTGGAAACGCAAGACCGGCCACGAACTCCTCGACAAGACCATCGGTATCGTTGGCCTCGGACGCATCGGCAAGGAAGTCGCCATCCGTGCCCGCGCCTTTGGCATGAACACCATCGGTTTCGACGTCTACTGGGATGAAAAGTTTGCCGCCCAGCATGGCGTGAAACGTGCCGCCACTCTTGAGGAAGTGTTTGCCATCTCCGACTATCTATCGCTCCACACCAACTTGACGCCCGAAACGCGCAATATGATCAACGCCCAAAGCATCGCAAAAATGAAGAAGAGCGTGCTCATACTCAACTGTGCTCGCGGCGAGATCGTTCACACCGCTGATCTTGTCGCCGCACTCCAGTCCGGCCGCGTCGGCGGCTACGGCGCCGATGTACTGGACGTCGAGCCACCACCTGCCGATCATCCGCTGCTCAAGTTGCCGAACTGCGTCATTACGCCGCACATCGGCTCCCGCACTTACGAGAGCGTTGTCCGCCAGGCCACGGCCGCCGTGAAAAACCTCATCCTCGCGATGAACGGCGAGAAACCCCTCGCGCAGGTCAATCCCGAAGTCGCCGTGAAGAAAGTCGTCTGACCTCGCCCGGTCACCCCGCCAGCATTCTTTCACTTCCACCCCCATGCCCGAAACATTTTATATCGTTCCCGAGCAACAGCACAACGCCCTTGTCGCCGCCGCCTACCTGCACCGCGGGTTTCACGCGGACGAGGCCGCGGAGGGTGCGCGTTTCTGCGCCGAAGCCACCCGCCATGGCATCCGCACGCACAACGCCATCAAGGCCCTGCACCTCGATCACCTCTTCGGTTCCGGTTCAAAGGGCTGCGTGCCGGGCGCGCGGATAGAAGAAAGGCCATCGAAGTTTGCCGCAACCAAGGTCTGGAACGCCAACAAGAAACTTGGCCAGTCCACTGCCTACCGCGCCATGGACGCAGCCATGAAGCTGGCGGACCAATACGGCACCGGCACCGTCTCGGTCGACAACGCTTTTCACTATTTATGGGGCGGCGGCTATGTGATGGACGCCGCGAAAAAGGGTTACATCGCCTACACCAACTGCACCGCCGCACTCGCCGAGGTCGTGCCTTTTGGCGGCAAGTTTCCCACCTTGGGGACCAATCCGCATTCGTGGGGTTTTCCCACGACTGACGCCGTCGGCTATCCCATCGTCATCGACTGGGCCACCTCCGTCGTGGCCATGGGCCGCGTGCAGCAGCTCAAGCGCGAAGGCAAACCGCTCCCGCCAATGGCCGCGGTTGACAAGGATGGCAACCCTACCACCGATCCCAACCATGCCGTCTCGCTGCTCCCTTTCGGCGCGCATAAAGGCTACGGCCTCTCGCTCATCAACGAAATTGTCGGCGGTTTCATCGGCGGCTCTCTGCCCACCCTCCGCAACCGCTGGGCCGATGATGGGGACAAGCACACTTGCTGTTTCTTTTTCCAAGTCATCCACCCTGACGCCATCAGCGCCGGCGCCTTCGCTCGAGGGCGCAACCAAGCGCAGAATGTGAAGGCGGTCATCGCCGACGTTCTCGGCCACGGCAATGAGAAGGCCATGCTCCCCGGCCAGCTCGAAGCCGAGTGGGCGAAAAAAACCACCGCGGCGGGCGGCCTCCTCTTCAGTCAGGCTGAAGTCGACGCTTTCAACGAACTCGCCGCCGAGACCAGGCAGCCGCTCTGGCAGTCCAATTCATTCAAGACTGTAGTGCTTTGATTCCCCGAGCATGCGACTCCGCGGGTACAGCCGTCCCGATGTGTGGAACGGAAACGCCACGCAAGTCCTGAAAAGGGTCGTGGTGGCTCGCCGCGGTGAGGGGCGGACCAGGCAGTTTTGAAAGTGCTTCCAGCCGAAGGTAAAAATCCCCGCAGCTGCTCCAGTTTGCCCCGCTGCGCCGGAAATCCCGTAGGCCCGTATCAGGGTAAACCCGTATAGGCGGGCAGCTGCATTGGCGTTATCCTGACAAAGTAAAACAGCTCTTAATTTTCATCTCACCAAAAACGGAAGCTAAACTACCGCCAATATGTGACGAACACCACGAGTTAGCCCAAAATATTCCACTACCCCATCACCATGAACCACCCCTCACCACAACGCACGTGGGAGAGAAACAACCGAATTCTGGTTATCGATGATAATCAGGCCATCCATGCGGATATCCGGAAGATTTTGTGCCCGGTAGTCAGCGAGGCCAATATGGCACTTGATGCGTTGGAGGCAGAGTTGCTAGGCAGCCCCACCAAGCCCGTCTGTCCGACCGCATCATTCGCAGTGGAATCAGCCTATCAGGGACGTGAGGGGTTGGCACTCGTGCAGAAAGCCGCGGCGGAAAACCGCCCCTACGCCATGGCGTTTGTTGATGTGAGGATGCCTCCCGGCTGGGATGGAGTTGAAACCACCCTGGAACTTTGGAAGGTCGCACCGGACCTCCAGATCGTCATCTGCACGGCCTATTCGGATTACTCCTGGGATGACATGCTCGTGAAGATCGGGGGCACCGACCGCCTTGTCATCCTGAAAAAACCCTTTGACACGATCGAGGTTCTGCAACTGGCCAATTCCCTCACCGAAAAATGGAATCTGCTCCGGCAAACTCGCGCCCATGCCGAGGAGTTGGAGCATCGCGTGCTTGAGCGTACCAAGGATCTTGAGGCGGCCAACACCAGTCTGCATGAGGAGATCGCCCGGCGCGCCCGAGTGGAAGCGGACCTGCAAAACGCCAAGGAAGCTGCTGAAAGTGCCGACCGGGCCAAAAGCGCCTTTCTCGCCAACATGAGCCACGAAATCCGCACGCCGATGAACGGGGTCATAGGCATGGCCAGCCTTCTGCTCGACACCCCGCTCAATGCCGAGCAGCGCGATCTCGCCGTCACCCTCGCCCAAAGCGGCGAAGGATTGCTCACCATCATCAACGATATTCTCGATTTCTCCAAAATTGAAGCCGGTCAGATGACACTTGAGTCCATCGATTTCAACCTTGCTGATCAACTCCGGCTCCCGCTCGACCTGTACGCCGACCCCGCCGCCCGCAAGGGGCTCGAGTTGATCCTGAGCATCGACCCCAATGTGCCGGAGAATCTTTGCGGTGACCCGCTTCGCCTTCGACAGATCGTGCTCAACCTACTGGGCAACGCCGTGAAATTCACCACCCACGGCGAAGTGACGGTCAGCGTTACCGCCGTGACCAACCAGTCGGACCGGGCCGTTTTGCGTTTTGAAATCAAGGACACTGGGATCGGTATTCCCACGGAGGTGCAGGCCACCTTGTTCCGTCCCTTCGTGCAGGCCGACAGTTCAACGACGCGCAAATACGGCGGCACCGGCCTCGGCCTGGCCATCTCCCGGCGTCTGGTCGAGCTTATGCACGGTCGGATCGGCATGAACAGCGAACGGGGTAATGGATCGACCTTCTGGTTCACCGCGGAGCTGGAAAAATCCACCGTCATTGCGTTTGCCTCGGAATTGGCGCCCTCTCCTCTCGTCGGCCGGCGGATTCTCGCGGTGGATGACAACGCTACCAATCGCAAGCTGATGGACCGTCTTTTGCAGACCTGGGGCGCACCACGCCAGAGCGTTGAGTCGGCCGAAGCGGCGCTCGCGGAACTTCGCCGCGCCGCCGCCCAGGCCTCACCCTACGAACTCGTGGTCCTCGACCATCATATGCCGGGCACCGATGGTCTGCAGCTGGCCGCTGCCATCGGCTCCGACCCCAGGCTCAATAACCCGGCCCTGGTCCTGCTGACGTCACGTGGCGAACGCCTGTCAAAGGAAAAGATGCAAGCCGCCGGATTGGCCGCCTGCGAACTGAAGCCGATTCATGCCGAGAATCTGCGCGCCACTCTCGGCCGGGTGCTGGGCGCCAGGCGTCCCGTCAGCAATTCACCGCTGAGCCCCGCCATGCTCAAGCCCGCGCCCGGCGAGGCTATCATTCTCGCCGTCGAGGACAACCCGGTAAACCAGAAGGTCATCCGGCTCATGCTTGCCAAACTTGGTTACGCGGTGGATATCGCGAGCAACGGTCACGAAGCCATCGCTGCCCTGCGGCGCAAACCCTATGCGCTGGTCTTGATGGATGAGCAGATGCCGGTCATGGATGGTTTTGCGACCACTCGTTTCATCCGGCAGGCCCAGGCGTCGGGCATGCCCGGCTTTCCATCCGTCCTGCGCATCATCGCCATGACCGCTAATGCCATGAGCGGCGACCGCGAGGCCTGCCTCGCCGCAGGCATGGATGACTATCTCTCCAAGCCGGTGAGACTGGAGGCCTTGCGCGAGATGCTGACCCGTTATCTCACGATCGAAACTGTCAATCCGGACACCGCCTGCATTCTTGCCAAATGAACCTCGCTTCGGCTGACATTTTCACTTCGGAGAAGACCAAGACCCGGCTGCTTGATCGGGCGTTGGCCACCGCTTTCCTGAAAAATGTCCCCGACCACGTCTATTTCAAGGATCGGGATTCCTGTTTCATCGCGTTGAGCGCCTCGATGGTCCACCTGTTCCGCCGGCAGAGCGCGGCCGAGATCATCGGCAAGACTGATTTCGATTTCTTCGATGAAGCTCATGCCCGGCCCGCCTTTGAAGACGAGCAAGCCATTATCCGCACCGGCCAACCTCTCCTTGGCAAACTGGAAAAGGAAACCTGGCCCGACGGTCACATCAGCTGGGTATTAACCAGCAAAATGCCGTTGAAGGATGAACATGGCGCAATCCTCGGAACCTTTGGCATCAGCAAGGATGTCACCGAGTCCAAACGGATGGAACTCGCTCTGGAAAAATCACGCAAGGAGTTGCTCGACACCTCGCGCATGGCCGGCATGGCGGAAGTGGCCACGGGCGTGCTCCACAATGTCGGCAACGTCCTGAACAGCCTCAACGTGTGCGCCTCGGTGCTTGCCACCAGCCTGCGTCAGTCGAAGGCGGAGAGTCTGGTGAAGGTCGGTGAAATGCTGCGCGAGCATTCCGCTGATCTCGGAAGCTATCTCACCCGGGATCCCAAGGGCCGGCTGATCCCCGGCTTTATTGAGTCGCTGGCCAAGCATTTTGTCGAAGATCGTATCCGCCTGCTCGCGGAGATCGAGTCGCTCCAGCACAACGTGGAACATATCAAGGAGATTGTGACCATGCAGCAGACGTATGCGACCTTGGTCGGGACAATCGAGCCGCTCGAGGCCGCGGCGCTGATGGAAGATTCCTTTCGCATGAACTCGGGCGCCTTGGTCAGACACGACGTACAGGTGGTCCGAGACTTCCGGTCTGTGCCGCTGGTGAGCGCCGAGAAAGGCAAAGTGCTGCAAATCCTGGTGAATCTCATCCGCAATGGAAAATATGCCTGCGATGAAGGCGGGCGGACCGACAAGGTGCTGACTCTGCGCATCACTCCCGGCGGGCCGGGTCGGGTCCACCTCATCGTGCAGGACAACGGCATCGGCATCGCTCCGGAGAATCTGCCGCATATTTTCCAGCATGGCTTCACCACCAAGGCCACGGGCCATGGTTTCGGCCTGCACTCCAGCACCAGCGCCGCAAAAGAGATGAAAGGTACTTTGACCGTCCACAGTGACGGACTGGGCACCGGCGCCACCTTCACCCTCGATCTGCCCGCGGCTCCGTCCCATGCACCATCCATTGCCTCTCTTGCGTGATCACCCCAAAGCCGGCGAACTTTGGGCAGTCGCGGTAACACTGATCATCGGCCTGTGTCTCAGTGGGGTGTCCGCGCGAGCCGACAGCCGGTCAGTGCCTGCAGCCCCGGCCGGGAGAGTGGAGACCGGCGCACCTTCTTTTGTCGTGTTGGGGCCGGAAGCGCTCGGCCTGAGTACGGCCCCGGTTGACCTGCATCTGCTGCCTGACGGGCGCATATTGGTCGTCTCACAGCATGAACTTGCATTCGGCGATGGCGTGAGATGGGAAACCTTTCGTGAAGTGGAGGGACAGTCGACAATATTCGGCACGGTCGCCGTCGACAAAGACGGGCAGATATACTGCGGGGTTAATGGCGGCTTCGCCCGGATCAATTTGGACGAGGGCGGTCGCTGGCATCAAACGCTGGTGATGAATATGCCGGAAAAGGCTAGCATGCAAAACTCCACCATGGTCAAGGTGACAACGTTTCCTGACCAGTGGTACTGGTTCGGCAGCAACGATGTGATAGTCTCTTGGCGGCCCGGCCAAACGGCCCGCTTCGCCGGCGGTATCGGAGCAATTGACCGGATCTACCAGTTGGGGCAGGACGTGTATCTGAGCGACCAGTCCTCCGGCCAACTCTATCGACTGAAACCAAACAACGTCACGGAACGAGTGATGTCCGCTGACATTTTGGTAAGTGAAAGCGTAACCTGCGCCATCCCGTTTGGACCAGGCCAGATGCTGGTGGGCACGGTCTCCGGGGGGCTGAAGCTCTTTGACGGCAATTCATTTCATGCATTCGGCCCACCGGGGTTGCTGCGCAGCGGCCACCGGATCACCGACCTTTGCCCGACCGGCGAGGGTTATTACGCCGCGGCGATTGACACGGTCGGCATCGTGTTCTTTGACCGCGAGGGGCACACCGTACAGGTGCTCGAGCGCTCCGTCGACCACCGCCTGGCGCGAGTGCAACGCCTGCAATATGGACGTGATGGCGTGCTTTGGGCTCAGCTGAATGATGGCCTGGTCCGGGTCGAATTTCCTTCCCCCATTTCGCATTACGAACCGCTGCTCGCCGGTGGGCTCGCCTATGCGCAGCCGATGCGACATGCCGGCCAACTTTGGATCCTTGCCGACGGCCGGGCCATGCGCGGAATTTACGATGCGAGCGACCGGCTTGAAAGGTTCGAGGATGACACGCCACCGGGGCGATACCTCTTCACCCTCGCTGAAGTTGACGGCCACTTGTTCGGAGCCAACGACGCGGGTGTCTTCATCTACGAAAAGACGGGATGGAGACTGGCACTGCCCGGGATCATGAATGCGCGGATCGGAGCAGCCCGCTCCACCCCCGGCCGATTCTTTTATGTTGCGCGAGGCGAATATGGCCTGATCCAACAATCTGGCCAGAACTATACCGCAACGAGAATCCCGGCGCCGGACTTGGGGGACAGCTATAATGCTGAGATTGACTGCGCAGGAATAGGATGGGTGGAGCTGGGGATGAGCCGGATCGGACGACTGGATCCCAACGCGGGAGAACCAAAAATCCAAATCCTCGGCGTTGGTGACGGTCTTACGGACGGTTGGGTCGAGTTATATATTCTCGATGGCATCGCCCGGTTCCATGTGGCCAATCATCATTACCGCTTTGACGAAATCCGGCGGAAGTTTGTGGAGGACACTGAACTCATTGCCCGTTACCCGCAACTGGCCCTCGCGGGCGGACGGCCGGTCACCGATAGCTTGGGACGGCTGTGGTATACGCTCAACGGCGCCACTGAAGTGATCGACCGCCGGGCGACCGCAGGCAAGAACCGGAGCAAAATTATACCGGTGGGATTTTCCCCGACCGGTTATACCACGGAAGACGACGGGGTGGTCTGGATGTTCGAGAAGCGGCGCCTGGCCCGGATGGACCTTCGGCTCCCCGCCGCGCCGCCCATCCCACTGCGAACGCTCATCACATCCGTTGAGTTTCCCGCCAGCAATCGCGAACTTTTCTCTCCCGGCACCGCCTTGGAATCGCTCAGTTACGCCGACAACTCGTTGGTCTTCCATTTCGCCGCGCCCGCCAATCCCTTCGCTTCACCCATCACCTTCGAGGTTTTGCTGGAGGGAGCGGGCAGCCAGTGGCTCTCGACCGGTGCCGTCGGCTCGGCGAGATTCAACCGCCTGAAGGAAGGTGACTACGTATTTCGGGTCCGGCCGGTGATCCGAGGCACCGCGCCCGGTGCCGAATCACGCCTGCAGTTCACCGTGCGTCCACCCTGGTTCCGCACGCGGCTGGCTTGGCTGGTCTACAGCATCGCCACGGTGGCCCTTTTTGCCTTTGTCACCTGGCTTTCCTCCTATCTGCAGCGCCGAGAAAACACGCGCCTTGAATTGCTGGTTGGAAAACGCACGGCCGAACTCAATGTCACCAACGCCCGACTTGGGCGCCAGATTCAGGAGACCACGGAAAAATCGGCCGCCCTATCCATCAGTGAGGACCGCTATCGCACGCTCAACGCCGAGCTCGAAAGCCGCGTCCAGGAACGCACCGCCAAACTGGCTGAAGCCAGTGGCCTGCTCGACTCGATGCTGGAAAACACGCCTGATCTCGTCTATTTCAAGGATCGCGAGTCCCGCTTCGTTCGTTTCAGCCGGGCCTTCGCCACCCGGTTCAATGTCACCGATCCCACTCTTATTCGGGGGAAGACCGATTTTGATTTCTTTGACGCGACCCATGCGCGACCGGCCTACGAGGATGAACAGCAAATAGTCCGCACCGGCCAGGCCATGATTGGCAAACTGGAAAAGGAAACCTACGCCGACGGTCACATCACCTGGGCGCTGACCACAAAAATGCCGTGGCGCGACGGCTCGGGTGCGATCATTGGCACGTTCGGCATTTCAAAAGATGTGACCGTTTGGAAAGCAGCCGAAGCCAAGCTCGCGGAATCACACAAGCAACTGCTCGACGCCTCGCGCCAGGCCGGCATGGCGGAAGTGGCCACGGGTGTGCTCCACAATGTCGGGAACGTCCTGAACAGTCTGAACGTTTCCGCCACGGTCCTGGCGACCGGCCTGCGCCAGTCGAAAGCGGACAGCCTGATTAAAGTCGGTGAAATGCTGCGCGAAAATTCCGCAGACCTCGGGCGTTATCTCACTCATGATCCCAAAGGCCGGCTGGTGCCTGGTTTTCTCGAGTCATTCGCCCGGCACTTTGCCGAGGACCGCGTCCGCCTGCTCCATGAGATCGAATCCCTCCAGCAGAATGTCGAACACATCAAGGAGATCGTGACCATGCAACAGGCCTACGCCACGATGGTCGGCATCGTCGAACCGCTCGAGGCCGCGATCCTCATGGAGGACTCCCTGCGCATGAACTCCGGCGCCCTGGTCCGGCACGATGTGCGGGTGGTCCGCGATTTCCAGCCAGTCCTGCCCATCAATGCCGAGAAAGGCAAAGTGCTCCAAATCCTGGTCAATCTCATCCGCAACGGCAAATATGCCTGTGATGAAGGCGGCCGGCCCGACAAGGTGCTGACCCTGCGCATCACATCCGGTGCACCAGGCCGGGTGCGCCTGATTGTACAGGACAACGGCATCGGTATCGCGGCCGAACACCTGACTTCCATTTTCCAGCATGGCTTCACCACCCGGGCCACCGGCCACGGCTTCGGCCTGCACTCCAGCGCCAATGCCGCGAAAGAGATGAAAGGCAGGTTGACCGTCCACAGCGACGGGCTCGGCTGCGGGGCCACGTTCACGCTGGATCTGCCGGTGGCTGGCGAAACACTTGCGCTGGCCAGCTGACGGCTGCTAACTTTCCGCAGCTTCCTTGGTGAGTTCGATCGCGAGGATGCGGCAACTCTTCAGATCGGTCTTCCCGGTGCCGAGCATGGGAATCTTGTCCACTCGGCGGACAATTTTTGGGATCCACAGGTTGGGCAAGCCACTTTCCAGCAGTCTGGCGCGCAACTGCTCCGCCGTGACATCACGGGTGGTCAGCATAACGATGGCCTCGCCCTTGACGGCATCAGGCACGCCGGTGATGACCACGGTTGGTCCCTCGTTCTCCTCCCAGCCAAAGGCGTCGGCGATACGCTGCTCCACCGTACCATGGGGCACCATCTCAGCGCCAATCTTAGAAAAACGGGAAAGCCGGCCCTCGATATAGAGAAAACCGTCATCGTCAAACCGGCCCAGATCACCGGTGATGAACCAGCCGTCCTTGAGCGAGGCCGCCGTCTTCTCGGGATCCTTCAGGTAACCGGCAAAGACGTTCGCCCCGCGCAGCCACACCATCCCGGTCGAGTTCATCGGCAGTTCCCGGTTGGTATCGGGATCCATGATCCGGGCGGTCATCCCGGGCATCAGGCGTCCGACGGCCTCGGGCTTTTTGCCGAGTTGCGGTCCGGCCGTCGGGGTCGTGATGGCCGGATGATGCTGGTTGATATTTGATGCGGGGGTGGTCTCGGTCAGGCCATACCCCTGCAATATCTCGATGCCAAAGCTGGAGAGAAAGCCCTCGTAAAGATCGGGTGGAAGCTTTTCCGCCCCGGTGACGACCAGCAGGAGTGACTTGAGTTCCTCTTTCGTGGCTTTTTTCAGGAACGGCCGGATAAAGGTCGGGGCCGCGACCATGACGGTGGCCTGCTCTTGCTGGATGGCTTCAACGATCTTCCGGGTGTCGAGCGGGCTGGGCAGGGTCACCACCCGGCAGCCACGCAACAGCGGATACCATAGCGTGACCGTGAACCCCATGGAATGAAAAAGGGGCAGACAACCGATCATGATGGCGGTATCAGGCAAGATGGAGAGCGAGGAAATCTGGGCACAATTGGCCAGGAGGTTGCGGTGCGACAGCACCACGCCCTTGGGTTCGCCCGCGCTGCCACTGGTGAAGAGCAACCCCGCCTCCTTCCGGTCTCCCTCCCGGGGCAAGCCAAGCAGGTCGGCCATCCATTGATTGGGGAGCAGCCAGGCCGCCAGCAGCCAGGGCAGAACCGCCTTCTTTCCCCCCATGGCCTCAAGCTCTTTTTTGAGATCGAGCGTGCCCTCGGGAAAGGGGAAATTCGGCACCTTCGCCCGCATCGCATCGGCCGTGATGACGGTTTTTATTTCGCTAATGCGCAGACTGGCCTCGATGGCCGCCCGACCAATGGTAAAGTTAAGGTTGACGGGGGTTTTGCCCGCACAGGCGACCGCCAGGTTCACAATATGCGCGCCCGCGCCCGGCGGCAGCACGATACCCACGCGTTGTTCGGGAATGTTCTTCCTGATCCGCCGGGAAAGGGCGGAAGCCACGGCGAGCAGTTGCCCCGCCGACAAGGCACGCCGCTCGGCTGTGCGGTCCACGAGGGCCTCGTGCCATGGACGCTTGGCGAGCGAGCGCACGATTTCCCGGGCCAGGTGCCGGCGCAGCACCGGGCGTTCCTGAAAGGCCTCTTCCCCCAGATCAAGGATCGCGCAGCGCGCCGCCTCGTGGTCCGCCTGATTGTAGGCCATCGGGCGGCCAAAAATCACGAACACATGCGTCGGCATGAGACGCGGCGATTTCCAGAGGTATTTGTTGCCGGCAAAGGAAAAGACGGAGCCCCACAATCCGTCGATGGCGGCCGGCACCACCGGGGCGCGTGCCTGCCGCGCCATTGCCTCAAACCCGCGCTTGAGCTCCATCAACTGGCCCGTGCGTGAAATGGCGCCCTCGGGGAAGACACAGACCAGCTCACCACGCTGCATGGCCTCGACGGCCAGCCGGATGCCCTTCAACGGCTTGTTGGGCGCGACGGGAATCACCCCAAGGGCCCGGAAAAGAAACCGCACGACCGGGCTGCGGGCAAAACCGGCAAACACGACAAACCGCAACGGACGCGGGGAGGCAATCTGCAGCACCACCGGGTCAACATAGGAAAGATGATTGCACAGCATGAGCGCACCACCCGCTGGGACATTTTCCTGGCCCCGCGCCTTGACCTTGTAGAACACCGGGCCGATCAAACGCATCACCGTGCATAACGTCTGGTGCGGCAAATGTTTCAGTCCAAACACCGTCATCAGGGCCGTCAGACCGGCCAGCGCGCAAAGCTGGGTATCCGGATCCCAGTCGAGAGTTTTCTGGGAAGCCAGCAGCCAAAACAGCCCGTTGGCCGCCAGCCCCGCGCTGCTGTCGAGCAGGCCCACCGCCGCCAGAATGCGCCCGCGCCGGTGGGCGCCCGCCGTCTCCTGCAGGTAGGCGTAGAGCGGCACGAGAAAAAGACCGGAGGCAAAGCCCGCCACCACCAGCCAGCCATAAAACCCCGGGCTGATCCTTCCAATCACACCCAGTGCCACAAACGCCACCAGCAGCAGCACACCTCCAATCGGCGCCAGCCCGAGTTCAATTCCCCGCCGAGAGAATGCCCCGGCAGCGAGATTGCCGAGCACTGTGCCGGCGCCGGCAAACAGCAGCATGACGCCCGTTGCGGAGCCGGAACCGACGCCGCCTTCGTGCAGATCGGCTCCCATCTGAATGAACAAAAGATAGAGATAACCACCGATGCCGTAAAAAAACATGATGCCAAAGGTTGCGCGAAGGAGAGGCCGGTCCCGCCACAACTCGGATACCTGCTGAGCATGCCGCCAAAACAGTCCGACCTGAAATGGTTCGGCGGATTGTGCCGTGGTTTTTTGCACCAGTTGGAAAACCGCCCAGGAAAGGGCGGACAATCCCGCCAATATCATGGCGGTGATCAGTGCACCATGCCATGGGTCGCCGCCCGCCTTGGTCCAGCCGTCAAACATCTGCCCGCCGGCAAACCCGCCTGTCAGGATCATGCTGACCGAGAGCATTTCCATGATTCCGACGTAACGGGAAAGCTCCGTCGTACCGACCAGCTCGCGCAGGATGCCGCGTTTCGCCGGGGCGAACACCGTCGCCTGCAACGCCAGCAGCAAAAAGCAGCTGACCGCGCCCCATAAGGATCGGGCCCACAGTGCGCCGATGAGCAGCACCATGACGGCAAATTGCATCCCCAGCGCCACATTGAGCACCCGGCTCTTCGAAAAACGATCATTGATCCAGCCGGCGAGAGGCGAAAAAAGCACAAACGGCGCGACCAGCAATGCGGCCAGCAGGCTTCTGACCAAGTCGACATCGGTGTCCCCCAGCACTCCAGGAAACTGCGCCAAGGCGATGAGCATGAGCTTGGCCGCATTGTCATTGAAGGTGACTTGGGCCTGCGCGCCCATCAACGCAGTCAGGGAAACGCGGGGTGATTTCATGCAGGGGAAGGAACAAAATAGGGCGTTGCCGCCGTCACGGGCAAGCCCTTCCTTCAGTGCAACAGGTAGGGCGGACTATCCCTAGTCCGCAGTGTTTTTTGGATGAAACGGCGCGTGAGGTATGACGCGCCCTACCTCACACGCCAGCTCCGCAAATCGCGGGCGAGCGAGCCAAAACCCTGAGGGAAATCATTCTCGAGCCGGCGCAGATCGCCTTGCTGGCGCGTCACCTCTTGTACGGCGCGACGGATTTCCAATGGGAGCGATGGTCGCTCCGTGCCATATACTCGCCATTTGAGCTCGCGCCGCGTGTAGGGCGGGCGGCCGGCCGCCTGGCCGTTCACCCATGCCGCTTCCGTCACCGAGGTATCGCGGCCGCAGAGATACCACGCCTCGATTGCGGGCACCGCCAGACCGACCGCGCGCAGCACCCGCTCGCGGCCGCGGGCTCGCGGCAGATTCTTGAACACCCGCCGGAAAACTGCCCGCAGCCGGCAAATCCGGCAAAAGGGATGGTAGTAGCCTGGCGCCTCGTGCTCCACCGTGTGCACCGGCGAATCGTCAGAGTCCACCACCACCACCAGACCGTCGGCATCGGTATTAAAATGCAGATACCGGAGGATGGACGGCAGCACCTGCTCGACGGAGGGCCAGCCACGTGCCCGCAGCGACGCTTGCACAGTGGTGAATGGCCCGCCCAGTACATATTCCACCAGCACCCGCAGCGCGGCCTCATCCGCCGGCGATTCGCTGAGAATCGCGAGCTTCATGAGGCATCTTCCGCGAACCATGCTAATCCACGCGAATAATACACTCTCATGGTTGTCTCATCCATTCGTGTCCATTGCCGTCATACGCGGGCTATTCCCCCGGCACACCGCCCAGGATGCCGCTGTACCACAAGTCCCCGAGATTGGTCTCGCGCATGAGTTCCATGATGTCCGCCCGCTCCGACAGTCGCTCGAAGGTCGCCGCGTTGCCCTGCTTGTTGGCCAGCACCACCTCCTCGGGATGCTCCTTGAACAGGTCGAGCAAGTACGGCGAATGCGTCGTGGCGATCACCTGAACCGGAGCGCGCGTCTCGCCGCTGTCCGCCGGATAACTCAACCGGTAAAGGGCGTCGCGCACCTCGCGCAACATCCGCGGATGCACGCCCCGGTCGGCTTCTTCCAGGCAGACGACTCCCGGCGGTTCCGGCGCATGCGCCAGGGTGAGAATCGCCAGCAAGGAGAGTGTGCCCTGCGAAAGATTTTCCGCCGGCACGGTCTCCTTGGTCGCCTTTAGCCGGGCCAGCAGTTCCACCCGGCCGTCCTCTGTCTCGCGAAAATCCAGTCCAGCGAATTCCGGCAGGACGCGGTAAAATTCGCCCTCCAGCCGGGCCATTGCGTCCGGGGCCTGCTGCCGACGCGTTGCGAGCACCGCCGCGAGATTGCCGGCATTGGCTGCCAGTTCGGCCCCATCAGACACCCTGGCGGGCGCCCCCATCGCCGCGTGGTCGAAAAGAAAAGCCCGGATCGACTGCAGCTGCGTGCGCAACTCGCCCCATTGCCCCTCGCCCACGATGCCCGGCGGATGGTCCACCACCAGCAGGTTGCATACGAACGCATCAGAGTTGCAGCCAAGCGTTGCGCGCACATTCTGGAACGGCGGATTGAAATGAAATTCAATCTGCGGTCCGCCCGGCGGCTGGTTTTTGATCTGGTGCGCGTGCATCACCGGCAGGGCGGACAGCGTGCGCAACCGGAGCAGCGCCTGGATGAGGCTGGTCTTGCCGCTGCCATTCGGTCCGATGACGAGGTTGAACGGCGCCAGCTTCACTGCCGCCGAGCGCAGTGCCTTGAAATTCCGGAAGTGAACCGCGGCGATCATGGCTTGATGTTTGCCCATCCCGGTTGAGCAGACAACCGCGACGAATTGAACGCACAGACCACCAGCACCGCGATTGGTACGTAGAGGAAGATGAAGACCAGGGTGGTCCAGCCATGGAGGAACCAATCAAGCAGTTTCAATCCCGAAGGGAGAAACGGACGTGAGGCGGGCGCGCGCATCAGAAATGCAAGAAGCGCTTATCAGTCCAAGCGTGAGCCATGGCAAGAAACGAGTGCGGCGCAGAGGCAAAGATGGTTTCTTTACAGGAGAATGCTTGCCGGCGATGCACTGTCTTATCCGGTGGCGGCAATTGGGAACACCCGCAGACCGTCTCCTACAAAATGGATGAAACCAATTTCAATGCGTATGATTGTGGCCGGCGGTGCCGGCGGCGCGGGCCGCCTGGTATTCGGCCGCGAGTTTCCGATCCTGATCGGGCGCGAGTTCTTCGTAGTGGCTGAATTTCTCACTGTGCATGCCGCGTCCGCCCGTCAGCGAACGCAAGGCAGTGCCGTAGTGATAGAGCTGCGCCGCCGGCACCTGCGACCGGATGACCTGCAAGCGGCCGTTGACATCCATGCCGAGAATCTTGCCCCGCCGGCCGGACAGGTCGCCAACCACCCGACCGACAAATTCCTCCGGCACCCTGATTTCCAGCTCGTGAATGGGCTCAAGCAGACAGGGCCGGGCGGCTTGGAATGCCTCGCGGAACGCAAAGTAGCCGGCAATCTGAAAAGCGATGTCCTTCGAGTCCACCGGATGCATCTTTCCGCCGTAGAAATCGACTTTCACGTCCGTCACGCGGTAGCCGGCGTGGATGCCCTCCTGGCTGGCGCTTTTCACGCCTTTCTCCACCGAGGGCACGAAGATGCGGTCGACGTCCTGGCCGGTAAGCGACTGGCCGAACTTGAGGCCGCTGTCCCGGGCTCCGGGCTCGATCCGCAGCCACACCTCGGCAAACTGCCCGGCTCCACCGGTCTGCTTCTTGTGCCGGTAGCGGGCCTCGGCCTTGCCCCGGATGGTCTCGCGGTAACGGATCTTCGGCGGCTCAAGCGATGCATCGACCTTGTAGCGGCGCTTCAGGCGCTCAAACAACACCTCAAGATGCAGTTCACCCTGCGCCGCGATGATGAACTGGTGGATCTCCGGGTCGGTGTGATAGGTGAAAGCGGGATCCTCCTCGTGCAACGCCGCGAGGCCGGCGGCCAGCTTTTCTTCGTCGCCCTGCGCATTGAGCTTGAGCGCCGCCTGCGTGTAGGGCGTCGGGTACGTGACCTTGGGCAGGGCAATGGCGTGCCGGGCGTCGCAAAGTGTGTTGCCGGTGTGCGTGTCCTTGAGCTTGACCACCGCCCCGATGTCCCCGGCGGTCAGAGTCTCCACCTGGGTGCGCAACTTGCCGTTGAGGCGGTAAAGCTGGCCCATCCGCTCGCTGACCCGGCGCTCGCTGTTGTGGAGTTCCATGCCGGCACGGATCGCCCCGGAATACACGCGAAAGAATGACAGGTCGCCGCTCAAAGGGTCGGTGAGAGTCTTGAAGACGTAGGCCACCGGCTCGGTGCCGTCCAGGCGGACAAGGCAGGGCATGCCGCTGTCGCTGGTGACGGCCCCGACGGTCTTCCGGTCGTCGGGCGACGAACCATATTTCGCAATGAAATCCATGAGTCGCGCCACCCCCACGTTCGTCTCGCCTGAGGTGCAGAGCAGCGGCACGAACACCTGCTGCTGCACCGCCGGATGAATGCCGGCGCGCATCTCCTCCTCGGTGAGTCCGCCCACCTCGAAATATTTTTCGAGCAGCCCGTTGTCGCTCTCGGCTATGTGCTCGATGAGTTCCTTGTGCAGGACGTCCACCTTTTCCTTCCACGCACCAGCGGCCGGCTCCTCCTTGTATTTGCCCGAACGGTCGGCGGCGTAGCTGACCACCTCGCTGCGCAGCACATCGAGCACCTGGTGAAATCCCGGTCCGGAGTCGATGGGCACTTGCAGCGGAAAGATTGCCGCGCCAAACCGCGCCCGGATCTCCGTCACCAAGCCGTCGAAATCCGTCTTCTCCTTGTCGAGTCCGTTCACCACGATGATTTTCGGGAGGCCGTAATTCGAGGCATACTCCCACATCAGTTCGGTGCCGACCCCGATGCCGTGGCTCGCATTGATGACGACCAGTGCGAAATCCGCCACGTTCAGGGCGTTGATCGCCTCGCTGCTGAAATCGAGGTAGCCGGGCGTATCGATAAAATTGAAACGCCGCCCCTGCCATTCGCAGTTGAGCGGCGTGCCGTGGAGAGAGATGTGCCGGTGCTGCTCGCCCACGTGGTAATCCGACACCGTGGTGCCTTGGGCAATGGTACCCATCCGGTGGATGGTGTCGCTGCACATGAGCATGGCCTCGGCCAGCATGGTCTTGCCCGAGGTCGCGTGGCCCACGAGGGCGAAGTTTCTGATGTCTCCCGGACTCTGGCCATTCATAGATTGGGGTCTCCTGGGTTGGACCCGGCCCGTCCGTCTGGTCGCGCCGGTGAAATCTCGAACGTGAACCTAGCGGCCAGCCGGCCGGGGTAAAGCCCGTTCCCGCCGCGTTTCTTGCCGGAATGTGCGCGTTATTTTACCCGGGCAAACAAATACGCGTCAGCTAATGACCCGAATTAACGCCAATAAAATTCACGCCCGGGTAAATCCCACCCAGTTCACTGCCCCGAATTTTGTCTCCTTTACAGCTGTCGTATCCTTTGACTGTCAATTCGTGCCTATTGCCGTGATTCGCGGGAGTTTGTTCGCCTTCGCAGTGTCGTTTGATGGCGAGTAATTGAACGCCGCCCTTTCGCCGGCGCTACTCCCCGGGGGCAAGCCCCGAGGATGTCCGAATGTCGCTGCGCTCGGAACTACGCGCGGCTTGCACAGCCCCGTTGGCACCGGGCTGGCCGGGCGGCGTCCTAATCTCATGGGGGAAACCCCGCAGCTCGCCCGCCGCGGCAGGCAAGCTGCGAGGCATATCGCAGCATTCAATACGGTCCGCGGATGTGCGCGGCAACATCACGCTCGTAGAAAGCGGCCAGCTTTGCGTGCCGCTCCGTTCCAAGTGGCGCCAGCGATGACGCCTGCGCGTTGGCCCGTGCCTGTCCCGGATTTTTCGCCCCGGGGATGATCACACTAACGGTGTCAAAATCCAGACACCAACGCAGGGCCATTCCCGCCATGGTCATGCCAACGGGAACAAGGGGCCTGAGCGCATCGACCAGTTCCACGCCCTTTTCGAATGGCAGACCGGCAAAGGTTTCACCAACGTTGAAGCTCTGCCCGTCGCGGTTGAAGTTGCGATGATCCTCGGCGGGAAACTTTGTTGCGTTGGTCATCCGCCCGCTGAGCAATCCGCTCGCCAGGGGCAGCCGAACGATGAGCGCCACGCCGTTTCGCCGGGCTGCTTCGAACAGAACATGAACCGGTTTCTGCCGGAAAACATTGAAGATGATCTGGAGAGAGGCACAGCCCGGCTGCGCACAACACCACAAGGCCTCGTCCATCGCTTCAACGCTCGCCCCATAGGCCTTGATTTTCCCCTCGCGCTTCAGCTCCTCGAGCCACCCGAACACTTCGCCGCGCCTCAACACCTCCGGTGGGATGCAGTGGAACTGGGTCAGGTCAAGAATGTCGATTCCAAGCCGGCGGAGTGAATCCTCCGTGTGCTGGCGGATCACCTCCCGGGTGAAGTTCTTCGGCCAGCCCGGGTCGCCACGCCGACCGAGCTTGGTGGCGATGAACAGCTCGTCGCGCGTCTTGGTCTCCTTGAGAAAGCGTCCGATGAGCGACTCACTGCGTCCGTCACCATAGACATCGGCCGTGTCGAAGAAGTTTGTGCCCGCTGCGTAGGCAGCCCGCAGCGTGTCCATGGCCGTCTCGTCGGACACTTCGCCCCAATTGCCGCCGATCTGCCAGCAGCCGAGCCCGACCTCGCCCACTTCCCTGCCCGTCTTGCCGAAAATCCGAGTATTCATCGCCGGACAGTGTGCGGAGTTTGCACACTCCGACAAGCCCAGGGTGAAAACGATCTGCCTATCTGGCCGGAACAGCAGACTGGAGCAACGCCCCGATTTCGCGCAAACGCTGCAAATGCGGCCCGGAGATCAGACCGTCGCGATCCGGCGGCACGTTGAGCAGATAATTCGCGTTCCGCTCGTTGCAGGCCTTGAGCCGCGCAACCACTGTCTCGGCCGTCTGCAGATCAGCCGGTTCCTTGGCTTCGCGCCAGAACCAGCGGGCACCAGTCTGGATCGTATCGCAGACTTCGGCCGGCAGGACATTGGCGGCCGGAGGCAGTGCCGTCTTCCAGGGAAACTCGATGCTAACCACGTCAGACTCGCTGAGGTTGTGCGCGTTGTTGCCCAGCACCAGGCAATGCGGCTGGAGCGACTTGAGATAGGCTTGGATCTCGGGCCATTGTGGCGCGGTGTATTTGTTGTCGTATTGGTCGATCCAGAGCAGATCAACCGGCCCATAATTCGTCAGCAGCTCGGCCAGTTGTTTTTTCATAAATCCCACATAGTCGCCCGCGGCTTCCGGCGGCAGGCCGTGCAGGTTGGGCTTGCCCGGCGGCGGCGCGTTCTTGTGGGCGTCATCCGAGTAATCGCCCGGAAAACAATAATAGAATCCGACTTTCAATCCACGCGACCGGCAGGCGCTGACAAACTCCCGCACGATGTCCGCATGGCCGCCCCGGAAGTTTATGAACTTGGTGATGTCGTGGGTCGTCACCGCGCTGTCGTAGAGTGCAATCCCCTCAGTGTGCTTCACGGTCAGCACCAGGTAAGTCATGCCCGCGGCCCTGGCGGCATCGGCCCATTGCCCGCAATCCAGCTTCATCGGATTGAACAGTGCCGGGTCTTCATAGCCCCCGGCCCAGTCGATGTCGGCGAAGGTACCCAGGTTGAAATGCACGAACATGCCGAAACGCCACTTCATGAAGTCTCGCTGCTCCGCAGTCAGTGTCGCTTCGGGCGAACCTGCGGCATGCGCTTCGGCACCGGGGCTTGGCAGGCCCAACCGGGCCAACACGAGCACGGCAGCCCAACGGAGGATTTTGCGGGACAGCGGCGGGGTCACGAGGCGATTCAGTAAACACGTCTCGACCAGGTCAAGTGGCCCGTTTGCCATTCACGGTTGTTAATCCTCCAATATTATTCGATTCCCCAAGTTAGTTCCGCAACACCTTGACCGGCGGTATTTGCTTTTATCCACGACCAAATGCCTGGAATTTTACTCAATCTGGCCGTAATTAGCCTGCCAGAACGGCTTCGGTGGCACCCGGCCATTAAAGAAGTAGGCCGGCTGTGCCGTTTAATAGCACATGTCGATCCGAGGCCTAGGTCTGGAGCGGAAAATTCTGCTGCTGGTTTTACTACCCCTTCTTGGAGGGTTGGTACCGGGTACCGTCATGGTCTGGCGCGCCCGCCGCGAACTGCTCGAGATGCGCAACCTCGGGCAGCTGGCCACACTGGTGTGGAAGCTTGGTGAACTGGAGGTCCGGATAGATGTCGAAGCCAGCAACTGGTATTTTTTCAAGCCGACCTTCGACACGACCGACGACATGCGCAAAAGCGAACGCGTAAAACAGGACCAGTGGCGCCATGAAACCGACCAAGCCATCGCCGCTTATCGTCAGCAGCGGGCAATCATTGACAACGCCAGCTTTTCCACCCCGCTCCAGGCCGCCATCAATGTCGTCGAGCAGGACATCGCCCGGCTGCCGGAATTGCGCCAGATAGTTTACTCTCAAACGGCCGATTCGGAAAGCAACATGATCATGGATCATTACCGCGGGTTTGGGCATGACATCGATGCCGTGCTGCCGCTGCTCGTCGATTCCACCACGAGTGATGTCATCGGCCGCAAGCTGCTAGTATTGCCCAAGCTCATGCTGGTGCGCAAATCCGGCATGGATGCCGGAGGCATGATTTTTTACTATCATCAACTCCGTGCCGGCAAGACCGGCCGAAAATTCACCCCGACCGAAGCCCTGAGCCTGGGCCACGGCGCAGATCTCGCCGAAATATACTGGTCCGACGTCATCGCGCTCAGCCAGGGTGCGGTGCGCGACCATCTTTTTGCCGTGCATCAGTCGCCCGAGTGGCAACGGGTGATCGAACTCATGAAAGCTCATTCCGTGGCCGCGCTGAACGACACGGAGCCACCCATCCCCGGCGAGGACGGCTGGGCCGCGAGCTGGCTGGTTCTGCAGGTTGGGCTGGCCGATGAAATCAAACTGTTGCGGGAAGACTTCACCCAAACCTGTGCCACGATCGAGCAGTCGGTGCGTGTCCGCCTCCTCTGGACAAGTCTGAGTCTGACCGCCGGAGTCATTCTCGTTCTCTGGCTGACCCACCGTCTGGGTTACAGTATCAGCCGGCCGGTAGCACAAACGACCGAGCGGCTGCTCGAAGACGCCGAACGCTCCGCCGCGGCCGTCGGCGCCGTCCGCAATTCCTGCGCGACCGTCGCCGAAGGCTCCTCGAGTCAGGCCGCCGCCCTGGAGGAAACCAGCGCGACCCTGGAGGAAATCTCCAGCATGACGCGCAGCAATGCGGAGAACGCCCAGTTTGCCCAGCGCTCCGCCAATGAAACCCGCGCGGCCGCCGAGCAGGGCGCGACGCAAATGCAGCATCTCACCGACGCGATGTCCGCTCTGCGCACATCGAGCGACGATGTGACCCGGATCATCAAAACCATCGATGAGATCGCCTTTCAGACCAACATTCTCGCCCTCAATGCGGCCATCGAGGCCGCCCGCGCGGGCGAGGCTGGCGCAGGTTTTGCCGTGGTCGCGGAGGAAGTGCGCACCCTGGCGCAGCGCAGTGCCCTAGCTGCCCGGGAAACCACCGCAAAAATTAACGCCGCCAGCTCCCGCACCAGCGCCAGTACCGAGATCACGCTGCAGGTGGCCCAGACGCTGGAAAGCA
This sequence comes from uncultured Oleiharenicola sp., assembly GCA_964492635.1. Classification (GTDB taxonomy): domain Bacteria; phylum Verrucomicrobiota; class Verrucomicrobiia; order Opitutales; family Opitutaceae; genus Lacunisphaera. Next base: position 39,783 of record CAZBLQ010000023.1, read on the forward strand.
TTCTCGTCAAGGCCCGTGACGTGGAACGCCTCGTCAACTCAATTGCCGAGGCTTCGCGCCAACAGACGATTGGAATCAACCAGATCACGGATGCCGTGCAGCAGATTGACCAAGTCACCCAGAACAACGCCGCCTCCGCCGAGGAAACGGCTTCGTTTGCGCTCGATCTGGAAAACCGGGCCGCGGTCTTCCGGGAGGCCGTGCAAGAATTGCAGACCATTGTATTCGGTGCTGGCCGTTTCGCCAAGCCCCTGCCGGAGAACCACGACGGCGCTTCGCCAACCTCGTCAACGGACCTGCCTGACTCCACACCTTTGCACGTCAGCGGCGACCAGTCAGGTTCGCATCCTGAGGTCCCCGCGTCTGGCCGCAATCATCGGAACGGGTCTGCCCCATTGCAAGAATCAGCCGTTGAGGCGTCTGTCACGGGTGATTAGCCGCATACGTCTTTGAATGCTAGACATTCCTCGCAGCTTGCTGCGGGGTTACCCCAATGAGACTAGGACGCCGCCCGGCCAGCCCCCTGCCAGCGGGGCTGTGCAAGCTGCGCCTAGACTCCTCGGGCCTTGCCCCGGGGAGCAGCGCTGGCGAAAGGGCGGCGTTTAATTGCTCGTCATCCTGAGCGCAGCGAAGGATCCAAACATTCGCACACGGCGCCACGTTCACCGACACGAAAATCAAGCCAGCCCGCTGGATAGACTTTGATTTGCCCGGCGCCGACCAGCAAACCAGTTGACTCCGGCTGCGTTTGTGGATGCTCGACTATGACACGGCCATCGCAAACTGACCCCACGACTTTTGCGAATGCATGTTTCAACACTATGAACCCCCTTACCGTAAAAAACCGCGCCCCCTTCTCTTTCCCAGCGGCAAGACTCCTGATGATTCCACTGCTCTCGATGAGCGCGCTGGCTGTCAACCTTCGCGCGGCACCAACGGCGAGCGCCGCAGCCAGCGATCAGGCAAAGGAATTGCGCCGCGCTTCACCGGCGGTTCTGCCCGGAAATGGATTGCTGCAGCACCCCTTCCTCTATGCAGGCGAGTGGGACACACGAAAACCGCTCCAGTCGATGTTTCTGGTGCGCGACGGCAAAATCGTCTGGTCATACTCCATTCCCCTGCGTCTGCCCAACGGCGGCATCCAGGAGTTCGACGACGCCACGCTCCTGTCCGACGGCAATATCATTTTCTCCCGCATGTCCGGCGC
>CAZBLQ010000024.1:0-7797 GCA_964492635.1 uncultured Oleiharenicola sp.
AGGCCGACGATGTCGTCGCGGCGGCGGACCATGTCGTTCCACCAGCAGTCGCGGATGTTTTTCTTCAGCTCGGAGCCGAGCGGGCCGTAGTCGAAGAAGCCGTTGAGGCCGCCGTAGATTTCGGAGGACGGGTAGATGAAGCCGCGGCGCTTGGCGAGCGACACGATGGCTTCCATGAGGTTGGCGGGTTCGGTGGCAGTGGACATGTAAATAGCGAAGAGCGGAAGGCTTGGAGCAGTAGAGAAAACGGGCTGTCGAGTGAAGGGCCGGGAGCAGAGGCGGTCAATGCCGAGGTGTCATTTTTTGGCGCAGTCAGGGAACCTTGGGCAGACCACCTTGTCGGGCGGTTTGTGCGCAGCGCGGGCTGGCGAACCGGTCTGCGCCAATCGCGTTCATTTAATCCACCCCATGAATATAACGAATTCAAAGCGTAAATTCCTCTTGCTTACAGTCCTGGCCGCGGCGCTCGCCGGCAGTCTGGTCCTTTGGGCCGGCGAGAAACCGGCGGCCCGTCCTCCGCTCAAACTATCGGTCGATTCCAAGCCCATCGACCGTGCCAACTCCGCCCGGGTGAGCTACTCGGCCGTGGCCAAAAAAACCGCCCCCAGTGTGGTTTATGTTTACTCGAGCAAGAAAGTGCACCGGCAGGATCTCGGAAACCCGTTTTTTGACGACCCGATGCTGCGCCGCTACTTTGGCCTACCGGACCAGCGGCGCAGCCCGCGCGACTCCATTCAGCAAGGCCTGGGTTCGGGCGTCATCGTGACGCCGGACGGCTATATCCTCACCAACAACCACGTGGTCGATGGCGCGGACGAAGTAAAAGTGGCGTTCGGGGAACCGCGCAAAGAGTTTCCCGCGACCATCGTCGGTCGCGACGAGAAAGCCGATGTGGCCATTCTCAAAATCGACGCCACGGGGCTGCCGGCGGTCACGCTCGGAGACAGCGACCAACTGGAAGTGGGGGACACCGTGCTCGCCATCGGCAATCCCTTCGGCGTTGGCCTCACCGTGACCCACGGCATCGTCAGCGCCCTCGGCCGCGGCGGCTTGGGCATTGAGGATTATGAAGATTTCATCCAGACCGACGCACCGATCAATCCCGGCAATTCTGGCGGGGCGCTGCTCGACAGTGACGGTCGTCTCATCGGCATCAACACGGCCATTCTCAGCCGCACAGGTGGGTCCAATGGGATCGGCTTTGCCATTCCCATCAACCTGGCCCGTTCCATCGTGGAACAACTGGTCGGCAGCGGCCGGGTCAACCGCGGTTTTCTCGGAGTGACCACGCAGACGCTCACCGCGGACCTCGCGAAGCAATTCGACGTGGAACACGGGGCACTCATCACGGAAGTCTCGCCCGACAGCGCCGCGCAAAAAGCCGGGCTGGAACGCGGGGATATCATCACTCGCGTCAACGACACCGAAATCAACGACCCCCGCAGCCTCGCCCTGACCATCAGCCGGCTGGCGCCGGACACGGAGATCACTCTGCAGTATGTCCGCGAGGGCAAGAAGGCCACGGTGAAAGTGAAGCTCGGCCGCCTGGCCACCCAGTCGCTGGCCGGCAGCACGACGGGTAGCGGCAGCGATGAAGGCGTCCTGAACAGCGTGGGCGTTTCCGATCTCACGGCGGAGTTTCGTTCCCAGATGCATGTGCCGCCGGATCTGGCGGGTGCGGTCATCACCCAGATTGATCCTGACAGCGCCTCCGCCCGTGCCGGCCTGCGCGAGGGCGACGTCATTCTGGAACTTGACCGGAAGCGGGTCAGCAACGCGGCCGAAGCCGTGAAGCTCAGTGCCGAAATCAAAGGCCCCAAGGTTCTGGTGCTTTTCTGGCGCGAGGGGGCGCGCCGCTATCAGGTGGTGGATGAATCAAAATAGCCGGGGCGCCCACGGTTGGTTTCTCCCGCCCGCCTGGCCTTCGCGCAAGCGGGCGGGATCCATCCGGTCGGGCCACACGGACACGAAGCAGGCTTGTCGCGCAGGTTTTGGTTGTCAGTGTGACCCGCCCAAACCACCCTATCGCCTTTCATGAATACCCGTCACCTGCTTGCCTTCATCGCCCTCCTGTCCCTCGGCCTCGGCCGGCCCCTGCTCGCCGCGGACAGTCCCGCCCCGGCGAAACCCGGCTACACCGTGCTCCTGGAGATGAAGGTTGACGAAAAAGGCGCGGTGGAAGACGCGAAGATCATCAGCTCGGACGACACCACCCCGGATCATGTGCTGGACCTGCTCGCCTTTGCCCAGGCCCGGGCGATGAAACTGCCGGTGCATCAGCAGGACGGACATCCCGTCAAATATACGGCCCGCGCTCCGGTCTTGTTTCCGGTGGAAGGGGATCAGGGGCCGGAGGCCAATCAGGTGCCCAAGCCCAGTGTCCATTCCGCGGTGCGGCCCGTTTACCCGGCGGCGCTTGCGGCGAAGGGGGAGGTCGGTGGGGTCATCCTTGGCTTCGTGGTCGATGCCAAGGGAAACGTCGGGCAGCTGCAAGTGCTCAGCAGCTCCCATCCGGAATTTGCCCAGGCGGCGGTGGAGGCGGTGAAACAATGGGTGTTTACTCCCGCGGCCATGAACGGGTCGCCCTACGAATCACGCTGGCACATGGCCGTCAGTTTCATGACAGATGTCAAGGCGCCGGAGTGGAAATGGCGGTTCGCCCCGCGGCCGAGCCTGGGCAACTACACCGCGCTGTACCGGACCCAACTGCCCCCGCCGGCGCCGGACCAAACGCCGGTGGTGCCGGCCGCCAACAAATAGACGGAGCACCACGCGCTAGCGGGCGAGGCGCAGCGGACGGAACAGTGAGCCGGCTTGCCAAGGACGTTGAACATCATGCAAGCTGCCAGCGCACGGGCCGTGTAACCAATTCCAGACCATGCCCTTCTTCGACAGACCGGTTCAGGCCGTGTTTGCGGCGGCGCTGCTCGTGATCAATTCGATGTTTGCGTCCGGACAAAACACACCGGACCAGCCGCTTGAAATCCACGCGCTCCAGAAATCCGACAAACCACCGAGGCCGATCAAACAAGGGCCGCCGGTGTATCCTTATCAAATGCAGCGGGCCGGGCTCATCGGGGCGGTGAAAGTCGAGTTCATTATCGATACGCAAGGCAATGTGCGGGACGCCTACGTGGTGGAGTCCAACAACCCATGGTTCGAGCGCCCAGCCGTCGATGCGATCATGGGATGGAAATTCCAGCCGGGCGAAGTCAACGGCCGTCCGGTCAACACCCGCGGGCTGCAGCTTATCGAATTCAGGTTGGACGACATGGGCGGCCAGGTGCCGGATCTCTGGCGGGTCTCGAAAGGCAAGGAGCACGACAAGCTGCCCCCGGAATTTCAGTGGAACACACCACCAACGCCAACGAACACCATGTTTCCGGTCTATCCGTTTGCGCTGCTGAAAATCGGGGTGGCCGGCAAAGCCCAGATATCCTATGTTGTCGGACCCGACGGACGCGTGGTCAGTGCGAAACTGCGCGAAACCACGACGCCAGAATTCGGTCTGGCGGTGCTGGCGATGATCGATGCCTGGCGGTTCAGGCCCGCCAAAAAAAAGGACGGGACGCCAGCCTATGCGAACCTGGGCAGCGAATACGATTTCCGCCCCAACGGGCTGGGCGATGTGCCGGTGAGCGACGCAGCGAAGGATATCCTCCGATTAATCGAAAAACATCCGGAGAAAATCATCACGGCCGGTCGACTTGACCGGCCGCCTGCGCCGATCTCCCGCCGGCCACCGGTTTATCCGACCGCCTTGCGGGAAGCGGGCCAGCCAGGCGAGGCGGTGATCGAGTTTTACATTGATGAGGAGGGCGATGCCCAGTTGCCGAGCATTGTTTCGAGCAGTGCTCCGGAATTTGGCTACGCGGCCGTGCAGGCGGTGGCGACTTGGCGCTTCACCCCGCCGAAAAAAAGTGGCCATACGGTTGTTACCCATGCCCGGGTGCTCCTTGAGTTCCGCCTTGAACAACCCCGACCCCCGACCAATCAGCGCTATGAAAAATGACGGGCGAATTTTATTTTTTTGTCTTACGCTGGGTTGGTTGACTCCCGGTTACGCGCAACCGGCCGAGCCGGTACAGGCAGATTTTGGCGACGCGATCCTGCGCGAATGGGTCCAGCCGGAATATCCCGCGGCCGCCCGACTGGCGAAACTGGAGGGACAGGTAACGGTGGAATTCGTGGTGGAGCCGGACGGCCATGTGTCACGGGCCAGCGTGACGCGGACCACGGACGAGCGGTTCAACGCTGCGGCGCTCGCGGCGGTGCAGCGCTGGGTTTTTGCCGCGGCGTTGGCCGAAGGCAAACCGGTGGCGAGCGGGATGCGGGTGCCGATGGTGTTCAAGCTGGCGCAAATGCAACAGCGGGAAACTCCGTTGGAGCCGCCCCAGGCATTGCTGCCGGTGCCGCTGCCGGTCACACCACCAAAAATGACGGCGGCCCCCGACCCGGACTATCCGGCGGAGCTGGAGGAGCGCAAACTGCCCGCCCAAGTGGTGCTGGAATTCATTGTTGAGACCGACGGGACGGCCCATGCACCCAAAGTGCTCTGGGCACCGCATGCGGCGTTTGTCAGCGAAGCGCTGCGGGCGCTGGAGAAATACCGTTTCGAACCGGCCCATCAGGGACCGCTGCCGCTGAAATCCGGCGCGACGCAGGGTCAGATGGACTTTGAATACAAGGACGTGGACCGGGCGGGCCAGCTGGCGGCCAATCACATCAGCGCAACTGATCCGGACAGGTATCGGGATCCGCCCCGGTTGGTCGTGATGCCGGACCCCGTGTATCCGCGCGACCGGTTGCTGGCGGCGGAAACCGGGTCGGCCAGCGTGGAGTTCACCGTGACGGATCAAGGTGCGACGGCCGACGTGTTGCTACTGGAAGCATCCCAACCGGAGTTTGGCGCGGCCTTGGTCGCGGCGGTGGAAGCCTGGCGGTTTGACGCGGCTCTTAACGGCAACCAGCCGGTTTCGGCAAAATTAGTGGTGACGCAGAAGTTTTCGCCGCCGGCCAAGGGAGCGCTTAACCGGCTGGTCCTGGCACTGCAACCCGGCGGATCTGGTGTCAACGGAGCAACCGGACTGGACCAGCGCCTCCGCCCGGTCTGGCGCGCCAAGCCGGTCTATCCGCAGAGCCTGCTCACGGAGAAACCAGCCGGTCAGACCGTGATCGAATTCATCATTGACCGGGACGGACGGGCGCGGCTGCCCCGGGTCGTTTCTGCTTCGCGAAGTGAATTTGGCTGGGCGGCGGCCACGGCCGTCAACCAGTGGGTTTTTGCGCGCCCCCTCCGCGGCGGCCAGCCGACGGAGGTCAAGGTCAGCATCCCGTTTGAGTTCGCGCCCCCCAAGGATTAAATCCGGGCGTCGTCGGCCAACTTCCTTCTTGCGGGCGGGGCGCAGCGGGCAACGGTGGGCGGTTATGAAAGTCTCTTTTACCGCGAAGGAATACCGCCAGCTCCTCGAACTCGTGCACCTTGGTATGTGGGCCGTCACGGGCTATCAGGGCGAGGACACGGCGGCGGCGAAACGCTATTTCCAGTTTGACCAGAAGCTGCTCGGACTGGCGGCCGGGCTGGGTTGCGCCGATCTGGTGGAACAAAGTGCCGACGGCTCGTTGCAGCCGGCGCCGAAACTTTCCGAGGATGAACGGGTGCGCGAGATCCAGAGCGAGTTTCAAAACGACGTTTTCTGGCATGAGATGGTCGCCCGGCTGGCCGACCGGGACCTGGCGGGGGAACAGGCCAGGCGGACCATGGACACACCGGGGGTCGAGCCGCCGCCCTCCACTGATGAGCAGCTCAAGAGAATCGAAGAGCGTTACTGGGCCGAGTTCGAAAAAAACGACCTGGCCAACATCGTCCTGCTCCGCGGCGGACGCGGGTGAGGGTCTGGTTGAGGTAGCGGCGCCTGCCCTCAAGCGCCCGGTGGTGGTGGCCAGGGAGGGCAACAGCCCCGACCAAACTCCACGGGGTCAGTATTCCAGTCCCAGCTTCTTATAGATGAAGTGCATCAGCCACGCCGGGCCGATCAGCAGGAAGACCACATCCTTGAAGAACGACGGTTTCTGCCCCTCGATTTTATGGCCGATAAACTGGCCGATCCAGGCGAGCACAAAAAGGAGCAGGCTGCTTTTCCAGACGGGGAAAGGGCAAAGAATCGTCTGGCACTCCAGCAGGAGGTAACAAAGCGCGATAAACCCGAGCAGGCCGAAGGCCAGCGGGATAGACAACCGGAAGTAGAACGCCAGTGCGGCCAGGATCGGCAGATGCAGCCACCTGAACCACGGGGCGGAGGCCGCCAGCGCCGCCGGCACCGGCACGGACCAGAGGAGCCCCATCACGCTGAAAAAGATGATGGGCACGCAAATCCAATGGATGGTTTCGTTGGCGTGATCCTGGTGACTCTCGCCATACTCGGCGAACCACTGATCGGCGGATTTCCGGGGGGCGCTCATGCGGAAGTGGACTTCGGGCAGATTGTCGTGCTGTATGCCGTGAAGCAAGTCTCGCGAAGGCACCCCAAGTTGGATTTGCAGTCTAACTCCGCACTCGCACACTTCCTGTCATGAAAGTTCTCCGCTTGCTGACCACCACGCTTCTCCTTCCGCTGGCTGCGTTTGCCGCCGAACGCCCGCTGAAGATCGACCGGGATCGCTCCTTTGTCGACGTTGACGTCAAAGTCACGATCGGCTCCTTCACCGGCCACCTCGATGCCTTTGACGCCAAGGTGAACGTGGACGACACCGGCAAGATCAAAAGCGCGATCTTTGCCTTCAAGTTTGCGGATCTCCGGACCGGCGAACCCGAGCGCGACAGCAAGATGATCGCCTGGCTGGGCGGCGGCGCGCCGGAGGGCCGCTTTGAAATCGGCGCGCTGGCACTGACTTCCGACGGGCAGGGCCAGGTGACCGGCCGGCTCACGTTCCATGACATCACCGAGCTGGTGGAATTTCCGATCAATGTCGCCCGCGATGGCGGTGTCTATATCATCACCGGGGAAACCACGATTGATTATCGCCACTGGAACCTGAAGATAATCCGCATCGGCCTCAAACTGGGCAAAGTCGATCCCGAGGTTAAGATCCGGTTCAAGCTGACCGGTTCCACGTCGACGGAGCCGAAAAAGTAAGCCGGGGCGGCAGGACGGCGGGAGCCGGGATTATTTCTTCGGCGCGTGGCGTTGCTCGAGCACGGCAATGGCGTCACGGAGGGAAAGTTTTTTCACGCGCAGGAGCACAATCAGGTGGTAGAGCAGATCCGCCGCCTCACCGGTGAATTCCTTCTTGCTGGAACGAAGGGCCGCCAGCGCGGTTTCCACGCCCTCCTCGCCGACCTTCTGCGCCACCCGCGCCACACCTTCCTTGGCCAGACGCACCGTGTAGCTTTTTTTGTCGCCGCTATTCAGCCGGGCGGCCACGACCTGGTCAAGCTGCGCGAGAAACCCCGCGCCCGTGGCCCCACCGTCGCCAAAGCAACTGGGCGTACCGCGGTGGCACGTCGGGCCATCGGGCCGGGCCGTGATGAGCAGGGTGTCGTTGTCACAATCCACAACGAGGCCGACGAGGTGCAGATAGTTGCCCGACGACTCGCCCTTGGTCCACAGGCGGCCTTTGCTGCGGCTGAAAAAAGTGACGCGCTTGGTGCGCAGGGTCTTCTTCAGGGCGTCGGCATTCATGTAGCCGAGCATGAGCACCTGCAGCGTGGCGGCGTCCTGCACAATGGCGGGCACGAGGCCGCCGGTTTTCTTCCAGTCGATTTTGGGCGTCTTCATGGGCTTGGGCTTAAAATAG
>CAZBLQ010000024.1:7897-37742 GCA_964492635.1 uncultured Oleiharenicola sp.
GCCGGTTTTCTTCCAGTCGATTTTGGGCGTCTTCATGGGCTTGGGCTTAAAATAGGTTTGTCATCGCGGGGCCACCCGGCGGGCCGTGACGATCCAGCTGGATGGATTGCTTCGTCGCTTTGCTTCTCGCAATGACAGGTGTTTTCATCGGCGGACGACAATGTTCTCTGTGGCCAGGTACGCCTTGAGTTCAGGGATTTTGATGGTGCCTTTGTGGAAAACGGACGCGGCCAGTGCGCCGTCTACCCCGGCTTCGCGAAAGACGTCGCGGAAATGCTCCGGTGCGCCCGCCCCTCCCGAAGCAACCAGCGGAATCGTCAGCACCGCCCGGATGAGTTTCAGTTGCGCTAGATCGTAGCCCTGGCGCATACCGTCCTGATTCATGCAATTCAGCACGACCTCGCCGGCGCCGAGCTTTTGTGCTTCGCGGGCCCAGTCCCCGGTGCGCCAGCGCGTGGCGCGGGTTTTGTCCGGATCGCCGGTGTATTGCTTCACCAGGAAATCACCGTTCTCCTGCCGGCTGTCGATGCCGACGACGACGCACTGCGAACCGAACTCGGTGGCAAGCTCACCGATGAGTCCCGGGGTTTCCAGTGCGGGCGAGTTGATCGAGATCTTGTCCGCTCCGGAATGCAGAATCTGGCGGGCACCGTCCAGCGAACGGATGCCGCCGGCGACGCAAAACGGTATGTCGAGCACGCGGGCCACGCGCGTGACCCAGTCGGTCGAGACCGTCCGGCCATCGCTGCTGGCGGTAATGTCGTAGAACACCAGCTCGTCCGCCCCCGCGTCGCGGTAACGCTGCGCGAGTTCGATGATGTCGCCCACGATTTCGTGATCGCGGAATTGTGTGCCCTTGACGACGTGGCCGGCGCGCACGTCAAGGCACGGAATGATGCGGCGGGCTAGCATGCGAGCGCCTCCTGCAGGGTGAATTTTTTCTCGTAAAGCGCCCGGCCGACAATCGCGCCGGCGGCGCCGGTGGATTGCAGCGCGTGCAGATCATCGAGCGAGGACACGCCGCCCGAGGCCTGGATTTGCAGCGACGGAAAACGCGCCACCAATCGGGCATACAAGGCGGTGTTCGGCCCGCTCAGCTTCCCATCACGGTTGATGTCGGTGCAGAGAATGTGGATCAGGCCCGCCGGAAGGTAGGCCTGCAGAAAATCATCCAGCGCGAGTCCGGTGCTTTCCTGCCAGCCGGCGGCGGCGACGCGCGGCGTGCCTTTCGCATCAAGCCGCACGTCGGGCGCGAGGACGATGCGATCGCCGCCAAAACGGCCGAGCCACTCGCGCACCCGGGCGGGTTCCTTCACCGCCAGGCTGCCGACGATCACGCGTTGCGCCCCCGCGCCAAGCAAAGCCTCGACCTGGGCGACTTCGCGAATGCCGCCGCCAGTCTGCATCCGCAGGCCGCTTTCCCCGGCCAGCTTCTGCACGAGGGCGGTCTGGCGCTTCGTGGGATCTTTTGCCCCGTCGAGGTCCACGACGTGCAACCACGTGGCGCCGGCAGCAGCAAAGTCTTTCGCCACAGCGAGCGGATCACCACCATAGTTTTTTTCCTGGTCAAAGCGCCCTTCGGTCAGGCGCACAACCTGGCCGCCGCGCAGGTCGATGGCGGGGTAAACAATCATACCCGGCCCTCCACAAAATTCTTCAGCAATCGTGCGCCCGCGGCACCAGAACGTTCGGGGTGGAATTGCACGCCGGAGAAATTATCCCGCTGCACAATGGCGGCGAAAGGGGTGCCGTGGTCGCAACTGGCGAGGGTGAATGCGTTCACCGGGCCGGCGTAGCTGTGGACAAAATAGAAGCGGGCATTTTGGGCGATGCCATCCAGCAAGGCCACCGTCCGTCCGGTCAGCACGGTGTTCCAACCCATGTGCGGCACCTGGATGCCGGGCGAATCGGGCAACCGGGCGACCCGGCCGGGAACCAAACCGAGGGTTTCGGTCGGACCTTCCTCGGAATCATCAAAAAGCAGCTGCATGCCAAGGCACACGCCCAGCACAGGCTGGGTCAGGCCGCGGACACAATCCACGAGGCCGCGCGCCCGCAGGCGCTTCATGCCCTCGACGGCGGAGCCGACACCGGGCAGAATGACGCGGTCGGCGGCGCGGATGACCGCCGGGTCCGCCGTGAGTTCGCTGTGCACCCCCAGCCGCTCGAGGGCAAAGCGCACCGAGGCGATGTTGGCGCCGCCGCTGTCAACGATGGCCAGCATCAGAGCACTCCCTTGGTGCTGGGAATTTCACTGCCGGCGCCGCGGGCGATGGCAGGGCGCAGGGCGCGGCCGAAGCCCTTGAAAAGCGTCTCGACCATGTGGTGCGTGTTGTCGCCCTTGACACTCATCTGCAGCGTGGCGGCGAGCGCATCGCTGAGCGAACGGAAGAAATGCGGCACGAGCTCGGTGGGCAGCTCCCCGACGAGTTCGCGCGGAAATTTGCCCTTGAAGACAAAGTAAGCGCGCCCGCTGAGATCAAGCGCGACCTGCGCCTGGGCCTCGTCCATGGGCAGCACGAAACCATAGCGGCCCACGCCGCGTTTGTCGCCCAGCGCCTGCTTGAGCGCGGTGCCGAGCGCGATGCCGACATCCTCAACGGTGTGATGCTCGTCGATTTCGAGGTCGCCATCACATTTAATGGTGAGGCCGATGCTAGCGTTTTTTGCGATCTGCTCCAGCATGTGGTCGAAGAAGCCGATGCCAGTGTCGAGTTGGGTGGGCGCAACCTGGTCGAGGTCGACCGAGACGGTGATTTTCGTCTCCTTGGTGTTGCGCACGATGGTGGCCCGGCGGGGCGCATCGACGAGCAACCGGGCGATTTCCGCCCAGCCGAGAGCCTGCCGATCGTAACGCAATCCGCGGATGCCGAGATTCTGGGCGAGCTGCACATCGGTCTCGCGGTCACCAATAACGGCGGAAGATTCCCGCGCCCAGTCGGTGGCGCGGACGTAATCAGTGAGCAGGCCGGTCTTGGGCTTGCGGCAGTCGCAGCGGTCGGCTACGGTGTGCGGGCAGACACGCACCGCTTCAAATTCGACTCCTTGTGAGCTGAGGATATCCAGCAGGAGCTTTTGCAACGGTTTGAATTCTTCCTCACGAAAACTTGGGGTGCCCAGTCCGTCCTGGTTGGTGACCATGACAAACTTGTAGCCGGCGTCGCGCAGCCGGAGCAGCGCGGGAATGAGTCCGGGCTCGAGCGCGAACTTGTCGAGCCGGTCGATCTGCTGGTCCACGGGCTCGGCGATGAGCGTGCCGTCGCGGTCGATGAACAGGATTTTTTTCATGGCCAGTTATTTACTGTCATCGCGAGCCCGATGCAATCGGGCGTGGCGATCCAGCAAGATGAATTGCTTCGTTGCTGCCCTCCTCGCAATGACAAGGCAGGGTTAGACACGGGCGATAACCTCCAGGGCGGCGTTGTTTTCCTCAGGCGCGCCCATGGTCATGCGCACGCAGTTGGCGAGGCCGTGATCGCGGCTGCGGTCGCGCAGCACGACTCCGGCGGCGCGGGTCGCCGACATGACCCGCGTTGAATCAGTCACTTCAATAAGCAGAAAATTACTGTCGCTCGGCCAGACGCGGCGCACCACCGGCAGCACGGCCAGGGCGACGGCAAGGCGTTTCCGTTCGGCCACCAGCGCCTGCACCGAGGTGCGGGCGGCCGCAAGACCCTCGGCCGTCAGCGCAGCCAGTGCGGCTTGCAGCACGGGCGCGGGCACCGGGTAAGGGGCGATGATTTTTTGCAGCACGCCGATGAGCGCCGGGCTGCCCAGCGTCACACCGCAACGGACCCCGGCCAGGCCGAAGGCCTTCGACAGCGTGCGAAGGACCACAAGATTCGGATTGGTGTCCAGCTCGGCCGTGAGGCTTCGGGTTCCGGCAAACTCCAGGTAGGCTTCGTCCACGACGACGACCGCGCGGCCCAGCAAAGACTTTGTGAGCCGCAACACCTCGGCCCGGTCCAGCAGCGCCCCGGTGGGATTGTTCGGCGAGCAGAGGAAAACCAGCTTCACCGCGGGCGTCACCGCCTTGAGCACGGCGGCAGGATCGAGGGCGAAATTCTTCCCCGCCACCAGCGGCACCGGAACCACGCCTGCGTTCTGGATGGCGGCGGATACCGCATACATGCCGTAGGTTGGCGGCGTGATCAGGATCGAGTCCTGCCCGGCGCGGCAGAAAGCCCGGAGCAGAAGATCAATCCCTTCGTCGGAACCGCGCGTGACGAGGATTTTTTCCGGCGCGGTCGCATAGTAACCCGCCAGCCGGGCGATCAGGTCGGGCGGCTGCGGCTCTGGATAGCGGTTGAACAGCGCCCGGCCCGCCGAAGGCGTTTGCGGGTTTTCATTGGCATCGAGCCAGATCCGCCCGGTCTTCGCCTCCTTGCGGGCGGAGCTGTAAGGCGTCAGCGCCAGGATTTCCGGGCGGATAAGCGAGAGAACTGGATCAGCGGAACTCATGACGGAAATTTTTCCAGGCGCACGCGCACGGCACGCTGGTGGGCGGCGAGACCTTCGGCGAGGGCGAGACGTTCGACCACCGGGCCAAGTTTCCGCAGGCCGGCCCGGCTGGCGGCCTGGACCGTCATCGTGCGTTGAAAATCAGCCAGCCCGAGCCCGCTGCACACGCGGGCCCAGCCATAGGTGGGCAGCACGTGATTGGTGCCACTGGCATAGTCGCCGAGCGACTCGGGCGTCCAATCCCCGAGAAAAACGGAACCGGCGGTGCTGATGCCAGCGAGCAATTCGCGCGGCCGGGCCACCTGCAGGATGAGATGCTCGGGAGCGTAACGGTTGGCGATCTCGACGGCTTCCGCCCGGCTGGCGGCGAGGAAGACCCGGCTGCGGGCCAGGGCGCTGCGGGCCAGGGCAGCGCGGGGCAGGTCTTCGAGCTGCCTTTTAAGTTGCTTCAACACCCGGCGCGCGAAAATTTTCGAAAAAGCGACGAGCACCACCTGCGAGTCCGGGCCGTGTTCCGCCTGCGAGAGCAGGTCGGCAGCGACGAACGCGGGATTGGCCCGGTTGTCGGCGATGACCATGACCTCGGAGGGACCGGCCGGCAGGTCGATGGCGGCGCCGGCGGCGTCACGGGATACCTGCAGCTTGGCCTCGGTGACAAACGCGTTGCCCGGACCGAAAAGCTTGTCGCATTTCGGCACGCTGGCGGTGCCGTAAGCCATGGCGGCGATGGCCTGGGCGCCGCCGACTCGGTAGATTTCCGTGATGCCGCACAGGCGGGCGGCGGAGAGGATCCAAGGATTGATGCCGCCGGTCCGATCCGGCGGGGTGCAGAGCACGCGGACGGCGCAGCCGGCGATTTGCGAAGGCACGCCGAGCATGAGTGCCGTGGAAGGAAGCGGGGCGCTGCCGCCGGGCACGTAGAGACCCACGCGGTTGATCGGGCGCGAAGTTTTTTCACACACCATGCCCGGTTGCGTCTCGATGCGCAGACTGGCCGGCTGCTGGGCGGCATGAAAGGTGCGGATGTTGCGACAAGCCGTTCGCAGCGCAGCCTTGTCGGCGCGACCCAGCCTGGCCTCGGCCGCGGCAAACTCGGCTTCGGTCACCCGCAGGGAGCGCAGCGCGACACCGTCGAATTTCTTCGTGAACTTTCGCAGCGCAGCATCACCGTCGCGCCGCACGGCGGTGACGATCGCGCGCACGGTCGCGGCCACCTGCGGCTGAGCCTGCTGGGCGGGCCGGGCGACCGCGGCGGCGCGTTGCAGCGCAGAGAGTTTATTCCAGACGAGGAGTTGCATGGGACGAGGCGGGAAATCGCGAGCAAGCTCGCTCCCCTGGTAATCACAGCATCATTTTTTCGATGGGCAGAACGAGGATGCTGCTGGCGCCCGCTTTCTTGAGCGCCTCCATGGTCTCCCAGAAAACCGCTTCCTGGCAGACCGCGTGGAGGGCGACCTTCGTGTCATCGCCAGCCAGCGGCAGGATGGTGGGATTTTCCGAACCGGGCAGCAGCCGCTGGATTTCGGCCAGGCCGGCCTTGGGGGCGTGGAGCATGATGTACTTGGCCTCGGCGGCGCGCTGCACGCCGTCGATGCGGCGCAGCAGGATTTCCAGCACATGGGTTTTTTCGGCGGTGAATTCGCGGGTGTGGCGGATGAGGACCGCGGTGCTTTTGAACACCGTGTCGACAGCACGGAGCTTGTTGGCCTCCAGGGTCGAGCCGGTGGCCACGAGGTCGCAGATGGCATCGGCGAGGCCGAGGCGCGGGGCGATTTCGACCGAACCGCTGAGGTAGACGACCTCGGCGGTGATTTTCTGCTCGGCGAGGAACCGGCGGGTAAGCTGCGGGTAGGAAGTGGCGATGCGCAAACCCTGCAAATCGCGCGGGCCAGTGTAAGGGCTTTCCTCCGGCAGGGCGAGGGCGAGCCGGCAGCCTCCGAAGTCAAGCGGACGTTCGACCAGATAGCCGCCGCTGCCGCCGTTGGTGCGGCGTTCGAGCGCGGCTTCCTCCAGGACGTTGGTGCCGACGATGCCGAGGTCACACACCCCGTCCATGACGAGCTGCGGAATGTCGTCGTCCCGGACAAAAAGCACGTCGACGGGGAAATTGTCGGCGTGGAGCAGGAGGCGCTCCTTGGGTGTTTTTACTCGGATGCCGCAGCGCGCGAGCAGGTCGAGCGAGTCGGCGGAGAGCCGGCCGCTTTTTTGCAGGGCAA
This sequence comes from uncultured Oleiharenicola sp., assembly GCA_964492635.1. Lineage (GTDB taxonomy): Bacteria > Verrucomicrobiota > Verrucomicrobiia > Opitutales > Opitutaceae > Lacunisphaera. The sequence continues at coordinate 14,575 of CAZBLQ010000024.1, forward strand.
GGCGGAGGCGGTCTTTGGGCGGGGTGGCGGGCATGAGAGGAGAAAGTTAAAGTGAGAGTGAGGGTGAAGGCGAGGCAGAGAGCGAAGGGACGCCGCGCGGGCAAAGACCGGGCCGGAGAAACGAAAACCCCGGCGGGATGCACCTGCCGGGGTTTTGGAAATTGGATCCATCAGCCACGGGCAAGGCGCTTCCGGCCTTCCCGTGCAGGGAAGGCTAGCTCAGATGGTGGTGATGGTTGGAAACCATGGGATCGAGCGCGTTTGATGGCGGCGGGCGGCCCCGGGTGCAAGTATTTTTATCCGCCGGCTGGCCGCCCAGCGCGCAACTCGATGTGTCATAAGCAGCAGCAGGGAATGCCGGAATACGCGGTGAGGGAAGAGCAGTGCATAAACCGGACAGGTGGTGGTGACGATCAGGCCGGACAAAGCGGTGATCTCCACCCGTGAAAATGACAAGGCCGCCCCCCGCTTGCGCAGAGGGCGGCCTTGGTTGGTTTCTTGGTTAGTTCGAAGCGAACCGCGTGGCACTGTCGAACTTGTCGACAATTTTCAGCGGCAGCTCGACTTTACGGGCGACGGGCAAACCATCCGCGAGGGCAGGGGCAAAATGCCACTGTTCGACGGCGGCCTGCAACGAAGCCACGAGTTCGTGATCGGCGGCGGGTGTGGCCGACGTGATGAGCGTCGGCTTGCCCGCCGTATCAACGACGAACTCGAGCACTACCTGCTGCCCGGAAAACCGGGAATCCACCTCGGGCATGACGACCGAGATGGGCACCGGAATATCCGTGCGGCCATGGTAGGACTCAACATAGGCCGTCTCCAGTGACTTCGCCATCAAGGCGATAGGCGCGAGGAGCAGACCGAGGCTGAGGGCGATTTTGGACTTTGTGTTCATTGGCATAATCTCCGCGGTAAGGCGGAGTTTGGTTTTCTGTTTAGGCAAGGTGCTGCCACCGGCCGGAATGACCGCAGACAGGCACCCTGTTTCACCGCAGACGACCCGGTAAACGGTCCATCCGCGGCAAAATCGCAGTTTTGGGACGGGCCGTTGGCGCAAAAGCTACGCACAAGCTGGCTGCCCGACAGAGACACCACAGGTCCATGGTTAAATCCAGCGGCCTCGCGCCGGATCCCACCAAAGTCAAAGAACAGGGTTCAGGGAGTTCTTCGAAAGCAATTGTCTCATGACAAGACCTACCTTAGCACGGGTTGTGCCACCGCGCACGTGGCAAATCCGTTACATTGGCGTGTACGAAGCAGGATGAATACTCCCCCCAAAGGTTATAAGTTATGGCGTAAATCCTTGAACGAACCAAGGGAGTCCGTGTCGTAGCCGCATGCGATCTTTGCCAAAAATCATTCACCGGGTGGTCTTCTGGACCGGCGCGCTGCTTTGGCTGGCCGGATCCGCGCCCGCGGAAACCCTGGCGGAAAAAACGCTGGTCGAAATCGCGGAGCGGCAGCGCGATATTTTTGCGCGCGCGGAAAAAGAGGGCGAACAGCTCGACCAGGCCCGGCTGCGGGGCGAACTGGAGGGCGTCATAAAAAGTTATGATGTGCTCATCCAGAAAAACCCGGAGTATGCGCTCGCCTACGGCGGCTATGGCATGCTGCTGGGCCGGGTCGGCATGACCAAGGAGGCGGTCGCCATGCTGCTCAAGGCCAACAAGCTCGATCCCGCCATGCCGGAGGTGAAGAACCAGATTGCCGTGCATCTTGCGGAGGACGGCAAACCGGTCGATGCGCTGCCCTGGGTCATGGCGGCCATCGATCTTGATCCGAAAAAGCCGCTCTATCACTTTCATCTCGGGGAGTTGCTGGCCGCCGGCCGCAGCGAATTCATCCTGACCGGACATTTTGACGGACCGAAGATCGACCAGGCCATCCTGGACGCCTTTCGCCACGCGTCTGAACTTTTACCCGCAGACTTTCCCCTGGCCTACCGGCTGGGCAAAGCCTACTATGACTTGGAGACGCCGCGCTGGGCCGAGGCTTTGCCGGTGTGGGATAAAGTCGAGGCGCTGGCCGTCACGGACGCACAAAGGCAACTGGTCCGGATGCAGCGGGCAAATGTGCTCATCAAACTGGCCCGGCCCGCCGAGGCCCGCCTGCTGCTTGGCACGGTGACCAAGCAGGAGTTCGCCCAGGAGAAGCAAACTTTGCTGGACGAACTCGCCAAAGCGGGCGACAAGTGACCGGTCATGAGTCTTGATCTGGACACCCTGCGCAATGGCGCGATTCTCTTTCTCGTGCTGCTCGCCAGCCTGTGCATCCACGAATGGGCGCACGCGTTCACCGCGGACAAACTCGGCGATGGCACGCCCCGGCGCGATGGCCGCGTAACACTCAACCCCGCGGCGCATATCGATCTGCTGGGCACCATCATCCTGCCGCTACTGTGCATATTTGTCATCCCGGGTGGCTTTTTTCTCGCGTGGGGCCGGCCGGTCATGACCAACCCTTCCTACTACCGGCATCCGCGCCGGGATGATGTGTTGGTGACCGCGGCCGGGCCCGGAGCTAATCTCGGACTGGCGCTGCTCGCTGCGCTGCTCGGCGGTTTCGGCAGCCGGTTTGATCCGCGGGTGAGCGGTCTCGCGATGCTGATCATCCAGATCAACGTGTTTCTCGCCGTGTTTAATCTCATCCCACTGCCGCCGCTCGATGGCGGCAACATCATGCGGCACTTCACCGGCATGAAGGAAGAGACCTACCTGCGGCTCGCCCAGTACAGCTTTTTCATCTTCCTCGGATTGATGTTTCTACCGCCGGTACGCATGCTGCTGGCGATTGCGATGAGTGTGACCGCCCAGCCGTTTGTCGTGCTCCTCAGTCTGCTCGGGGGATGAGCGGTATGCGCCGGCCAGTCCCAACGACCCGGCTGGTCACGCTAGGCGACTGGTTGCACCATGCTGAAAAACTGTACACCCGGCACAACGTGGCGCTCGGCCAGATTGCGACCACCGCGCACGACGAGGCGTTGTACCTGCTCCTGCACACGCTCGGTCTGCCGCTCGACAGCCGACCGACGGTGTTGCGACGCAAACTGACCGCAGACGAAACCTTGCGGGTGGCGGAGGTTTTTCGACGCCGGTTGGAGGAACATGTGCCAGCCGCTTATCTCACGCGTGAAGCGTGGCTGGGTGAACACCGGTTCTATGTCGACGAACGCGTCATCATCCCGCGATCGTATTTTGGCGAAGTCCTGCCGCAGCTCACGGAATGGCTGGGTTGCAGGGCGGAGTCGGCGACCCCGCCGCGAAAAAATCGCTTGAGACGGCAGCGGAAAGGCAGGAACGCCGACTCCGCCCAGCAGGTGGAAGAAATGGTGAAACGCGCCGCCGATGTCTGCACCGGCTCGGGGTGTCTCGCCATTTTGCTCGCCCACCAGTTTCCGGGCACGAAGGTTGACGCCATCGAGCTGTCGCCCGACGCGATGGCGGTCGCGAAGTTCAACGTTGCGTCCCACGGGCTCGCGCGACGGGTGAAGCTGTTTCATTCCGATGTATTCGATGCCGTCCCGCGTGCGAAATATGATCTCATCCTGAGCAATCCGCCTTATGTGCCGACCCGGGAGCTGCGCGCCCTGCCCGCCGAATTCAAAAACGAACCACCCATGGCGCTCGACGGTGGCCGGGACGGACTCGACATCATCCGCAAGCTGCTGCGCCAATCACGTGACCGGTTGCAACCGCACGGCATCTTGGCCATTGAAGTGGGCGGTCTGCGGCCGGCAATGGATCGGGCCTTTCCGGAATTCGACCTGCACTGGCTGCACACGGAGGACGGCGAGGATTGTGTCTGCCTCGTGCAGGCCGCGCGGCTGCAAAACCGGGGTGGGTGAGCGGTGCCGTCACGGCAACCGGCCGAATGGCGGAACTGATCCGGGGCGATGAGGAGTAAGAACACTATTGGTTGACCCCGGGTGCGGCTTCACCCGGATGTCAACTAATAGTATACTTGGGCGTCCGGGCGGTTCAGGGTTTGGCGGCTTCGACCTTGCGGGTGGGCAGGCCGGCGGCCTCCCAGTCCTTGAAGCCGCCGGCCGTGGCAGTCCTCAGGCCCTTCCCGGCGAGGGCTGCGCCAACGACCCCGGCGCGATGACCGCTGCGGCAATAAAGGATGAGCTGCTTGTCGCCGGATTTGGCGAGGAAGTCCTTCCACAGCTTCTGGTCCCCGTCGAAATCGCTTTTGGGCAGCAGGACGGCCGGGGCGGCGACCCCGGACTCGGCCCACTCGGCCGGCTCGCGAACATCGATGAGCACCGCTTTGCCCGCGGTGACCAGCGCGGCCGCGTCCTGCGGGGTGATTTTGGGCACTTCGGCCGCAAACACAGCGACGACAAAAAGCGAAAACAACGAAAGGATTTTTTTCATAAAGGAAAAACGAAAGGGAAAAATGAGCCGCCACCCGGGAAACGCAAGCCGAGGGAAAGCCGGCTACTTGGTTTTGGCCGGGGCGACAGGTTCCGCGGCAGCCAGCGACAGGCGGATGAAGCCGCGCCAGCCATAGACCGGGTAACCGACAGCCTGATCCCCGGGAAAAAGCCGGGCCAGTGAAGCCTTGACCTCGGGTTGCAGGCTTTCCACCGGGCCGTGACATTTGACGCATTGCGGCTGAGTGCTGATCGGCTGATAGATCCGCCATTCCGGTGGCGTATCGGGGCGGTCGAGCCGCTGAAAAAGAAGTTTTGGTAGGTCATTTCCGTCCTCGAGTGCCGCCTTAAATTTTTCGAGAGCGGCGCGATCAGCAGCGTCCGGCGCATTGTCCGGATTGCGGATGAGCAGACTGGTGCGCTTGATGGCCGTGACCCGGGGCTGACCCGGGGCAGGCGTGGGCAGAACCAGGTTTTTCAGATGCAAGACTTCGACCGCCCCGGCGACACCCTTGTCCGCAATCGTGCGTTCGACTTCAAAAATCAAAGTGCTGCCGATGCGGGCGATCACCGGTTCACCCACCCGGCGGATGCCCGCAAGACTGGGATCGGCGGGATCAATCCACGTCACCGCCGGGTCACCGGGATGGACGGGATCCGCAGCCGGGCAGACCAGGGGACCAACGATAATAAGCAGGAGCAGTCGGGGTAGCCTCATACCGGCAGTATACACCCGAAAGACGGCAAGTCATCAGGTTTGACGCCCACAAGATACGCGCAGCGCATTGACCCAACGAGCTGCGGAACGGAAGGACATGCAGTAAATAACCGGCACGGCGAACCGGTTGATGAGCCAAGATGCGGCCTCGCCGGCCATGAGGAGCACTGCAGCCTTTGTCCCAACCGGGCTTTATTTGGTCAGTGGATCAAACCAACGAGAATGGCGGCGAGACTGGCTCCGCCAATGGCGATCCATAGCAGCGATGCGTGGATCAACGGGCGCGTGCCAACGGTGCGGACGACCGCGCGACTCAGACCGGTGCCGATCAGGAAAAGGGTAAGGGTGAGGAGCGCACCGGAGATCGCGCCGACGATCTTTGCCGCCGGTTGCAGGGCGGGCACAAAGGTGAAGACCGTCGAGATGGCGACGAATCCGGCGATGAACCACGGCACGCGCACGCTGCCCCATTTGGCGCGCGGGCCGGCGCCGCGTTGGAACCAGGCGCCGAGAGCGAGTGCGACCGGCACGATCCACAAGGCCCGGGCGAGTTTCACGGTGGTTGCGATCGCCAGCGCTTCCCGGCCGTGCGTCAAGGCTGCGCCGGTGACGGAACTCGTATCATGAATCGCCAGCGCGCACCACAGGCCGAATTGGTGGGCATCAAGACCGGCCCAGCTGCCCACAACGGGAAAGACAAGCAACGCGACTCCGTTGAGCAGGAACACGACGGCGAGTGCGGCGGATGTCTCCTCGGGTTTGGCGCCGATGGCCGGTGCCGCGGCGGCGATGGCACTGCCCCCGCAGATCCCCGTGCCCGCGCAAATAAGCGCGGCAACCTTGGCCCCGACGCCAAGCCGGCCGGCGAGCCAGGCGCCGAGCGCGAAGGTCGCAACCAGGCCCGCAAGCGTGTAGCCGAGGCCCTGGCCACCAACACGGGCGACCACGGCGAGATTTACGCCGGCGCCCAAGCCCACAACGGCAACTTGCAGCAGCCACTTTGCGGCCCGGTCAGCGGCACCGGCACACGGATTGCCGAGGGTGAGCGCGAGCACCGTGCCTGCAAGCAACGCGGCCCACGGCGGCGTCCAGGGCAGCAATGCGGCGACCGCGCCAAGTGGCATCAGAAAACTCGCCACGCGATGCGCCGGCCGGTCGGGCTCAACGCCGCAAATTGTGCGAAAATCAAAACTCATTTCCAGCGAGGCGAGGGACGGTTGCGATGCAGGGGAGCGAGGCGGTGGGGCCCCGGATTCAGTAACTCATCCGGTCGATCCGCACTTTGCCGCGGAAGATCCAGTAGATGCTGACACTGTAGGCGAGCACCACGGGCAGGCCGATGAGCGCGATCGTGAGCATGATGCCAAGCGTCTTCGGCGAAGAGGCGGCGTTGAAGGCGGTGAGGCTGTGCGCGGGGAGCGGCTGGCTGTAGACGAGGTAAGGATAGTTGCCGACGCCGAAGATCGCCATGAGGCCGGCCATCGCGGCGCAGGAGGAGAGAAAGGCGAAGAACTCGCGGCCGCGGTTCACCTCGCGGGGGATGTTGGCGATCGCCAGCACGACGGGCACAACCAGCGCGGAGAACCACGGCTCGCGGCGAAACGCCTCGGTGACGTGCGGCACATAGAGCAGCGTGGCGAGCGTCAGGATGACGTAGCTGAGAATGAACGCGATGATGAGCGGGTTGACCCACGCCCGGAGGCGCGCTTGAAGTTCACCCTCGGTCTTGAGGACAAGGTAGATCGCGCCGTGCATCGAGAACAGCGCGACGGTCGTCACTCCCATCAGCAGCGCGTAGGGATGGAGCAGCCCGAGAAAGGTTCCCGCGAACTCGCCTTGGGCGTCAATCGGCACCCCCCAGGCGATGTTGCCCATGGCGATGCCGATGAGCGAGGTCGAGCCGAGGCTGCCGAGGGCGAAGCTGCGATCCCAGAAGCACCGCCACCGCGGCGAGGCGTGCTTGCTGCGGAACTCGATGGCGACGGCGCGAAAAATGAGCGCGCAGAGCAGCCCCATGAAGGCGAGATAGAAACCGGAGAAGACGGTGGCGTAGACATTCGGAAACGCGGCGAAGAGGGCGCCGCCGCCCGTGACCAGCCAGACTTCGTTGCCATCCCAGACCGGGCCGATGGCGTTGAGGAACACCCGCCGTTCCTCATCGCGGCGCGCAACAAGCAGGTGCAGCACGCCGACCCCGAGGTCAAAACCGTCAAGGATGACGTATCCGGTGAAAAGCACCCCGACGAGGACGAACCACACGGTATTGAGATCAAGGCTGCCGAAATTCACGCGGCACCTCCCCTGGCGCCCTTGAAACCAAGGGCGAGCTTGCCCATGGGTTGCAGGTCGGCCTCATCCGGGCCGTGTTGGATCTTTTCATTCAGGAGAAAGACGAAGGCGGCGAACAGCAGCAGATAGACCAGCGTAAACATGATCATCGAAGCGACGATCTGGTTGGCGGAAACAACCGCGGAGAGGCCCTGCGAGGTGCGGAGAAGCTTGTAGACAATCCACGGTTGCCGGCCGACCTCGGCCACCCACCAGCCCGCTTGGTTGGCGATCTGCGGGCCAAGTACCGAGATGACGAGCAACCAGAGCAGCGCGCGGGAATTCTCGAGCGTACCGCGCGCCAACGCCCAAACCGCCCACAGCGAGAGGCCAATCATCGCGAAACCAATGGTAACCATGAGATGAAAGAGCTGGAAGGTGAAGTTGACCGGCGGGCGTTCGTCCTTGGGAATGTCACGCAGGCCGGTCACCGGCTTCGCCGTGTCACCAAAGGCGAGCCAACTGAGCAGGCCCGGCACCGCGAGGCCGTGGGTGGTCTCGGTCTTCGCATCAACCCAGCCGGCGACATGCACGGAAGCCCGCGGGCCGGTTTCCCAAAGTCCCTCCAGGGCGGCGAACTTGGCCGGCTGATTGCGGGCGACACCGCCGGCGCTGCGGTCCCCGGTGACGAGCGTAAGCACCGACGCCGTGAGTGACAGCGCGAGGCCGAGCTTCATCGACGCGCGCGCAAAAGCCCGATGCTGTTTCCGCAGGAGGTACCACGCGCCGATACTCACCATCAGCCAGGCGCCGGCTTGCCACGCGCCGACGATCGTGTGGCTGAGCCGCTCCATGGAGGAAGGATTGAAGACCATGGCCCAGAAATCCGTGACCTCGGCCCGGGCATGCAGACCCTCGCCGACGATGTGGAAACCCGCTGGGGTTTGCATCCAGGAATTGGCCACCACGATCCAGATCGCGCTGAAGTGGGCCCCCAGCGCCACCATGCACGTCGCGAAGAAATGCATTTTGGGCCCAACCCGGTCCCAGCCAAAGAGCAGCACGGCAAGAAAACCCGACTCCAGGAAGAACGCGAAGATGCCTTCGGCCGCGAGCGCGCTGCCAAACACGTCGCCGACATAGCGGGAGTAAGTCGCCCAATTGGTGCCAAACTCGAATTCCATCACAATGCCCGTGGCCACGCCGATCGCGAAGGTGAGTGCAAAGACTTTCGTCCAGAACCGCGCCATCTGGTGATAGAGAGGATTCTTCGTCCTCAGCCAGAGAGCCTCCGTCGCCACCAGAAGCAAACCGAGCCCGATGCTGAGCGGTGGGTAAAGGTAGTGAAACGAGATTGTGAACCCAAACTGAAGGCGTGAAAGCGTCAGAATGTTCATGCTGGATCAGGATATTGCACGAGACCGCCGAAAGCAAAAAACGCGGCCGGGATATAGGGCGGATAATGCGGCGGATGAAGTTTCATACTGCGGCGGGCGCGAGAAGGACATCGCCGCGGCACACGGTAGCACCGATTCAAGGCCCGCCACAAAACTCGGCTGACGAACCGGGGGTCTGATTCCACTGCGGACAGCTTTTGGCCTTTGATCACGCCGCCATGTCCGGGACATCATTCTCCTTCCGGCGGCAGGTGCTGAGGCCGAACGGCAGATAAGCCGGACAGAAGCGAATGATCCCCGTCAGTAGCGGCCCGAAGCCGACAAGGCCCCACCAGGATTTGAAGTAGCAGCCGGCGCCAAGAATGGCGAGGCCGGCGATGATGCGGATGACTCGATCAATGGAACCAACATTGGCTTTCATGGGCGGGATAGGTTGGGGTTATCGGGGTGAAAATCAGCGCATATTGGCGCGGGGCGGAGGAGAACCGGGGTCGAATGAAAGCAGGAAGTTCATGAGGAGACGCCGGCTTTCATGAATGCAGGGTGGCGGAATACCATATAATAGAGCACAGGCACGGCAAAGCGGCTGATGAGCAGTGACGCGACCTCCCCGGCCATGAGTGAAAGCGCGAGGCCCTGAAAAATGGGGTCGTTGAGAATGACCGAGGCGCCGACGATAACCGCCAGCGCTGTGAGCAGCATGGGGCGGAAACGCACCGCCCCCGCCTCGATCACGGCCTCGGCCAAGGGCAGGCCCTGCGCCCTGCGCAGCTCGATGAAATCGACCAGAATGATCGAATTGCGCACAACGATACCCGCCCCGGCCATGAAACCGATCATCGATGTGGCGGTGAAGAACGCGCCCAGGGCAGCGTGCGCCGGCAGAATGCCGATCAGGGAAAGCGGGATGACCAGCATGATGATGAACGGTGTCACGTAGTTCTTAAACCAGCCGACGAGGAGCATGTAGATCAGGATGCACACCGCCGCGAAAGCCAGGCCGAGATCACGGAAAACCTCAATGGTCACCTGCCATTCGCCGTCCCATTTGATCGCGGGCTCCAGCTCGGAATCCGGCTGCACGGCGTTATAGACCGCGAGGCGTGGTTGCGTGCCGCCAAACTCGCGACCGTCGAGCTGCGCCAGCGCGCGGTTCATGGCCAAGATCGCGTAGGCCGGGCTGGCGACCGAGCCGGCGACATCGCCGGTCACATAAATGACGGGACGGAGATTCTTGCGGTAGAGATTGCGTTCGCTGGTGGTGTGGTCGAGCGAGACAAGTTCTCCCAGCGGCACGAGCGGACGTTCACCGGCGCGGACCACCTCGTCGTGGTCGGAGCGCACCTGCAGGGCCAGCAGATCTTCCGCGCGGCTGTGCATGGCCCGGGGCAATTCCAGGATGATGTCGACGTCCTCGCGCTCGGCCGGCTGGTGGAGCAGGTCCACCTTGACGCCACTCACGGCAGTCCGGATGGTCCGGGCGATGGTCTCCTCGCTGATGCCGTGCAGCGCGGCCTTGGTGCGATCGATGCGCAGATGCACGGTGGGCTGCGGCTCCTCCACATACCAGTCGATGTCGACGACCCCGGCGGTACTTTCAAAAATCCGTTTCACGCGCGCGGCCAGGGCGAGCCGGGCCTCCTCGCCCGGCCCGTAGATTTCCGCGACAAGCGTCTGCAGCACCGGCGGCCCGGGTGGAACCTCGGCCACCGCCAGCCGCGCCCCATATTTTGCCGCAATGACCGCCAGCCGCGGGCGGACGCGTGTGGCAATGTCGTGGCTCTGGGCCGCTCGCTCGTGGCCGGGCAGCAGGTTCACCTGCAGGTCGGCCACATTGGCGCCGCGCCGCAGGAAATAGTGGCGGACCAGGCCGTTGAAGTTGAAGGGTGCCGCCGTGCCGGCGTAGATCTGGTAGTCGCGCACCTCGGGCTCCGTGCGCACGGCGGCGGCCAGCTCGCGGGCGACGCGCGCGGTGGCCTCGAGCGTGCTGCCCTCGGGCATGTTCAAAATCACCTGGAATTCCGACTTGTTGTCGAACGGCAGCATTTTGATCTTCACGGCGCCGAGGCCGACCAGCGCGAACGCAGCCAGCAGCAGCCCGAGGACACCGCCGAGAAAGCTCCAGCGCCAGTGGGGATGCGCAATCATCGGCCCCATGATGCGATGATACAGCCGGGTGAAGAAGGTGTCGGGCACCGCATCATGCAGGTTGGCCTCATGGGCGGCGGTGAAACGCAGATGATGCCGGCCGAGCACGCGGAGCGCCGCCCAGGGGGTGACAGTGAACGCCACGATCAGGGAGAACAGCATGGCGGCGCTCGCCCCAACCGGGATCGGGCGCATGTACGGCCCCATCAGACCGCCGACGAAAGCCATCGGCAGCACTGCGGCGATGACGGCCCACGTGGCCAGGACGGTCGGATTGCCGACCTCGCCCACCGCGGCCACGGCGATGTCGTGCAGGCTGCAGCCACGGGACGAAGGCAGTCGCAGGTGGCGCACGATGTTTTCCACCACCACGATCGCGTCGTCGACCAGGATGCCGATCGAGAAAATCAGCGCGAACAGCGTGATGCGGTTCAGCGTGTAACCATATAGATAGAAAACAAGCAGGGTGAGGCCGAGGGTGACCGGAATGGCCAGCAGCACGACAAGCGACTCGCGCCAGCCGAGAAACAGAAGAATCAGCACCGCTACGCCAAAGATGGCGAGGCCCATATGAAAGAGGAGTTCATTGGATTTCTCGCTCGCCGTGGCGCCATAATCCCGCGAGACGGCGATCTCCACGTCCGCGGGCAGCAGCACGCCGCGAAGCCGCGTCACGGTTTGCATCACCTCGTGCACTACGGTCACGGCGTTGGCGCCGGGCCGCTTGGCGAGGCTGAGGGTGACGGCCGCCTCCTCGGCGCCACCGGCCGGGCCGCCGCGGCCGTGCAACACGTAATCAACGGGCTCCGAAGGCGCATCGGTGACATTGGCGACGTCGCGCAGGTAGATGGGACGGCCCTGCGAGGTTCCGAGCACCAGTGAGCCGGCATCGGCGGCATCGCGAAAATAGGTGCCGGTCTCGATCAGAATTTCACGGTTGGCGGAGGGCAGGGCGCCGCTCTGGGTGCGTTGATTGGCGGCGCGGATGGCGTTGGTCAGGTCGTCCAGGGTGAATTGGTGCGAGGCCAGCCTGACTGGGTCAACCTGCACGCGGAGCTGGCGGCGCACCCCGCCAATGAGAGTGGTCTCGGCGACATCGGGCAGGGCCTTGACGGCGTCGTCGAGCTGGGCGGCCAGCCGGCGCAGGGTGAGATGATCCTTGGTGCGGCTGTGCAGGGTGAGGGCCAGCACGGGCACGTCATCAATCGTCCGCGGCTTGATAAGCGGCGCACTGACGCCCGGCGGAATGCGATCGTAATTGGCCTGCAGTTTCTGGTTGAGACGGACCAGGCTTTGTTCGAGGCCGGAGCCGACCTTGAAGCGCACGATGACCAACGAGCTGCCGGGGCTCGAGGTGGAGTAGAGATATTCGACGCCGGGGATTTCCCAGAGGAGTTTTTCCATCGGGCGGGTGACCCGGTTCTCAACCTCGTGCGCCGTGGCGCCGGGCATGGCGACCAGCACGTCGATCATCGGCACCTTGATCTGCGGTTCCTCCTCGCGCGGCAGCATCAGCACGGCGAAGACACCCAGGAGCAGCGAGGCGAGAACCGCCAGCGGGGTCAGCGATGAATCGGCAAAGGTCGCCGCCAGCCGGGCGGCCAGGCCCCGCGGGATTTTATCCGCCGGCCGGCTCATGGTTGCACAGCCACTGGCGCGCCGTCGCGTAGCGCGGCAGACGGGGCGAGGACGACCTGCTCGCTTGCGCTCACCCCGGCCAGAAGCTCGATGCGTCCTCCGGAAACGCGGCCGGTTTTCACCAGCCGCAGCACCGCATGGCCGTTGTCCACGACAAAGACGCGTTCCATCTGGCCGAAACGGCTGACCGCCTCCACCGGCACGAGCAGGGCGTCAGTCTCACCAGCCGGCACGAGCAGGCGGGCAAACTGGCCCGAGCGGGCGGAACCGGCCGGCAAGGTTACTTTGACGAGCAGGGAGCGGCTGACAGCGTCAGCCGCCGAGGAGAGTTCTTCGATTTTTCCGGTCACCGGCGCGGGAGTGTCATCGAAGGCCACGCTCAAGGTGTCGCCAATGTGCAGATTGGCGGCGAGGCGTTCGGGAATGGTGCCTTCGGCGCGGAGATGCTGGGTTGACTCGATAACCAGCAAGGGCAGCCCCGGGGTGGCGAGATCTCCCGGCAGGACATGCTTCTCGGTCACCACCCCGTCAAACGGGGCGCGGACGGTGGCGTAAGCCAGCATGGCCTCGGTCTCGGCGAGCGAGGCCTGGGCAAAACGGAGCCGGTCCTCCGCGTCGCGGAGTGAATCAGGCGGGTTGACCCCCTTGGCGACGAGGGTGCGTTCACGTTCCGTGGCGCGGGTGGCTTCCGCCAGCTGGGCCTGCGCCTGGCGGACCCGGGCTTCGGTTTCCGGGGCGGAAAGGCTGAGCAACAATTCACCCGCGCGGACGGACTGGCCCAGGCCCCAGGGCAGGGAGGCGATGGTGCCGGTAAGCCGGGCGGCAATCACGGCCCGCCCGGCCGGGCGGATGGTGGCGGGAACCTCAGCCAGCAGGCCGGTCCGTTCGGAAGCAACGCGGATTGTGTGAACCGGCACGAGGGGACCGGCGGTGGCGGATGATGCCGGTCCGGGCCGGCGGCACCCGGCGAGGAACAGCACGCAGGTTGCGAGCGCGGCAAGGCGGGAAAGCATGGGCGGGTCAGCTTTGGTCCGGCCGGCCGCCCCAGTGAATGACGCCGTCCCCGCCCAGCCAGCCGAGCTTGCGCAGGACAAGGCTGGGCGGGCAGAACCCGGTGAACACCGACTGGATAAGGTTGAGGCCGACGAAGCAGGTGAGCAGCAGCCACCACGGGCTGACGAAATAAACCAGCGCCACGCTCACGAGGACCATGGAGCCGGCCAGGACGCGGATGAAGCCTTCGATTTTCATAATATATGAGCATATGCGTATATACTTGATTTATTGTCAAGCCGCCATTTGCTGGCGGCATGACCCGCCCGACGCCCTTGAACGAGCACGCGCTCGAAATTGTCGCTCGCCGCTTTGCGGTGCTGGCCGAGCCGATGCGCCTGCGCCTGATCCAGTCCCTGTTCGACGGGGAGAAGAATGTCGGCCAGCTCGTCCGGGCGGTCGAGGGCACGCAGGCGAACATTTCGCGGCATCTGCAGACGTTGACCGGGGCGCACATCCTGTCCCGGCGCAAGGACGGGCTGCAGGTCTTCTACAAGATTTCCGACCCGACCATTCCGAGGCTGTGCGAGCTGGTCTGTGGCAGCCTGGAAAAATCGCTCACCCGGCAGGTGGCGCAATTCACATCGGGCAACTGAGCTTCAGCTGCCCGCGGCGGCGCTGACGGCCTCGTCCATTTCCTCGTTGGAGAAGACGGCCTGCACATCTTCGTCTTCGTCGAGCGCTTCCTGCAGCTTCAAGATGGTCCGGGCAGCATCGAGGTTCGTGACCGGAATGGTGACCACTGGAATGTAGGCAATTTCAGCTGAGTCGGGCTTGATGCCGGCCTGTTCAAGCACGTGCGCCACCTGGTCGAAGGCATGGATGCTGCAGCGCACCTCGAAGCCTTGTTCAGTTGTGATGATGTCGTCGGCGCCGGCTTCGAGCGCAACTTCCATGAGTTTGTCCTCCGAGGTCCGGCCTTGCGCGATCAGGAACTGACCGGCGTGAAGAAACTGGAAGGCAACGGCGCCGGGCTGCGCGAGGTTACCGCCGAACTCGTTGAACGCCGCGCGCACTTCCTTGGCGGTGCGCTGCTTGTTGTCGGTGGTGGCCTGGATGATGAAAGCCACGCCGCCGGGACCATAGCCCTCGTAAGTCATCTCCTCGAACACCACGCCAGGCAGTTCGCCGGTGCCCTTCTTGATGGCGCGATCTACATTGTCGGCGGGCATGTTGGCCTCGCGGGCCTTGAGCACGAGTGTGCGCAACCGGGCGTTGCCCTCCACGTCGCCGCCCCCGCCCTTGGCCGCCATGGTGATGTCGCGGGAAAGCCGCGAGAAAATCTTGCCCCGGCGCGCGTCAGTGACGGCCTTGAGGCGTTTGACTTTGGACCACTTGTTATGGCCGGCCATGGGGAAGGAGTAGCGGGTAGCCAGTAATGAGTAGATATAAGCGCGGGTGCGACATGCTCGCTACCCGCTGCTCACTACTCGTTACTTTTTCTTCCTGGGTGTAACGTTCTTCATCGTCCCGGGCGCCCCGGGCGCCCCGGCGGCCGGGAGCTGCACCTCGGGCAGGCGGTTGATGACCATCTGCTGGCCGATGGTGAAAAGACCGTTGATTGTCGAGTAAAGCGCTAGGCCGGAGGCGAAGTTGTAGCAGAAGAGCGTGAACATCCACGGCATGACTTTCATCATGGTGGCTTGGGCGTTGTCCGTGGTTGGCGTGGGCGTGAGCCGCATCTGATAAATCATCGTGGCGCCCATCAGCAGCGGCATTATGTTGAGGTTCAGGTGGGTCAGGCCCAGCAGCGGCAGAGAGACGGCCCCGAGGGAGAAAACGGTGTCGGGGGACGAAAGATCGGAAGCCCACAGAAACGAGGCGAAGCGCAACTCGGATGCACTTTGCAACATGGTGAAAAAGCCGATGAAGAACGGCATCGTAATCAGAATGGGAATACAGCCGCCGAGCGGGTTGACCTTGTTTTCCTTAAACAGTCTGAGGGTCTCGGTCTGGATCTTCTGCGGGTTGTCCTTGTATTTCTCGCGCATGGCCTGCATGAGCGGGTTGAGCTTGGCCATGCGCTTGGCAGAACGAGAGGCGGCGAGGGTGAACGGCAGGAAAACGGTCTTCAGGAACAGCGTGGTGATGACAATGGACCAGCCCCAGTTGGGAATCCACGAGTGGAACCAAGTCATGAGAGTCAGCAGCAAGGGGGCAAAGAAGCCCGAGAAAAAGACCTTCCCGAAGCCGGTGGAGAACTGCATGATCTTCTCCTCGCCGTGCTTGAAAATATCGGAGTTGGAGAGCCGCTTGTATTCCTTGGGGCCGGCGTAGTAACTGGCGCCGAAGAGCACCGAGGCCCCGGGCGCAATCGGCTTGATCTCAAATTGCGCGTAACCGGTGATGCCGTAAGCCTTCCGATCCGTATCGGGCGCCAGTTGATTGAGTTTAACCCGCTCGATTCGCACGCCGGTCCCGGGCTGGTCCGGGGTGAGGACCATGGCAAAGAACTGGTTTTTCACCGAGGCCCACGCGATGGTGGCGGGGCGGTCGAGATAAGGCGGTGGCGGGTTGTTGCTGAAAAAACCGCCGCCCTCGAGGGCGCTGCGGGCGACGAACGTGGCATCCTGGCCGTCCGAATAACCGGCGTTGAGGTAGAGGCCCAGGTCGTTTTCGTTGAGCGGGGCGGCGGTGCCGAGGTTGAACGAGGCGCGGGGGAGCGGCAGCACCTTGTCGGTCAGGTTGCGGAAGGTGGTTTCGTGGCGGACCTGGTAGTCATCCTGTCCCGCGGACTTGGCCAGCGAGTAGCGGCGGGTGATCTCCAGACCGTCGGCGACCGCGCGGTAAACCACCTCGGTGGCGGTATGCGAAACCAGGGCATAAGCTGTGTGACGGTCGGCACCGGGAAAATCCGCGAGGCTGAGCGCCGGCGCAGCCTGCGGGGTGTTGAGCGTGTAGAGCCCGGGCTTGCCTTTGTTCGCGAGGTGTTTCTTCAGACCGATGGAATCGATGGCACCACCTAGGGTGGTCAGTTTCACCTCGATGAAATCATTGGCAAGGGTGACGTATTCTGCCGGGGCATCAACGGCGGGTTTTCCAGGCGACAGGGTGGCGTCGCCCGGTGAATGCGCCGGCCCGGCCGGCGGAGCCTCGTTTTTGGCCAGCGGACTGCCGCTCGTGGCGGTGGAGGTGGGAGCGGCGGCGGGCTGCGGGGGGGCAAGCCGGGCGGTGAAGTAGAAGCTCGCCATGGCGGCGAGGAGGAGCAGCACACCGATGGCTGTGTTTTTTTTGTCCATGAAGAAAAGGAATTAGGCGGCGGAAACTTTGGTGCAAACCGGATGTCGGCGGGCCGGAACAGGATCGATGCCGCCCGGATGCCAGGGCCCGCATTTGACCAGCCGGCGGAAAGTGAAAAACAGGCCAAGGACCAGACCGTGTTCGTGCAGCGCCTCGCGGGCATAGTGCGAGCAGGTGGGGGCGAAACGACAGCCACAAGCGGGGTTCAGGACCACGAGGGCCGGCGAAACGGTCAACTGATAAATCCAGACGAGCCCGCTGACGGTGCGGACAGGTCCTACTTCGCCAAGGCTTCGCAGAACAAGGAGACGAGCACGCCAGTTTTTTGTCATTCTGAGCGCAGCGAAGAATCCACAGGCAATCGAAGAATCGCGGGGTGGGGGCACCCCGCCCACAAAAGGACTTGAATCCTCCACGTTGTTCAGGATGACAGACTGAAAAGGATCAGACATTGGGCGAGGGCGTAGCCAAGGCGAGCTTGCGGCAGGCATTGATAAATCTTTGCTCCACTTCGGAGAATTCGAGACGGAGCAGGGCGAGGCGGGCGGTCAGCACAAGGTCGAGGCCGGGAGGGACGAGAGATTGATGGCGGCGATAGATTTCGCGGAGGCGGCGCTTGGCCCGGTTGCGGTGGACGGCATTACCTACGGAAGCCCGGGAGGCAACGACCCCCACGCGGACGGGAGCGGCGGGAAAGCCCGCGGGACGCAGCCGCCAAGTCAGGAGAAAAGCCCCGCAGTCAGTGCGGCGGCCCTGCTCACGAACGGCGCGGAAGTCGTCGTTGCGCCGAAGCCGTTGCACGGCGCGCAGGTTCATCTTAAACAACCGTGAGCCGCTTACGGCCTTTGCGGCGGCGGCTGGCCAGAACCTTGCGGCCGCCGCGGGTGGATTTGCGGGCGCGAAAACCGATCTTGCGGGCGCGTTTCTTGCGGTGGGGGCGGAATGTAGGTTTCATAGTTTTATGGCAAAAAGAGGGCCAAAGTCAGGGGAGTGGGTGGGGGTGTCAAGCGAGAGGTTTTCGGTAAAAAAGCCCTGTCGCAAGCCTAGGCCGGTTACTTTTCCGGACAGTTTTTCGAGCGAAGACCTTGGGCACGAGTCAGTCTGACCCGGCGTTAATGTTTTCTTAACGGTTTGGGGCCACTTGTTAACTAGGTCTGCCGGGTGAACGCGGCTATTGTGCTGGCATGAACTCGAACTACTTGCGCCGTGCCGCTCCGGCCGGCTCCAACCGGGAGGACCGTCTGTGAGCGACTTTATCTTCATCGCCCTTTCCGTGACCTTTTTCGTCCTCTGCGTCGCCTACACCTATTTCTGCGAAAAGGTGCGCTGAACTGAGTCTACCCGCCGCCTTCCCTTATGGAAATCATCCTCATCTCACTGATCGCACTCGCCCTTCTCGTCTACCTCGTCGTGGCGGTGCTCCGTCCCGAAAAATTCTGACCGGCTCCCGCCATGAACAATCCGAATGCCTGGCTCCAATTTGCGCTCTATGTGGGCGCGCTGCTGCTCATTACGAAACCGCTCGGGCTTTATCTCGTGCAGGTGCTCGATGCCCGCGGCAAGACCTGGCTCGATCCCGTGGTCAAACCTTTCGAGCGGCTCACCTATCGTGTCTGTGGTATCGATCCCGCCAACGAGCAGGGCTGGATCGGCTACGCGAGCGCAATGCTGGCGTTCAGCCTCGTCGGGATGCTGTTCACTTATTTCATCCTGCGCTACCAGGACCACCTGCCGCTCAACCCGCAAAACCTGCCCGGCCTTGCTCCGGGACTCGCGTTCAATACCGCGGCCAGTTTCACGACGAACACCAACTGGCAGAACTACAGCGGTGAATCGACCATGTCGTATTTCTCGCAGATGGTGGCGCTGACGATTCATAACTTCACGTCGGCCGCCGTCGGCATTGCCATTGCCGCGGCCTTGGTGCGCGGCATCGCGCGGCAGACAGCGCAGACCATCGGCAACTTCTGGACTGACACCGTGCGCGTCACCTACTACCTGCTGGTGCCGGTCAGCGTCGTGTTTGCACTGGTGCTCGTTTCGCAGGGCATGATTCAGAATTTCAAGCCCTACACGGTCGCGAAAACATTCGAGCCCTATACCATCCAGGTTCCGAAGACCGACGACAAGGGCCAGCCGGTCATGGCCGCGGACGGCAAAACACCCGTCATGGTCGACCAGTCCGTCGACACGCAAACCATCGTCCAAGGCCCGATGGCGTCACAGGTCGCCATCAAAATGCTCGGCACCAATGGCGGCGGCTATGCCAACGCCAACGCGGCGCACCCGTTCGAAAATCCGACCCCACTATCCAACTTTCTCCAGATGCTCTCTATTTTTGCCATCCCCAGCGCCCTCACCTGGTTTTTGGGTCGCATGGTTAAAAACCAGCGGCATGGCTGGGCCGTGTGGGGCGCCATGTTTGCCATGTTTGTCGCCGGCGTGCTCGTCTGCTGGCAGGCCGAGGCCAGCGGTAATCCGATTCACCAGAAACTCGGCGTGGCCGCGGCCGACGGCAACATGGAGGGCAAGGAGGTGCGCTTCGGCATTTTCAACTCCGCGCTCTTCGCCACCATCACGACCGATGCCTCGTGCGGCGCGGTCAACGCCATGCACGACTCGTTCACGCCGCTCGGCGGCCTCGTGCCGCTCTTCAACATCGAAACCGGCGAAGTCATCTTCGGCGGCGTCGGCGCCGGCCTGTACGGCATGCTGATCTTCGTGATCCTCGCCGTGTTCATTGCCGGCCTGATGGTCGGTCGCACGCCGGAATACCTGGGCAAGAAGATCCAGGCCTACGACGTGAAACTGGTCATGCTCGTTTTGATGGTCTTGTCCGCCACCATCCTCGCTGGGACAGCCTGGGCCAGCGTGACCGATTGGGGTCAGGCCGGGCTCAACAACGCCGGGCCGCATGGGTTCAGCGAAATTCTCTATCTCTACAGCTCTAGCGTCGGCAACAATGGCTCCGCCTTTGGTGGCCTGACCGGCAATCCCAGCAACGGCGACTGGCACTACAATGTCACTGGTGGCCTTGCGATGCTCATCGGCCGCTTCCTGATGATCGTCCCCATCCTCGCGCTGGCCGGCAACCTCGCCGCCAAGAAACTCGTCCCGGCCAGCGCCGGCACGTTCAAGGTCGAGGGGCTCACCTTCATTGTGCTTCTTGTGGGCACCGTGGTGCTGGTGGGAGCGCTCACCTTCCTGCCCGCCCTCGCGATGGGTCCGGTCGTCGAGCACTACCTCATGGGCGCCGGCACGCTGTTCTGAACACCCGGCCGATGACCCGCCACCCATAACCCGCCACCTCCTTTGCCATGAGCACCAAAGCCCTCTCCCTGTTCGATCGTCAGATTCTGCGGCAGGCCGTCGCTGATTCCTTCACGAAACTCAACCCGCGCGCGCAGCTGAAAAACCCGGTCATGTTCGTCACCCTGATCGGCGCGCTGCTCACGTTCGAGCAACTGTTCACGTCCAAGGAACCATTCGGCTACGTCCTGCAGGTCGCCCTGTGGCTGCTGTTCACGGTGCTCTTTGCCAACTTTGCCGAGGCTGTGGCCGAGGGCCGGGGCAAGGCCCAGGCCGACACGCTCAAGCGCGCCCGCACCCAGACCTTCGGGCGCCGCCTCCGCGACGGGCGCGAGGAAAAAGCCGCCGCCAGCGACTTGCGCAAAGGCGACCTGGTTGTCTGTGAAACCAGCGACATCATTCCCGCCGATGGCGACGTTATTGAGGGCATCGCCTCGGTCGACGAGTCAGCCATCACTGGCGAATCCGCGCCGGTCGTGCGTGAAAGTGGCGGCGATCGCTGCGCGGTTACCGGCGGCACGCGCGTCCTCAGCGACCGCGTTGTCATCCGGATCACTTCCGAGCCCGGCAACACATTCATCGACCGCATGATCGCGATGGTCGAGGGCGCGCAGCGCCAGAAGACGCCCAACGAGATCGCCCTCACCATTCTGCTCTCGGCGCTTACGATCATCTTTCTTCTGGTGATCCTCGCACTGAAACCATTCGGCATCTATGCGAACGTTGCTTTTTCCATCACGACGCTCATCGCGCTGCTCGTCTGCCTCATTCCCACGACCATTGGCGGGCTGCTCAGCGCCATCGGCATCGCGGGCATGGACCGCCTTCTCCAGCGCAATGTCCTCGCCACCTCTGGCCGCGCGGTCGAGGCGGCGGGCGACATTGATGTTCTCCTGCTCGACAAGACCGGGACCATCACCCTCGGCAACCGCCAGGCCAGTGACTTCGTGCCGGCGCCCGGTGTCACCCGGGAGCGGCTGGCCGACGCCGCCCAACTTGCCTCGCTGGCCGACGAAACCCCCGAGGGGCGAAGTATCGTGGTCCTCGCCAAGGAGAGATTCAATCTGCGCGGTCGCGAAATAGCCGCTCCGCACGCAACCTTTGTTCCCTTTGCGGCGCAAACCCGCATGAGCGGCGTGGACCTGGACGGCCGGCATATCCGCAAGGGCGCCGCCGCGAATGTGAAGGCCTGGGTCGAGGCGCAGGGCGGCAGCTACCCCGCAGCGGTCACCGAGGCGGTGGACGCCATTTCCCGCACTGGCGGCACCCCACTGGTTGTGGCCGAGGGACGCGAGGTGCTTGGGGTCATTCAGCTGAAAGACGTGGTCAAGGGCGGCATCAAGGAACGCTTCGCCCAGCTCCGCTTGATGGGCATCCGCACGGTCATGATCACAGGCGACAATCCCCTCACAGCCGCCGCCATCGCCGCCGAGTCCGGCGTGGATGATTTCCTCGCCCAGGCGACCCCGGAGATGAAGCTCGCCCGCATCCGGGAGGAACAGGCCAAGGGCCATCTGGTTGCCATGACCGGCGACGGGACCAACGACGCCCCCGCCCTCGCGCAAGCCGACGTTGGTGTGGCGATGAACACCGGCACGCAAGCGGCCAAGGAGGCCGGCAACATGGTCGATCTCGACAGCAATCCCACGAAACTCCTGGAGATCGTTGAGATCGGCAAACAGATGCTCATCACGCGTGGCTCGCTCACGACTTTCAGCATCGCCAACGATGTCGCCAAATATTTTGCCATCATCCCCGCGATGCTCGTCGGCGCCTTCCCCGCCATCGCGCCGCTCAATGTCATGGGCCTCGCCTCGCCGCAGAGCGCGATCCTCAGCGCCGTCATCTTCAACGCCCTGGTGATCGTTGCGCTCATCCCGCTCGCCTTGCGCGGCGTCGCCTACCGGCCGGTCGGGGCTGCCGCCATGCTCCGCCGCAACCTCTTTGTTTACGGCTTCGGCGGCATCATCATTCCCTTCGTCGGCATCAAGCTCATCGATGTCCTGATCAACGCGGTCCACCTCGTCTGAAACCAGCCTCCCATGAAAACCCTCTTCGTCGAACTCAAGACCTCCCTGCTGCTCACGCTGGTTTTCGCCGTGCTGCTTTGCGGCGCTTATCCGCTCGCGGTGTGGGCCGGCGCGCAGGCGCTTTTCGCGGACAAGGCCAACGGCAGTCTGGTCACGGGCAAGGATGGCGCTGTGCGTGGCTCGCTGCTGCTGGCCCAAAATTTCTCCAGCGACAAATATTTCCAACCGCGGCCTTCCGCCGCCGGCACTGGCTACGACGCCACCAGTTCCTCCGGGACCAACTTCGGACCGACCAGCCAAAAGCTCAACGACAGCATCAAGGCGGCCGTCGCCGCCTATCGCACCGCCAACGGCCTCGGGGCCGACGTCCCGGTGCCGGCCGACGCCGTCACCTCCTCGGGCAGCGGCCTCGACCCGCATATCAGTGTTGCCAATGCCGGACTGCAGGCTGCCCGTGTCGCCAAGACCCGCGGGCTTGCGCTTGCTCAAGTTCAGGCGCTCGTTGCCCAAATGACCCGCAACCGTGATTGGGGCGTGTTTGGCGAACCCACGGTCAACGTCCTCCAGCTCAATCTCGCGCTCGATCAAATCCCGCCCGTGAAATGAAGTGACTCCCGGTGCACTGGAGAAATCCCAGTCATGCGTAAACACCGTCCAATGCCACGCAACCAGGTGACCTTTCTGGTCATTCTGCTCCTGCTTGCCGTCTTGGGGGTTGTTTTTTGGTTTGCCGATCCCAGCCACCGGCAGGCCGGTCCGTCGCGTGTCGATTGGCCCCCCACGGCTCCGGCCAAACCCTGATTGTTGCCCCGCCGCTGTCTGCGATTCGATCCATCCCTCTAATCACGTTCCGTCCAACCGCATGAACCAAAAAATCATCTCCCTCTTGCTCAGCGCCCTGGCTCTCGGGGCTCTTTCCGCTCACGCGCAGACTCCGGCCGCACCGGCTCCTGCCGCCCCAGCTGCAGCTCCCGCTGCCCCGGTCGCCG
>CAZBLQ010000025.1:0-36462 GCA_964492635.1 uncultured Oleiharenicola sp.
CTCAACTGGCAGCAGGACCCGCACAGCAACTACCTCGCCCGCCTCGTCTTCCCGGAAAAGGTCCGGAGTTTTTCCGTCACGGTGGATGTCGTCGCCGAGATGGCGGTCTACAACCCGTTTGATTTTTTCCTCGAGCCCTACGCCGAAAAATTTCCCTTCACCTACGAAAAGAAACTCGCCGTCGAGGTCGGTCCCTTCCTGCGCAAGCATTCGCGCAAACCGAAGTTCGCCGCGCTGGTGGCCTCGCTCGACCTCACGCCCCGGCGCACGATCGATTTCCTTGTCGAGCTCAACAGCCGCATCAACCAGCTCGTCAAATACGTTATCCGCCTCGAACCCGGCGTGCAGACGCCCGAGCAGACGCTCACCCTCGCCAGCGGCTCCTGCCGCGATTCGGCCTGGCTGCTCGTCAACACCCTCCGCCGCGTGGGCCTCGCAGCGCGCTTCGTCTCGGGCTACCTCATCCAGTTGAAGTCCGACGTGAAGTCCCTCGACGGTCCCTCGGGCACGGAGAAGGACTTCACCGACCTGCACGCGTGGTGCGAAGTCTACCTGCCCGGCGCGGGTTGGATCGGCCTTGACCCGACGTCGGGCCTGCTCGCCGGCGAGGGCCACATTCCCCTCGCCTGCTCGCCCGAACCCTCCGGCGCCGCGCCCATCTCCGGCGCGGTGGACGATGCCGAGGTCGAATTCGGTTTCGAGATGGACGTGACCCGCATCTACGAATCGCCGCGCGTCACCAAGCCCTACACCGACGAACAGTGGTCGCACATCGCGACGCTCGGCCACGCCATTGACGCCGACCTGGTCAAGAACGACGTCCGGTTGACCATGGGCGGCGAACCGACTTTCATCTCAGTCGACGATCCCGACGGCCCCGAATGGAACTTCACGGCAGTCTCGCACAAGAAGCGCGATCTCTCCGGACAGCTCATTAAGCGTCTGCGGAACAAATTCGCGCCCGGCGCCCTGCTGCACTACGGCCAGGGCAAATGGTATCCGGGCGAACCGCTTCCGCGCTACGCCCTCGCCGCCTACTGGCGCAAGGACGGCGTGCCGGTCTGGAAGGACGACGATCTCATCGCCGACGAGGCACGCAACTACGGCCACGGCCCCAAGGAGGCGAAGGAACTGGCGACGCGCATCGCCAACGTTGTCGGCATCAACCCGAAGAATCTGGTGACCGGCTACGAGGACGTCTTCTACTACACATGGAAGGAGCGCCGGCTGCCCTCGAACGTCACGCCGGAAAAATCCAACCTGAAGGACAAGCAGGAGCGCGAACGTATCGCGCGATTGTTCCAGGAAGGGCTCGACGTGCCCGCCGGCTATGCGCTGCCGATCAAGCGCGTGCCAAGCGGCAACCAGCCGGGCTGGATGTCCGGCGCGTGGTTTTTGCGCGACGACGACACGCTCTGGCTCATCCCCGGCGATTCGCCGATGGGACTGCGCCTGCCGATCGATTCCATCCCGTGGGTGGCGGAGAAGGATTATCCGTGGAGCTGGCCGCCGGATCCTTCGCAGAAATTCGGTGAGCTGCCCAAGGAATTTCCCTATCGTCCGCGGCCCGAGTTGAGCGGTCAGCGTTTCCGGGCCGGAGCCGCCGAACCAACCCGGGCCGGCTTTGGTCCCGGCCAGCGCGCGCAGCAACTCGGCGACCTCACGCCCGAGCCCAAGCTGCCCGAACTGCCGCCGGAACTTGACCCGAACCGCCGGCCGAAACAGGGCGAGAGCGCACCCAACATCATCCGCACCGCGCTCTGTGTGCAGCCACGCGACGGCCGGTTGCACGTGTTCATGCCACCGGTGCCGACCACCGAAGACTACCTCGATCTCGTCACCGGTATTGAAACCGCCGTTACCGAGATGGGCGTGCCCATCATCATCGAGGGCGAGACGCCGCCGAAGGATCCGCGCCTCAACAAACTCGCCATCACGCCCGACCCCGGTGTCATCGAGGTCAACCTGCACCCGAGCACGACGTGGGACGAACTCGTGGAGCGCACCACCACGCTTTATGAGGAGGCGCGCAAGACGCGGCTCGGCACGGAAAAGTTCATGGTTGACGGCCGCCACACCGGCACCGGCGGTGGCAACCACATCATCCTCGGTGGCGAGACACCACCCGATTCGCCCATCTTGCGCCGGCCCGACCTGCTGCGCTCGCTGCTCACCTACTGGCAGAACCATCCGTCGCTCAGTTATCTTTTCTCCGGCCTGTTCATCGGCCCGACCTCGCAGGCGCCGCGCATCGACGAGGCGCGCAACGACAGCCTCTACGAACTCGAGATCGCTTTCCGCGAAATGGAACGCCAGGTCGGCGGCGGTCCGTGTCCGCCCTGGCTGGTCGACCGGCTGTTCCGCAACCTGCTGATCGATTCCAGCGGCAACACCCATCGCGCGGAGTTTAGCATCGACAAGCTTTACTCGCCCGACGGTCCCACCGGCCGGCTCGGCCTGGTGGAGATGCGGGCCTTCGAGATGCCGCCGCACGCGCAGATGAGCCTTGCCCAGCATCTGCTGCTGCGCGGCCTCGTCAGCAAGTTCTGGTTGCAGCCCTACAAGAACGACCTCGTCCGCTGGGGCACCGACATCCACGACCGCTGGATGCTGCCGCATTTCTGCCAGACGGATTTCGCCGACGTCATCAACGATCTCCGCGCCGCCGGTTATCCGTTCCAGGCCGACTGGTTCGCGCCGCATTTTGAATTCCGCTTCCCGCGCATCGGCGATCTGGCCGAGCGCGACATCGAGGTGGAGCTGCGCACCGCGCTGGAGCCGTGGCATGTGCTCGGCGAGGAAGGCAGCGCCGCCGGGACCGTGCGCTACGTGGATAGCTCGCTCGAACGCCTGCAGGTCAAGGCCCGCGGACTCACGGGCGACCGCTTCGCGCTCGCGGTGAACGGCCACCGCATCCCGCTGCACCCGACCGGCGTCAACGGCGAGGGCGTGGCCGGTGTGCGTTACCGCGCGTGGCAGCCGCCGAACGCCCTGCAACCCACCATCGGCGTGCATGCACCTCTGACCTTCGACCTCGTGGACACTTGGAACCAGCGCTCGCTCGGCGGTTGCGTCTATCACGTCGCGCACCCGGGCGGTCGCAGTTACGAGACCTTCCCGGTGAATTCCTACGAAGCCGAGAGCCGCCGGCTTGCGCGGTTCGTGCCCTTCGGCCACACACCCGGCGGCGTGCCGTTCAACCTGCCGCGCGAAGTCGCCCCGGGACTGCCGTTCACCCTTGATCTCCGCGAACCCAACCGCATCGCCCGGCGGTGAGGTGTGTCCACAAGCTCGTTTGTCATTCTGAACGAAGTGAAGAATCCACAAAATCGATCATGATATCATCAACGATTGCATGGATTCTTCGCTATGCTCAGAATGACAGGAAATTAATATTTGCTGGCTTGAAGACGCACTCGGGCAAGCTGTGAGGCGGGCCCAGCGGTCCCGCCCTACCTTGAGCAACTGACTCGTTCCGGCCTGCGACTCCTTCTGAAATGACCGTTGCTAGGACGCGAAAAAATTACCTGACTTCAGCCCGCTGAGCCATGCCCACGTCCATCCCCAGCACCCGTTCCGCGCCGCTCGGCTATGCCGGGAAGGCGAGCCGTTTCGACGAGTGCGTGGACGCGGCCGGCAAATTGCGGGCCCCGTGGGCGGGCTTCTTTGATTTTCTCGGCACCGACCCGGCCGCCAAACTCCGCACCGCCACCGAGGCCTGCCACCGCGCCATCGTCGAACAGGACGTGAGCATGAACGTCTACCTCGGCCAGCAAGCGGGCGCGCAGCCCTGGCCGCTGGATGCCGTGCCGCTGCTCATCAGCGCCGGCGAATGGCAGCACATCACGCGCGGTCTCCGCCAGCGCGCCCACCTGCTCAACGAACTTCTGAACGACCTTTATGGCCCGCAAAAGCTCCTGCGCGAGGGGCTGCTGCCTGCGAAGCTCGGCATGGCCAATCCGCATTTTCTCCGCGCCTGCGCCGGCCTCGGCAAACCGGACGGCGCCTTTTTGCATACCTACGCCGCCGATCTCGCCCGCTCCCCCGACGGCAAGTGGTGGGTGATCGAGGACCGGCTTGATGCGCCCTCCGGCCTCGGCTACTCGCTGCAAAACCGCATCATCGCCCGGCAGGCGCTGCCCGACATCTTCCACCGCGCTCCGGTGGAAAGGCTTTATCAGTTTTTCAGCGACTACCGCTCCTCGCTCGAGGCGCTCTCCCCGCATCGCGAGACGCCGCGCATCACCCTGCTCTCACCGGGTCCCGCCAACGAAACTTATTTCGAGCAAGCCTATCTGGCTCGCTACCTCGGCTACACGCTGACGGAGGGAGAGGATCTCATCACCCGCGACCGGCAGGTGTTTCTGCGCACCGTGGGCGGCCTCAAGCGCACCGATGTCATCATCCGCCGCGTCGATTCCGATTTCTGCGACCCGCTGGAACTCGACGGCTCCTCGCTGCTCGGCGTGCCCGGTCTGGTGCAGGCGGCGCATGGCGGCCAGGTCGCCCTCGCCAACCAGCTCGGCGCCCGCGCGCTGGAGACACCCGCGCTGCTGGCATTTCTGCAACCGTTGTGCCGGCATGTGCTCGGGGAGGAATTGCTGCTGCCGAGTGCCGCCACCTGGTGGGGCGGACAGCCCGGCCCGCTCAGCTACATCCTTGAGCATCTGCCCGACCTCGTCGTGAAACCGGTTTTCCGCACCGCTTCCGCCCCGCCACCCCGCTACGGCGCCCGGATGGGCAAAGCGGCACGGGCCGCACTCGCCGACGAAATCCGCGCCCAACCCTGGGCCTGGTGCGGCCAGGAACGCGTGCTGCACGGCACCACGCCCGGCTGGCACGAGGGCGCCCTGCGGCCCATGCCTTTCATCTCAAGATTTTTCCTGGCGTGGCATGAAGGCGATTACACCGTCATGCCCGGCGGCCTCACCCGCTGTAACCCGAAGGGCGAGGACATGATTGTGTCCCTCCAGCAGGGCAGCATCAGCAAGGACACCTGGGTGCTGCACGAGGGCAAGACCCACACGACGCCGGCCCTGCCGCCGGCGCGCACGACCGAGGCGCTGCGCCACCCCGCCGCCACGCCCAGCAGCATGGCCGATAATTTTTTCTGGCTCGGCCGTTACCTCGAACGCTGCAGCCAGCTCGTTCGCCAGCTCGAGAAAACCGGACCGCTGCTCCGCGACGAAATCGCCGTTCTCGATCCCGGCGTGGCCGAGGACACGCTTCGGCTCGTCCTCGGCGCGCAGGAAGCCGCGATCCCCGCGGGCGCGACTCTGGAGCATCAGGCCTCGCTGGTGCGCTATGTCTCGGCCGATCGCAACAATCCGGCCAGCCTCGCCTCCAACCTCGACTACCTGGGCAGTCTGCTCGATCGCATCAAGGTGCGCCTGCCGCCCGAAGCGTGGCAGATGCTCCGGCAGCTCCGCCGCCGCCCGGCCCTGCTCGATGCCGCGGCGTGCGCCGCGCTGCGCCAGCAGCTCGCCGCCTTCGAGGGTCTCACGACCGAGGCGATGCCCCGCGATACGGCCTGGCGCTTTCTCGATCTCGGCCGGCGCATCGAACGTGGCGGCCAGCTGCTCGCACTCCTGCGCGGACTGCTGCACCCGACCGACGGCACCCCGCCCACCGAGTTCCGGTTGCAGACCGTGCTGCACCTCGCCGACTGCCTTTCCACCTACCGCAGTGTCTTCCATGGCTCGCTCACCACTGCCGCGGCCCTCGACTGGCTGTTCCACTCGCCGGAAAACCCGCGGGGGCTGCACTTCCAGATGGAGCGCATCCACACCCACCTCGGCACACTGCCCGAGGACCTCGCCCCGCAGGCCGTCGCGGCACTGCGCACCCTCGCCTTCCGGATGCTAAGTGATGTGCGGGCCGCTCGGCTGGACGAACTGGCGGCCGAACCCGCGCGCGCGAATGAGATTTTCCTGGAACTGCGCGCCGGACTGGCCGGCATGAGCGACCGGCTCACGCAGATTTATTTCTCCCATGCCGTCGCCTGCTGAAACCCCGAGAAGCTCTTTCAACCACTAACCTTCACTAATTTGACACTAATAGCCCAAGTTTCTTCTCGGTTTTCCCGTCCAGTTTCATCCCCATTAGTGGGCAATTAGTGTGCATTAGTGGTTACTCTCCGGATCATTTCATCGCATCGCTCCCATGACCAGCATCCGCATCACCCACCAGACAACCTACCGGCACGGCGGGCCGGCGACGGCCGCGTGGCAGATGCTGCAACTCCGGCCGCGCAACGAGCCGGCGCAGGACTGCCTCGACTTCCAGCTCGAGATTTCGCCCCCGGCGCCGGAGCTTGAGACGCGCACCGACTACTTCGGCAACACCCGGCATTTTTTTTCGATCCGCGAGCCTCATCAGGCGCTGACCGTCACCAGCCGCAGCACGGTCCGGCGCAGCGAGGAAGCCCGGCCGCTCCCCGGCATCACCCAACCGCTCGCCGCCGCCCGCAACCATGTCGCCACCTTGGTGCGCGACCGGGGTCAGTTTGAACTGGAGCAATACCTGCATGCCACCGCGCGGGTGCCGCTGCTGCCCGGGGCCGCCGCGCTGGCTGACGGCCTCGATCCGGAAACCATTCCATTGCTGGACTGGATTGAGCAACTCGGCCGGAGATTCTCGGAAACGTTCACCTTTGATCCAACCGCCACCGATGTCGGCACGACACTGGCCGAACTGCTGCAGACCCGGCGCGGCGTCTGCCAGGATTTCGCCCACCTTTTTCTCAGCTGTGTCCGGCAATATGGACTGCCGGCGGCCTACGTCAGCGGCTACCTGCTGACGAAACCACCGCCCGGCCAGCCGCGACTGCGCGGCGCCGACGCCATGCACGCCTGGGCCTCCGTCTTTGTCCCGGAGGTCGGCTGGGTGGACTATGATCCCACGAACAACTGCTTTGTCGGATCAGGCCACATCGTGGTGGCGCGCGGCCGGGATTATTCCGACGTCAGCCCGACCCGCGGGGTTTTCAGTGGCGGTGGCGGCCACATTCTGCACATTGGCGTCACCGTCGAACCGGAGCAAGAGGTCGAGGCAAAACATCAGTGACCACAGGCCTTCGTGCCGGTGGAACCGGCAGGCAAGGACGGCCTGCCGCTACGAAATGGCTCCTCGCCGCTACGGGTTTGCCAAGCTTGGGCGGACCGGTAGGTTCCCGGGCATGTCAAAGTTTACTCCCCTCCTCCGCAGTGTCGCCGTCGCGGTGCTGCTCGGCTTCGCCCCGTGGGCCCGGGCGACCGACACCAACCCCACACAGGAACGCGCCGATCGTTTCCTCGCGCTCGTTAATTCGACCTATCAGGCGATGATCACGCTCGAGTCGAACGCCCAGTGGGACGCCTCGACCGACGTGACGCCCGTGCATGATGCCGCTTCCGAAACCGCCAGCAAGGCCCGCGCCGCTTTCGTGGGCAATCCCACGCTCATCAACGAGACCAAGGCCCTGCTGCTCAAGCGCCACGAGTTGAACAGCCTCACGATCCGCGAGCTCGAACAGCTCCTGCTCAACGCAGCCGAGGGTCCGATGACCAACCCGAAGCTCGTTGCCGATCGCATCGCCGCCGAGGTGGCGCAGGCGTCCACGCTCAACGGCTTCGAGTTCAAGCTGCACGGAAAGCCGGTCACGGTGAATGAAATCGACAACCTGCTCCAGTCGAGCACCGACCTCGCCGAGCGTCAGGCCGTGTGGGAAGCCTCGAAGGATTCGGGCAAGGCGCTCAAAGCCGGGCTCATCAAGTTGCGCGACCTGCGCAACGGCGTGGCCAAGGAACTGGATTACCCGGATTATTTCGCCCTGCAGGTTGCCGGTTACGGCATGACCACGGACGAGATGGTGAAATTGAACGACCAGTTCATGCACGATCTGCGTCCGCTCTACCTGCAGCTCCACACCTGGGTGAAGTACAAGCTGGCCGAGAAATATCACCAGCCCGTGCCGAAGCGCATCCCCGCGCACTGGATCAACAACCGCTGGTCGCAGGAGTGGGACGGCCTCGCCGAGGGCGCCGACCTGACACCTTTCTTCAAGGACCGCTCGCCCGACTGGATCGCCCACAGCGCCGAGAAATTCTACATGGGCCTGGGTTTTCCCAAACTGCCCGACTCGTTCTGGGTCAAGTCCGACCTCTACCCGGTGCCCGCCGGAAGCGCGCGCAAGAAGAACACCCACGCCTCCGCCTGGCATGTGGATCTCGCCAACGACCTGCGCTCGCTCCAGAGCATCGAGTCGAACCCGGAGTGGTTCAAGACCGCGCACCACGAGTTCGGCCACATATATTATTTCATCGGCTACACGCGCGACGATGTGCCGCCGCTCCTGCGCACGGGCGCCAACCCGGCTTTCCATGAGGGCTTCGGCGAACTGACCTCCCTCGCGGCGGGCATGGCGCCTTATCTGAAGTCGCTCGGCATCCTGCCCGCGGACTTCAAGGTCGACGAAAACGCCTTCCTGCTCAACGACGCACTCGCGCCCGGCGTGCCGTTCATCTTCTGGTCGTCGGGAGTGATGACGCATTGGGAGGCAGACATCTACGCGAAGGATCTGCCCGCCGACCAGTGGAACAAGCGCTGGTGGCAATACGTCCGCGACTTTCAGGGTGTCGAGCCGCCGAGCGAACGCAGCGAAGAGTGGTGCGACCCCGCGACCAAGACGCACATCAACGACACGCCCTGCTACTATTATTCCTACGCCATTGCGCAGGTGTTCAAATACCAGCTGA
This sequence comes from uncultured Oleiharenicola sp., assembly GCA_964492635.1. GTDB lineage: Bacteria > Verrucomicrobiota > Verrucomicrobiia > Opitutales > Opitutaceae > Lacunisphaera. The sequence goes on from CAZBLQ010000025.1 coordinate 8,736, forward strand.
ACGACTACATCGCAAAACACATCCTGCACCAGCCGCCGCAGAGCTGCAATTATTCCAACAGCCAGGAGGTCGGCGACTTCTTCCGGAAGATCATGGTGCAGGGCAAGACCGAGGACTGGCGCAAAATCCTCAAGGACGCCACGGGCGAGGAGCTCTCGACGCGCGCCATGGTCGAATATTACGCCCCACTCATGAAGTGGCTGCAGGAACAGAACAAGGGCCGGCCGATCGGCTGGGAATAAGCCGGGTTTCTGGCAGAAACCAAAGACAGGCGATGAACCTGCGTCGCCTGTCAACGACTCCCCTTTTTCATCTCCATCCAAGGGCTTCATTAGCCAGACAAATCCATCCGGAACATTGCCCACGGCTCTGCTAATACCCTCATTGGCAAGGACTGTCGGCAGCTCCGCAAAAAATGCGCAGGTTTCGCCAACCTCAGCCTTTACGAATGGACCCAAGTGACGCATGTTAGAGGGATGGTCAGCCCTAATACCCCCTCGTCCACGGACACCACCGTGGCCTCCAGCAGTACACCCCGTTTCCTGCAGGACGTAGTCATCCGTCTCGCCGGCAATTCGCAGGACGGCATCCAGTCGATCGGCGGTTTTCTCGCCCGCCTCGCCGGCCGCTCCGACCAGGAGGTCATGACCTACATGACGATCCCGTCCACCATCTCCGGCGGCCCGTCGATCTTCCAGGTGCGCATGGGCTCAGGGGAGATTCTTTCCGCCGGCGACCGCGCCGACATGCTGGTGGCGTTTTATCAGCACAGCTACGAATCGCATATCGGCGCCCTCCGGCCCGGCGGTGTCCTGATCTACGATGCCGACCATGTCAAAGTCGACCCGGACGACAAACGCTTTACCGCCATCGGGGTTCCCATCACGAGCGCAACCGTCGAGGCCGTGGGCGGCTCGTCCAAGGACAAGGGCAAGAACATCTATGTGCTCGGCCTGCTGGCGCGCATTTTCGACCTCGAAGTCCCGAAACTCGCCGCGCTGATCAAGGAGCGCTTCGGCGGCAAGGCCGAGGACATCGTCCGCAACGCCATGCTCGCATTCGACGCAGGCTACGCCTATCCCGCCGACCACATCCGGGACTGTTTCTTCCGCTTCACCGCCCCAACCCGTGCCGGTTCCGGCCGGCCGCAAATCACGATGGATGGCAACATGGCGCTCACCTACGGCCTCATCGCCGCGGGCGTCCGCCATGGCGCCGGTTACCCGATCACCCCGTGGTCCTCCGTCATGGAAATTCTCCGCACCGAGCTGCCCAAATACGGCGGCCTCTTCGTGCAATGCGAGGACGAGATTGCGGCCATCTCCACGGCGCTGGGCTTTTCCTACAGCGGCCACCTTGCCATCACCGGCAGCTCCGGCCCCGGCCTCTCGTTAAAAATGGAGGCCCTTGGCTGGGCCGTCATGGCCGAGATGCCGCTTATCGTCATCAACGTTCAGCGCGGCGGCCCTTCCACCGGCATGCCGACCAACATCGAGCAGAGCGACCTTCTCCAGGCCATTTACGGCAGTCACGGTGACGCGCCGCGCGTCGTGTTGTCGCCGAAAAATGTCGAGGATTGTTTCTACATCGCGCTCGAGGCCTGCCGCATCGCCCGCAAATTCAGCACGCCCGTCATCATCCTCACCGATCAGGCGCTCGCCACCCGCATCGAGGCCTTCGACGAACCGGACCTCGCACAAATCATGGTCGACCCAAAGCCCGACCTCTCCGATCGCCCCGCCGATTTTCTACCCTATCCGCAAGACGCCCTCACCCGGCACGCGCCACCTGGGTCGCGCATGCTCTCCGGCAAATATCCGACCGTCTCCGGGCTCGAACACGACGAGGCCGGCCACCCCTCCGGCAGCCCGGCGGTTCACATGAAAATGACCGCCAAGCGCCGCGAGAAAATCAAGCTGGTCACCAGCGACCTCAAGACCCCCGAGGTTTTCGGTGACGCCACTGGCGACGTTCTCATCATCACCTGGGGCTGCACCTGGGGTCCGGCCCGGGAGGCGGTCGGCCGCTTGCGCAACTCCGGAGTCAAGGCCGCCCAGTTGCATCTGCGCCATCTACATCCGCTGCAAAACGGTCTCGAAACCATCTTCGCCTGTTACAAGCACGTCATCGTCGTCGAATTGAACGATGAGGGCCTTTACGGTTTCGGCCAGCTCGCCATGCTCCTCCGCGCCCGCTATGCCAATCCCGCCATCCGCAGCGTCACCAAGACCGACGGACTGACTTTCAAGGTCCGCGAAATTGTCGAGGGTGTCGCCCGCCACCTCGACCTGCCCGAAACCAGTTTCGGTGCGAGGACCCACAGCACCCTAGCCGTCCGTTAAATTTATTCCCTCCTCGCCTCGTCCCCTGACTCCCTTTTCCCCCATGTCTTCCCCCGCTGTCGCAGAAGCCCCTTTGACCACCAGCGCCGTGCGCGCCCCGCTCACCAAGAAAGTTCTCGTGGCCGACCACCCCACCTGGTGCCCCGGCTGCGGCGACTTCGCCGTGCTCGCCTCCTTCTACAAGGTGCTGGAGAAACTCAACTACCCGCAGGAGAAAATCGTCACCTTCGCCGGCATCGGCTGCTCGTCGCGCTTCCCCTATTTCGTCAACACGCACGGCGGCCACTACATCCACGGCCGCTCCCTGCCCTTCGCCGCCGGCATCAGCCTCGGCCGCGATGACCTTCACGTCTTTGCCTTTGGCGGTGACGGCGACGGCTTTTCCATCGGCGGCAACCACCTGGTCCATACCGCCCGCAAGAACCCCCGGATGACGTATGTCATCATGGACAACTCGGTCTACGGCCTGACGAAGAAGCAGACCTCACCCACCTCGCCCATCGGGTTCAAGTCCAAGACCGATCCCTGGGGCGCGTTCGACCAGCCCATCAACCCGATGCGCACGCTGATCAACAGCGGCGCCACCTTCGTCGCCCGCAGCCACGCCACGCAGGTCAACCACATGGTCGAGATGATGCTCCGCGCCGCCAATCACGACGGCTTCTCCGTGGTCGAGATCCTCTCCGAATGCGTCGAGTTCTTCGACGGCGCCTTCGACGCCTCCGTCCCGCGCAAGGGCGGCGTCTGGCAGACCATCGACCTGAAAAAGAACGACGGCTCTCCGGAGGACGCCACGCGGCATGACCCGGCCGACGAGCTTGCCGCCTTCAAGCTCGCGCTCGAACCCTGGCCGGGAAAGTTCGGCGTCTTCTACGAAAACAAAACGCGTCCGACCAAGAACGCGCTTGAGCAGAAACTCATCGCCACCACGCGCGAGAAAACCAAGAACGCGAGCGACCTGGAGCTGCTCCAAAAGACATTCGCCAGGATGCGCTGATCCTGCAGCGCACCAACTGCACTCCGCCGGGATTGCCCCGGATGTAGCCCGTACCGCCGGTGTGTCGGGTCTGCTGCCGTTAAACCAGCTGTCCGACCGGCAGGGCTATCGTCTCCTCGCGCCAGCGGTTCTGCCGCGCCCGGGTCAGCAGTGTGATCACTTCCCGGTCGGTGGTCTGAGCAAAATCAGTGTAGAACTGACCCACACTGGTAAACTCCTTCGGCATCAGGATCGTCACCATCTCGTCCGCCGCGGCGCGCAATTCCAAATAGCTGCTTCGTGCCGCGACCGGCGTCGCGACGACCACCCGGTAGGCGTGCTGGCGGCGCACCGCCGCGATCGCGACGCGCATGGTCGAGCCCGTGGCAATGCCGTCATCCACAAGAATGACCGTGCGACCATGAAGCACCGGTGCCGGGTGCCCCAGGCGATAGAGCTTTTCGCGGCGTTCCAATTCGTGTCGCTCCCGTGCCGCCACGGTGGCGATGCTCCGGTCCGCGGTTTTTGCCATGCTCAACATTGTGGTGTTCAGCACCCGCAGCCCGCCCGAGGCGACCGCGCCCATGGCCAGTTCCTCATCGTCGGGCAGGCCCAGTTTGCGCACCACGAGCACATCCAGCGGCACCCGCAGCGCCGCCACCACCTCAAATCCCACGGGCACACCGCCCCGCGGCAGGGCCAGCACCAGTACTTCGGGACGACCCGCATATTTCGCCAGTTTGACCGCCAGCAGATGGCCGGCCTCGCTTCGGTTGAAGAAATTTCCATGCATAATGCCTCCCTTTGCGGCCCGGCGCGTGCCCGGCCACAGTTGGTTTTGCGGAACACAGTTTAGCGCCGAAAACGTGCTTTCACCACTGCCAAATCAGCGCATATTTTGCGGAATACCAGCCGTCCGGACGGGCGCTTTTCCGACCAGCGGCGGGTTGGTACCGTTTTTTCGCTTCGCCCCGGACGGACATGCCGCTTTGCTGGACGGCGATGTCGAAGGTTTACTTTTACTACTCGGCTATGAACGCCGGAAAATCGACGGTGTTGCTCCAGTCGAGCTACAACTACCACGAGCGCGGCATGCGCACGCTGCTCTTTATCCCGGCCATCGACACGCGCGCCGGCGCCGGCCGGGTGAAATCCCGCATCGGGCTCGAAGCCGAGGCCATGGCGCTGCAAGCCGACGAGAATATCTTCGCCCATGTCCGGGGCGCCCACGCCGCCCAGCCCGTCGCCTGCGTGTTGGTAGATGAGGCGCAATTCCTCACGCGCCAGCAGGTGGAGCAACTGACCGATATCGCCGACCAGCTCCGGATCCCCGTGCTGTGCTATGGTCTGCGCACGGACTTCCAGGCGCAGCTATTTCCCGGCAGCGCCGCGCTGCTCGCGCTCGCCGACAACCTCATTGAGCTGAAAACCATCTGCCATTGCGGGCGCAAGGCGACGATGAATCTCCGGGTGGGGCCCGACGGCCGCGCGGTGAAGGAAGGTGCGCAGGTGGAGATCGGCGGCAACGACCGCTATGTCGCAATGTGCCGCCGCCACTTCAAGGAAGCCCTGGCCCAATGAAAATCCTGTCCCGCCTTTATTTCGCCACCCTGACCATGACCACGACACTTTCCGCCGCCAGCCAGTTGATCTTCATCGGCACGAGCACCACCACCAAGGACGCCAACCATGGCATCTATGCGGTGCGGCTCGACCCCGTCACCGGGGCGTTGAGTGAGCCGGTGCTCGCGGCCGAGACCCCCAATCCCGGCTTCCTTGCCTGGCATCCAAACCGCCGCGTCCTCTATGCCCTCTGTGAAAGTCCAGGTTCCGACGGCAAGCCCGGCGGTGCGGTGCGGGCCTTTGCTTTTGCACCGGCCAACGGTGCCCTCACCGCGCTCAACACCCAGCCGACCGGCGGTGCGGGCACCACCCACCTCGCCGCCGACGCCACCGGCCGGATGCTCGTCACCGTCAGCTACAACGGCGGCTATGTCGCGTCCTTCCCGCTCGCCGCGGATGGCCACATCGAGCCGCGCGCTTCGTTTATCACCCATCAAGGACCACTCGGACCGAACCCGGCCCGTCAGGAAAAACCGCACCCCCACTCGGTCACGATCTCGCCCGACAATCGTTTCGCCTTCGTGGCCGATCTCGGGCTCGACCGGGTTTTCGCCTACCGGCTCGATCCTGCTGCCGGGACATTGTTGCCGCACAACCCGGCGTTCATCGCGACCGCGCCAGGTACCGGTCCGCGCCACACCAAGTTTTCCCGCGATGGCCGTTACTTCTATATTCTGGATGAGATTGACGGCTCCATCACCGTCTGCGCCTACGATGCCGCACGCGGCGCCGGCACGCCGCTCCAGCATATTTCCACCCTGCCAGCCGGATTCAAAGTCACGGACCCAGACCGGGCCGCCGAAATTCGCCTCCATCCCAACGGCAAATTCGTCTACGCCTCGAACCGAGGCCACGACAGCATCGCCGTCTTTGCAGTGAACGCCGACGGGACGCTGAGGCTCGTCGAAATCACGCCCTCGGGTGGCGGCCACCCGCGCAATTTCGAGCTTTCGCCCGACGGCGCGTGGCTGGTGTGTGCCAACCGCGACAGCAACAATCTGGTGGTATTCAAAGTCGATGCCGCCACCGGCCGCCTCACCCGCGCCGGGGGCACAGCAAAGGTTCCTTCGCCGATCTGCGTCCTGTTTTGCAACTAGTCCTGGCGAAATCCGTTAACCGGAACGTCATCAACCGGAAAATGCCGGCAATAATGGGCATGATAAGCCCATATTTTGACCGCGAATGCGCAGCTTCCCGGCTTTCCCCCGCGGCAATTGCGGCCAGAATTTATGACAACAACTCCCACCAGCATGAGCTCAAAATGGACCGACCGTGCCACATCGCCTGCCGAGGCGGTGGCCTGCGTTAAAAGCAACCAACAAATCTTTGTTCATGGCGCGTGTGCCACGCCGACGACCCTGACCAACGCGCTGGCGCTGCGCCGGGATGTGGAGAATGTGCGCCTGTACCACCTGCACACCGCCGGGCCAGCCGCGTGGATCAGCCCGGCCCTGCAGGGCCATTTCCGCTCCGTCTCACTGTTCACGGGCGGCCCGCTCCGCAAGGCGGTCAACGAAGGCGAGGCAGACCACGTGCCTATTTTCCTGTCTGACATCCCCGGCCTTTTTCTCAGCCGCCAGGTGCAGCTCGACGTCGCCATCCTCCAAGTCTCTCCGCCCGACCGCCACGGGCTGTGCTCGCTCGGCACTTCGATTGATGCCGCCCGCGCCGCCGCCGACACGGCCAAAGTAGTCATCGCCGAAATCAACGATCAGATGCCGCGCACTTTGGGCGACAGCACGCTGCCCCTGCATCGCATCAAGGCTTTCATCCACACCAACCGCCCGCTGCACGAGCACCATCCGGAACCGGAGTCGCACATCGAGGCGCAAATTGGTGACCTGATTGCCCCGATGATTGAGAACGGCTCCACCCTCCAGATGGGTATCGGGGGCATCCCTGATGCGGTGCTGGCCCGTCTGCACGACAAGCGTGACCTCGGGATTCACAGCGAGATGTTTTCCGACCGCGTGGTCGAGCTGGTCGAGTCCGGCGCCGTGACCAACAAACTCAAGGCAGTGGGCCGCGGGCGCATCGTCACCAGTTTCATCAACGGCACCCGCCGGCTCTTTGATTTCGTCAACGATAACCCCGCCGTCGCGTTTTATCCGTGCGACTGGACCAATGACACCTCCATCATCCGCCGAAATCCCAAGATGGTCGCCATCAACTCGGCCATCGAAATTGATCTTACCGGCCAGGTTTGCGCCGATTCCATCGGGCACCGCATCTTTTCCGGCATCGGCGGGCAGATGGATTTCATCCGCGGTGCCGCTCTCTCCCCGGGCGGCAAACCCATCATCGCCCTGCCGGCCACCGCCTCCAACGGCAAGATCTCCCGCCTGGTCGCCCAATTGAATCCCGGCGCTGGGGTTGTGACGACGCGCGGACATGTGCACTGGGTCGTGACGGAATACGGCGCAGTGAACCTGCATGGACTTTCCCTGCGCGAGCGCGCCGAGGCGCTGATTTCCATCGCCCACCCCGATTTCCGGGCCGAACTTCGGAAGCAGGCCGTCCATCTCCGTCATTTCCCCGTCCGCGGCCCCGCGGCCTGACCCGGCTGCTCCGCCGCTCAGACGGCGTCGAGGTCGTTGAAGAAATCAGCGGCCGCCGTGCCCTTGGGGGTCCGGTGCCCGTGGCGGCCCGCACCGTTGCCGTTCGCTATCGGGGAACGGCCCACCCGTTTGCGACCATTGGCTCCAAAAGTCACTGGCGCCGACCGGGCCGGTGCTGATCCGGCGGCTCGGACCGGCGCCACCGCGTCTCCCGTCACGGCAGGCGTGGTGTATTCCACCAGACTCAGCAGCTGGGCGACTGCCGAGCGGACCTGGGCCGCCTGGGTCTTGAGCTCCTCGGCGGAGGCCGCGGACTGCTGGGAAAGTGCCGCATTGCTCTGGGTGATCCGGTCGATGCCGTTTACCGCCTCACTGACCTGGGCGATGCCCTTGCTCTGCTCGTGCGAGGCCTGGGCGATCTCCGCCACCATTTCGTCGAGGCGGCGGATGCGCTCCACAATGGCCGAAAGATTGGTGGCCACCTTTTCGCTCATGCGCGCACCTTGGGTGCTTTTTTCCGTAGAATCGGAAATCCTCTCGCTGGTCTCGCGGGCGGCGGCCGCACAGCGCTGAGCCAGGCTGCGCACTTCGTCGGCAACAACGGCGAAGCCCAGCCCGGCCTCGCCAGCCCGGGCGGCCTCGACGGCGGCGTTGAGGGCGAGGATGTTGGTCTGGAAGGCGATTTCGTCGATCGTCTTGATGATTTTTGAGATTTCGCTGCTCGAGGCCTGGATGGCGCTCATGGAAGCCTTCATCTGCTCGACATCACTGGCGCCGGCATCGGCCGTCTGGCGCGCTTCCTGGGCCAGGCGCTTTGCGTTTTGCGCACTCTCGGAATTGCGACTCGTCATGCTGGACATCTCATGGAGGGCGGAGCTGGACTCCTCCAGGGCGGACGCCTGCTCGCTGGCCCCGTCCGCCATTGTCAGGGCGGCTTGGGCAACTTGGGAGGCCGACTCCTTGGTTTTCTCCGATTCGCTCGCGAGGTGAACGGCGATGTGCCGGATCGGCCGGGTAACGCCGCGAGTGACCAGCCAGGCGGCGACCAGCCCGAAAATGATGCCCCCGATGGTGATGCTGAGGACGAGAATCTCGTTTTGCCGCTGGCTGACGCGAATGGCGGCCTCGATTTCATCCTGGTAGGCGTGGACCGACCGACTGACCTGCGCAATGGTGGCGGTAAACTCGGGAGCAATGCGGTTGATGCCGTTGTTAACCAATTCGTCGCGCTTGCGCTTGGATTCCACAATCTGGTCGATGCCACCGCCGTAAGCCACCGTTGTCTCCCGCAACGAAACAAGCCGGGCGGCCTTTTTATCGTCCTTGAGCGAGGTATCAAGTTTTTCCATTTCCGCCTGATCCTTCTCGATGAGCTCGATCTGCTTGGTGACAAACTGCAGCGACTCGCGGGCGGCCTGGGCGTCCTCTTTCCGGGAAGTCTTGAGAAAAGTGCCGACCTGGGTGCCGCATTCAAAAAAGGCGCGGAGCGCGTTGGCGACCCGGAAGGCGCTGTTCATGTCGCCCTGGTTGCGGGCCTCCGTCATCAGCGACTGCAAGCTGTCCTTGATTTCCAATCCCTTGGGCGTGAGGATCCCGTCCTCCACCTGGGTCCGCTGGGTGTTGTTTTCAACCAGCGCGAGAAATGTCTGATGATACCGGTTGAGCAGGTCCTTGGCGGTGGTGATCTGTCGCGCGCGATCCGGCTCAAGGATGTTTTTCTCCGCCTGGATCATCTCCTCGAGCAGACTCTTGTGCGCCAGCTGGTAGGCCTGGCTGCTTTCGGCCGATCCGCTCGCCAGGAAATCATTTACCTGCACCTTGAGCGCCGTCATGGCCGTCTCCAGCGAGACCGCGGTATGGGACTCGGCCGCACTCGCGGAGAAAAGCCGGAATTTTTCCCCCGCGGTTTTAAGCGCATAACGGGACACGCCCGCAATCACCGTCAGCAGGCTGATGACCGCGACGAAACCAAAAGTGATCTTCTTTCCAACCGTCTGGTTGACCATGAGCATAAGCAACTGGGTTAAGTGGGTGAGGGAAACCGGCCGTTTTATTCGACCTGGAATTTGATCGGGATCGAAACATGCACCGCCACCGGGGTGCCGTCCCTGACCGCGGGTTTGAACCGCCATTTCTTGATTGCCGTGATGGCGGGCTCTTCCAGCTCCGGATGGGAGGATTTCAGAACGGTCGGCTCCTGCACGTTGCCCTTGTCATCCACCAGGAAATTGACGGTTACCAGACCGGCGCTGCGATTGTGTGAAAACCCCGCCGGGGCAATGGGGGCGACCATCCGGACTGGCACCGGCGGCTCGGTCTTCTCATCGGCCAGAAGTGTCCACTTCGGCAAAATGAGGCAGGCTGCCAGGACGAGTGGCCCCCGGAGCTTTTGCATAAAAAGCAGCATATGGGCCATATATCGGTCAGGGGGGCGTCAACTTGAGTTCTTCATACATCCCCCGGTGTAAGCCCGGGGAGAGAAACAGCCCCAAGGCTGGCGATCCGGCACAGTCGGTAAAACCTGCCCGGCGGACTTGTCCATCATCCTCCCGGAGGCAATCCCGCTAAAGTCGGTGTCGCTGGCGTCGAATAACTTGCAGTTCGTCAGACCCGAACCTAACGTCACCGCGCACCCTCCGTTCACGCCATGACCCTTTTGCGGGGACCCCAACTTTTCGCGGTAATCACTGCCATCACCCTCGCCCCGGGAGTCACGTTGACCCGGGCGGCGGATGTCACGGCCAAGGAACTGGCAGATCTGGCCGCACAGAACCGCGACCTGCAACAGCAGGTGCAGCAGCAGCAAAAACAAATCGATGAACTCCGCCGGCGCCTGGACACGCTGCAAAACGGCAGCGCCCGTCATGAACCGGAGGTTGACCAGGCACGCCCCGAACCCGAGGCACCGGTACGAGCTGACTCCGCGGTTGCCACAGCCGTAAACGCGGTTCGCTTGAGCGGGGAAACCGGCCTGGCTTTCTTCAGCTCAGGTCGGGATGGAGCCTATCCGAAATCCGAATTCCACGTTGATGAAGCCAGGATATTTCTGGAGGCCCCGGTGTGGAGGAACGTATATTTTTTCACCGGCTTGGAACTTGCAACCCGCGAGAACGATGACGGCAACCTTCACTTCGGCGAGTTGTACGCGGACATGGAGGACGTATTGGCCTCGGGGCGTGATCAACGGCTCAGCCTGCGGATCGGCCGTTTCAGCATCCCTTTTGGCGAAGAGTACCAGTATCGGAGTGTCATGACCAATCCGTTGATCACGCACTCGGTGTCTGACATCTGGGGCTACGACAGCGGCGTGCAGCTTTATGGCTCGCTCGGACGGTTCCAATACAACCTCGCCGTGCAGAACGGGGGGATCAACAGGGACAAATCCCTCACGGCCCGGCTGAGTTTTGAACCGGTCAAGTCGCTTCGTCTCAGTGCCAGCGCCCACCGCACCGGGAAAGTGGATGCAAATGATGATGTGTTTTCCTCGATCTGGTTCGCAGGCGGATTTTTTGGCACGTTGAACCCGGCGCCAACCACGAGGACCTTTGAAGTCAACCTGTACGAAGTCGATGCGACTTGGCGGTGGAAGGAGGGCCATGTCCGGGCCACCGGAGGCACGGCACAGTTTGAGGAAGACAACGGGACTGCGGATAATTCGAGACGGGCGCATTACTACAGCCTTGAAGCTGAGCAACCGATCGTGGACCGGCTCTACGGTGCCGTGCGCTATAGCGAAGTGCGCGTGCCGGGTGGTTACCGGCTCCTGGGTGAAGGCAATGCTGGGACATATTTCTACAATCCCTATGCTCCGCTTACCTCCAACCTGCAGCGCCTGAGTGTCGGCCTTCGTTACCAGTTCGGCCCGCCCTTGGTCTGGAAATTGGAATACAGCTGGGAACGCGGTCATCTCGTCAATGGCCTGCTCCGGGATGCCGAAGATCTTTTCTCCACGGAAATCGGCCTCAAATTTTGAAAACTACCTGTGAGACGCCCTAACATCACCCCCCTTTTACTCGGTCTGCTGGCCAGCACGAATCTCATCGGCGGCACCATCACCGGAGTCGTCAATGCCAAGGGTGCGCCGGAAGCCGCTGATTCCGGCGGCGACGGCGCCTACCAGAGCCGGCGCTACAAATTTGCCGAACGGATGGATTACGACCATCTGACCGATTTCGTCATCTATGTGGATGAGCCCCTGGCCAACGTGACGCCCCCGGGCACCACGCCGGTCGCCGTCACCACCCAGCGAAACGCCGTCTTCGACCCCCATGTGCTCCCGATTGTGGTGGGTACCACGGTAAAATGGCCCAACGAGGACGACATTTACCACAACGTGTTCTCGATGTCGGAGCCCAAGGTGTTCAACCTCGGGCTCTATCATCAGGAGCGGGTGCCGATTCTCACTTTCGACAAGGTCGGCCGGGTGGACGTTTTTTGTGCCATTCACAGCCAGATGCATTGCATCATTCTGGTGCTGCCAAATTCCTTCTTCGCCAAAGCTGACGCCAACCGCCGTTTTGTAATCAAGGATGTGCCGGCGGGCACCTATAAGCTGCGGGCCTGGCACGAGCGCCTGCCCAGCCTGGTCAAGGAAGTGATTGTCCCGGCCGAGGGGGAAGTCCGGATCGATTTCACCCTCGGACTGGCGGAGCTGCCGAAATACTGATTGCCACCGCATGGACCAGCCGGATCCCAATCTGCGTTTTAGTTTCCAGACCAAGGTGCTGGTCCCGGTGCTGGTCGCCCTCATCCTGCTGCCCGCGGTTACGCTCTGGATCGTCGACCGATCCATCAGCAACCAGATGCAGAAGGAGGCCGGACATACGCTGACCACCGCCGAAACGCTCTTCCGCCAGACTCTCGATTTCCGGGCGCGCGATCTGCTCACCCGCTTCAGGTATGCCGTCAACGAGCCCAGCTACCGCTCCATCGCCCAGATCGCCGGTTCCCATGACCCACTCGCGCGCGATTCCGTCAGCAAGTTTCTCTTCGGCCAGCTCGACGCCTACGGGGAGGACTACGAAGCACTGCTTATCACCGCAATGGACAATACCTCCCAGGTTGCGGCCCGCAGCAGCGCAGGTGGAACCACCGAAGGGTGGGCCAAAATCACCGCCTCCCTTACGAGTACGGCGCTTCAAGGCGAAGCCACAAACGGCACCCTGGAATTCAGCGGACGCGTCTACCTCGTCGTCTCCGTGCCAGTCTTCAACCCGGACAACACTTCACAGGCGGGGGCGCTGACTGTCGCCACCCGCATCAGCGAGGCTTTCCTGCAGGAGTTAAAGTCGCTCACCGGTGCGGAAATTTTGCTGATCGCCAGCAATGCAATCACCGTATCCAGCCTGCGTCAGCCCGACCTGCCCGCGCTCCAGCCGATGCTCGCCCAATCCAGCCCGGCCAGCGAGTTGAACATCCCGGTGGAGATTCACAATGAGCATTATCTCGCCCTGACCAACAGTTACGGACGCAGCGGCCCGCAACGCGGTTTCCGCTACATCCTCCTCTCCTCCTATGAACAGCGGCTGGGCGAACGGGACCGCACCCGCGCCACTCTGCTGGGCGTGAGTTTCGCCGGTATTTTGCTGAGCGGATTGTTCGTCTGGTTCCTCATCCGCCGCATCACCCACCCATTGGTGGAACTGCGCGACAACGCCGAGGCGGTGGGCCGGGGTGATTTCACCCGGCGCATCGCCCGGTTTTCCAATGACGAGTGCGGCGCGGTGGCCGTGGCCTTCAACAGCATGACCGACAATCTTCAAGCGTCCCGCGCCGACCTGGAGAAGGCGGTCGGCTCGCTCAAGACCACCCAAGCTCAGCTCATCCAAAGTGAAAAACTCTCCGCCGTGGGCCAGTTTGTAGCCGGGGTCGCCCATGAACTCAACAACCCCCTCACTTCGGTCATTGGATTTGCCGATCTGCTGCAACACACGGAGCTGGAGGCAAAATACCAGAGCTACGTCGACCATATCGCCAAGAACGCCACCCGGTGCCACAAGATCGTCAACAGCCTCCTGGGGTTTTCCCGCCAGCATGAGCCGGAACGCAAGCCGGTCCATCTAAACGAACTGGCCGACGCCGTCCTTGAGATTGTGTCCTACGACCTGCGCACGAGCAATATTGCGGTAACCAAGGAATACCAGTCCGACCTGCCATCCATCCGCGGTGACTCCCACCAGTTGCAGCAGGTGGTGCTCAACATTATCAGTAATGCGCGCCAGGCCATGGAGGCGTTCCGGCGCGACGGAAAGATCATCCTGCGGACGGGCTGCACTGACACTTCGGTGTGGCTGCGGATCAAGGATAACGGGCCCGGCATCCCCCGGGATATCCTCACCCGCATCTTTGATCCGTTTTTCACCACGAAGCCGCAAGGCAAGGGCACGGGGCTTGGACTCAGCCTGTCCTATGGCATCATGCAGGAGCACCATGGACGCATTTATGCCGAGAGCCAGCCCGGGGAAGGCACTGAATTCATCCTGGAACTTCCGGTCGCGGCACCAGACGTGGCACCGCCGGCCGTTCGGCCGGCCTCCGTCGCACCGTTTAAAACCAAGGTGCCCAGCCTGTACGTGTTGGTGGTTGACGATGAGGAATCCATCCTGCAGCTCGTGCAGGAAGTACTGCGCTCGGAAGGCCACCGGGTTGAGGCCGCCACCAGCGGCATCGCGGCCCTTGAGCTCATTGAACGCAACCGCTATGATGTCATCATCTCCGATTGGAAGATGCCCGGACTTAATGGCATCAATCTTTTCCAGGAGCTGCTGGTCAAGAATCCGATCGCCGCGAAACGAATGCTCTTCATGACCGGCGACGTCATCAAGGAGAGTTTTCAGGAATTTCTGCGGATGCACAGCCGGACCTGCCTGCCCAAGCCTTTCGCCCTCCGGGAATTTCACGCCGCCATCGCCCGGATCGTCAGCGTCCGCTGAGCCGGGCGCTCAAAAGGCCGCTTCACCGTCAGCGCGCTTCAACGGCGGGCGCAGGGTGAGCACGATATAGTAGGCCGCCACGGCGAGGCAGGCGCAGGCAAGCAAAAACCAGTCGCCATGTTCCGTGTAGAAGCTCTGGCGATCACGCCAGCGAAGATCGCGCGTGATCTTCAGCGTCTCGTGGCCGCGGAAATACACGCTGCCGTCCTCGTCGTGGAGAGTGGCGCGAATGTTGCCGAACTCATCGATCCACCCGCTCCACCCGCCGTTGCCGCAACGGATGACCGGCCGGCGCGTCTCGACCGCCCGCAGCACCGAGTGCGCCGCATGCTGATAGGCCGCCCCACCCTCGCCGTACCAGGCGTCATTGGTCAGCACCGCCAGCACCTCGGCGCCCGACTGGGCACTGTCGCGCGCCAGGGCCGGGAAAATATCTTCGTAGCAAATCAAGACCCCGACCGGCACACGATGGACGCCGACCGAGACCATTAAGGGTTGCGCGTCCTTGCCCGGTTGAAAGTCACCCCCGATGGGCACCACTTTTTCCAGCCAGCCCAGCACCGGACGGAGAGGAATGTATTCCCCGAACGGGACGAGCTTGCGCTTCGCGTAAATACCGTGCGAGACCCCAGCCACGGGATCGACCACAAACGCGCCGTTATACCAGAGTTCATCCGGCTGGCCGGGTTTCTCGGTGTACACCCCGCCCAGCAGCAACGGCTTGCCCGTGCGCTTCGCGACGGATTCCAGCCAGCCGGCCACGTTCGGGTCGTGATAAAGGGCCAGAGGGGTCGAGGCCTCGGGCCAGAGGATGAAGTCCGGCGTGCCGGTGTCGTTCGCTTCGAAGGTGACTTTCTCGATGGTCGCGAGCACGTCATTGACGCGGGCGGAATCCCATTTCTCATTCTGCGGGATATAGGGCTGGATGAGCGCGACCCGCGCCAGTGGCTGGCGCGGCGGCCCCATCATTTCCGCAAGAAATGGAAAAGACGAAAACACCAGCACCATCAGCGCCACCATGAACTCGGGGCTGCGCTTGCGCAGGCCGGTCGCGCCCTCGAAGAAGATCCGGTGGGCATAGGCGGCACCGGCGAGGTTGAAGAGGATGAGGATGAAGGACACCGACCAGGCGCCGGCATAGGACGCGCTCTGCAGGACGAGCGGACGCTGCCACTGGCTCGCCGCCAGCGGCAGCCAGGGGAAGCCGCCGAAAAGCGTGCTGCGCACCCACTCCAGCACGACCCACAGAGCCGCGAGGCCCAGCAGGGCGATGATGCGAATCAGGGCCTGATGTCCGGCGATTCTCGGAATGGTCCACCAAGCGGCGAGGTACCACAGACCAATGAGCACCCCAATAAATGGTCCGAGCAGAAACAAGCCGGCCCAAGTTACATTGTGCAACCACCCCAGAAGCGCGGTCCATACCACCACCTGCGCGCCGAGCACCGTCCACGCAAACATCCGGAACGGGGGTTTGCGGTAGGCCCAGAGCGCCGCGGGCAGCGCGAACATGTAAGCTGCTTCGCCGGCGTTATACGGCGGAAACGCCGCGTACGTCAGCCCCGCCGTAAGAGCGAAAACCGCGAGGGCCCAGCCCAGGTGCGGCTGCCGCCGCCAGAGCGTCGGCTTGGGCGTGTAGGGATCGGGCGCGGGTGTCGGCGCAGCCGTCATCGCTTCAGGCCGCACCGTGGCAGTTCTTGTATTTCTTGCCGCTGCCGCAGGGACACGGATCATTGCGGCCCACCTTGGGCGTGTCGCGGCGGATGGTAACAGAAGGAAGCTTGATCTCGGGCTCAGCTTCACGCGGCGGGGCCGCCGCGCCTACCTCGACCGGGGCGGACTGTGTCGCCGCAGCGAGTGCCGTGGGTGCTGCGGCCGGACCCTGCAGGCGGGCCGAACGGGAAAGGATCGCAAAAAGATTTTCAAACGCGTCGCGATTCGTGGCCGAGCGGAAAAGGCTCGTGCAGATCTGCAGGCGAACGTTGTTCATCAACTCTTCGAAAAAACGGAAGGCTTCGCCCTTGTATTCGGACAGCGGGTCTTTCTGGCCGTAGCTGCGCAAGCCGATGGACCGGCGCAATTCCTCCATCTCGGTCAGGTGCTCCTGCCAGTGGTGGTCGATCGCGTTGATGACAATATAACGCTCCAAGCCGCCCAGCGCCGCAGTGTCCTCGACTGATTCCTTGAGGGCATAGGCCTTCTTGATGCGCTCCACGAGCTCCTTGAGCAACGCGTCGAAATCGCGCCGGTCGGAAAATTCCTCGACCTTCGCACTGACTGGAAAATGGGAATTCAGCCAGCCGACCAGGCTCTCGATGCTGGCGGCGGTGGGGCCGCCCTTTTCGCCCCAGCCCGCGGTTTCCAGCCGGCTCGCCAGTTCCTCCTCGATCATTTCGAAGATGATGTCCTTGGGGCGTTCGTTGTGCAGCGCGCCGTTGCGAATGCCGTAGATGACCTCCCGCTGCTTGTTGAGCACGTCATCATACTGGAGCAGGCGCTTGCGGATGGAGAAATTCTGCTGCTCGACCTTTTTCTGTGCCGACTCGATGGAGCGGTTAAGCAGGGAATGTTCCAGCTCCTCGCCCTCCACCATGGCGCCTTCCATGATCCGGGAGGCGATATTGCCCTGGAGGAAGAGGCGCATGAGATCGTCCTCGAGCGAAAGGAAGAACTTGGTCATGCCCGGGTCGCCCTGGCGCGAGCACCGGCCGCGCAACTGGCGATCGATGCGGCGGGATTCGTGGCGCTCCGTGCCGACGACAAAGAGGCCGCCGGTCACGGTGGTGGCCGGGGTCAGGCCGAGGCCGCGCGCCTCCGGACTGCCGGAATCATACTGGCGGGTCTCGCCGGTCGCGGGCTCGGTGAGAGTGTAGAGATGGGGATGTTCCTTCCGTTTGGTCGGATCGGGCTGCGACTGGGACGAAACCTTGAAACGAACCCCTTCGCCCAGTTTGATGTCCGTGCCGCGACCCGCCATGTTGGTGGCAATGGTAACGGAACCACGGTGGCCGGCGCGGGAGACAATCTCGGCCTCCTGCTGGTGGAACTTGGCGTTGAGCACAGTGTGGATGACCCCCGCGCGCTTCAGCATGCGGCTGAGCACCTCCGATTGTTCGACCGTGACCGTGCCGACGAGCACGGGCTGGCCGCGCTGCTGCGCCTCCTGGATCTGTTTGACGACCGCGTTGTATTTGTCGCGGCGGGTCTTGAAGATGGAATCGTTCCGGTCGACCCGGATGCACGGCTGGTTCGTCGGGATCTGCGTCACGGCGAGCCGGTAGATCTCGTTGAACTCCGTGGCTTCGGTTTCGGCGGTGCCGGTCATGCCCGCCAGCTTCTCATACATGCGGAAATAATTCTGGATCGTCACCGTTGCATAGGTGCGCGTTTCGCGCTCGATCGTGACATCCTCCTTCGCTTCGACTGCCTGGTGCAATCCATCGGACCAGCGGCGGCCCGACATGATGCGGCCGGTGTTTTCATCCACGATGATGACTTTGCCTTCCTGCACGACGTATTCGACATCGCGCTCATAGAGGGAATAGGCGCGGAGCAACTGGGAGAGGGCGTGTATGTCCTCGGAGACAACCTCGTAGCGTTGCTGGGCGGTGCGCTTGGCCTGCTCCTTCTGTTCGGGGGTTTGCGCCGCGTCCTTCTCGATTTCGGTGAAGATGGTCGCAAGGTCAGGCAGCACGAAGGCGTCGGGATCGTCAGGGCGGAGGGTGGTGCGGCCCTTCTCGCTGAGATCCGCCTGGTGGTTTTTCTCGTCGATGGTGAAAAACAGCTCTTCCTTGAATTTGTAGAGCTCGTCCTTGTTGAAGTCGCTGTGCATCTCGACATCGGTCTTGTCGAGCAGCTTGCGCCACTCCGGGTTCTCCATGAGCCGGAGCAGCAGCTTGTTCTTCGGCATGCCCAGTTTGACCTGCAGCATCTTCATCGCCGCGGCCTGCCTGTCCTCGGCCGAGACGCCGGGCTTTTCCAAAAGGTCGCTCGCCTCCTTGGCAAAGTGGTTAATCAGGCGGAGCTGATCGCTGACGAGGGAGGCGACGCCGGGCCGGAGCCGGGTGAAGGGCTGCTCGCGCTCAATGGGCGCCGGGCCGGAGATAATGAGCGGCGTGCGTGCCTCGTCCACGAGGATGGAGTCGATTTCGTCGACAATGCAGTAGAAGTGGTCGCGCTGCACCTGATCCTCCTTGCGCGTGGCCATGCCATTGTCACGCAGGTAGTCGAAGCCGAACTCCGAGGCGGTGCCGTAGGTGATGCCGCGATTGTACATCTCGCGGCGGGCCTCGGAATGCATCTGCTGCTGGATGCAGCCCACGGTGATGCCGAGGAAACTGTAAAGGTGCCCCATCCACTCGGAGTCGCGGCGGGCGAGATAATCATTGACCGTGACCAACTGGGCGTTCCGGCCGGTGAGGGCGTTGAGGTAGAGCGGGAGCGTGGCCACGAGGGTTTTGCCCTCGCCCGTCGCCATTTCGGCAATACGGCCTTCGTGCAGCGTGATACCCCCGATGAGTTGGACGTCGAAGTGCACCATGTCCCATGTCAGCTCGTGATCACACACGATAACTTTCCGGCCGACGAGGCGGCGGGCCGCGTTCTTTACGGCCGCAAAAGCTTCGGGCAGAATCTGGTCGAGGGCCTCGCCCTGCTGGATGCGGGCGCGGAACTCCTCGGTCTTGGCGCGAAGCTGTTCGTCGGTGAGCTGCTGGTATTGCCGCTCGAATTCGTTGATACGCGCGACGACGGGACGACATTTCTCGACGTATTTACGATGGTGCCGGCCGGAGAATTTCTGAAGGAGGAAGCTGAGCATTGAAGGGGACGAATGAAAACAGTGAGGGGGGGCTTGGCAAATGACAAAATATGACCGGATTTGCTCCCGCAAATCACTGCCCTGCAAGGACCGCGCGAAGAAAAGTTCAGGGTTTGCACGCCGCCTGCTTTGGGTAACGTATCCCTCCCTCATGGCCACCTCCCGTTCCTCATCCCGTTCTGCCAGTGCGACGGCTCTCCCCAAGCCCTTCCGGCAGTATGCCACCGGCGCGTTTTACGACGAGATGATAGCGCCGGATGGCACCGTGCGCCCGCATTACCGGCATTTTCTCAAACACTTCGGGGCGGTCAGCCCGGCGGAGTTTAACGCCAAGCGTTCCGCCGTGGACCTGGCGTTTCTGAGACAGGGAGTCACCTTCAACGTTTACGGGGACTCCCAGGGCGCGGAGCGAATTTTCCCCTTCGATCTCGTGCCTCGCATCATACCGGCCGACGAATGGGAAAGGCTTGAGGCCGGTCTCGTCCAGCGCATCACCGCCCTCAATCTCTTCCTGCACGACATCTATCACGAGCAGAACATCATCAAGGATGGCACAATTCCCGCCCATTATGTGATGTCGGCGAAACATTTCCGGCGGGAATTCGTGAACGTAAAGGTGCCGCGCGACATCTACATTCACATCTGTGGCACCGACATCATCCGCGACGACAAGGGCAACTATCTTGTGCTCGAGGACAACGCCCGCTGTCCTTCCGGCGTCAGTTATGTCTTGGAAAACCGGCGCGCACTGAAGCGCACCTTTCCTGAGATCTTCGAGGCCGGTGGAGTGCGGCCCGTCGAGACCTATCCGGCGGAACTGCTCAAGATGCTTAACTACATCGCACCCGCCGGCGTGGCCGAGCCCAATGTCGTGCTGCTGACACCCGGCGCCTACAATTCCGCGTATTTCGAACACACCTACCTCGCGCGCCAGATGGGCATTGAAATTGTCGAGGGTCGCGACCTCCTCGTGCGCGACCAGCACGTCTTCATGCGCACGACCAAGGGCCTGCAGCCCGTGCACGTGATCTACCGCCGCATCGACGACGATTTTCTCGACCCCACTGTCTTCCGCCGCGACTCGGCCCTCGGCGTGCCCGGCCTCGTCAACGCCTACCGCGCGGGCAACGTCTCGCTCGCCAACTCCATCGGCACCGGCGTGGCGGACGACAAGGTGATGTATTATTTTGTCCCGCGCATCATCAAATACTATCTCGACCAGGAGCCACTGCTCGCGAACGTGCCCACTTACCTCGCGAGCGAGGACGCCGACCGGAAATACATGGTGGAGAACCTCGACAAGCTCGTGGTCAAAGCCGCCAACGAGGCCGGCGGCTACGGCATGCTGATGGGCCCGCACGCCACAGTGGCGGAAAGGGAAGACTTTCGCCGCCGCATCGAAGCCGACCCGCGCAACTACATCGGCCAGCCCATGATTTCGCTATCACGCCACCCGACCCATTGCGAAGGCGAAGGCTTTGCCGGCCGGCACATCGACCTGCGGCCCTTTATTCTCTACGGTGAAAAAACCGTGATCATACCCGGCGGTCTCACCCGCGTCGCCCTGCGCAAGGGCTCGCTCGTGGTCAACTCCTCCCAGGGCGGTGGCAGCAAGGAAACCTGGGTGCTTTACGGCAACCATTAACCGCCCCACCCCACCATGCTGAGCCGTGTCGCCAACAGCCTCTACTGGATGAGCCGCTACATCGAGCGCGCCGAAAGCATCGCGCGCCTCGTCGACGTGAATCTCCAGCTCCTGCTCGATTTTCGCAATCTCGACGATCATGCCCTCGATGCGCACTGGATTCCCATCGTCCAAAGCTCGGGCGACGAGGAGCTGTTCCGCCGGCTGCATCCGCGTGCAACCGGCCAGTCGGTGACGGAGTTTCTCGTCTTCCAGACTGGAAACCCCAACTCCATCCTCTCTTCCGTTGCCCAAGCCCGGGAGAACGCCCGCATGGTGCGTGACCAGATCACCGCCGAACTCTGGGAGGAACTCAACCGCCTGTACCTTTTCCTCTATTCGTCCCGGGCCGGCGTGCTGTGGCGGGAAAGCCCGTCGGATTTTTTTCTCACCATCAGGAACGGTTCGCTGCTCCTGCAGGGCCTGACCGACGCCACGGTCGTGCGCAACGAAGGCTGGTTCTTCACCCAGACCGGCCGTTTCATCGAGCGGGCGGACAAGACTTCCCGGATCCTTGACGTACGCCACGCCTCCCTGCCCGCGCGCGGCGTGCCCGCCACCCCCAGCCAGGCCGATGCGCTCGGCTGGTCCGCCGTGCTCCGCTCATGCAGCGCGTGGGACGCCTACAAGGCCCTGCACGGAGCCGAGGTGGAACCGTCTCTCGTGGCCGAGTTGCTGCTCCTTTCCGACGATTTCCCCCGTTCCGTCCGCTTTTGTGTGCGTCACCTCAATAGCGCGCTGCGGCGGATTTCCGGCGTCCATGAGGGGCGTTTCAGCAATGATGCCGAGAAGCTGGCCGGCCGGCTGCTGGCGGAGCTGCAGTTCAGCACCGTGGAAGACATTTTTGAAATTGGCCTCCATACCTACATCGATGTGGCCCAGAGCAAGCTGAACGCCATCGGCGAGGCGCTGTTTCAGGCCTACATTTTCCAGCCCTTCCAGATTCCTGAAGAGTATGAGTTCCGCCAGCAGGAGGAACAGCAGCAGCAGTCCTCTTTGCCCGGGTTTCGCGCCAGCGAGAACCCGGGACAAACCCCGGGCGGCCAGGAGGCCGCAACGGGGCATACCCCGACGCCGCCCGCATGAAACTGCACATCCTCCACCGCACCCGCTTCAATTATGCAGCGACTGTGCGGGAAAGCTTCAATGAAGCCCGTCTCCAGCCTGTCACCACCGATGCCCAGGTCTGCCACAGCTTTCTCCTGAAGATTCTGCCGACCTCCCGGCTGTCGCACTATTTTGATTTCTATTTCAACTACGTCCACCTGTTCGACGTCACTGAACCGCACACCGAGCTGGTCGTCGAGGCCACCTCGACCATCACCACCGGCAACGAACCCGTCATTCCGGCCGCGACCACGCCCGCGCCCCTGAGCGAAGTCGCGGCGTGCGCCCGGCTCGACCGCTGCTACGATTTTCTCCAGTCGAGCACCTACGTCGAGGTCGGCCCGGAATTGTGGCGGCTCGCGCTCGACGCCACCGATGGCCAGACTGACATCTGGCAGGCGGCCCAAGCCATCATGCGGCACATTCACCGGGAATTCCGTTACCAGCCGGCAGCGACGCATGTGCACACCCATATGCGCGAAGTGCTCCAGGCCCGCACCGGCGTCTGCCAGGATTTTGCCCACGTGATGCTCGGTCTGTGCCGGGCGTTGAAAATCCCCGCCCGCTACGTCAGCGGCTATCTCTACAACGGCCCCGCCGACCAGCTCAAGGGCGCGCAGGCGAGCCATGCCTGGGTGGAGGTGTACGTGCCCGGCCACGGCTGGTGCGGCCTCGACCCCACCAACAACCGCCAGGCCGACGGGCACTACGTCAAGGTGGCAGTCGGCCGCGATTACGCAGATGTCTCGCCGCTCAAGGGCACCTATCGCGGCACCGCCAAGCGGCAGTTGTCCGTCGACGTATTGGTATCGCGGCTGGAGGAAACCGAGCCGGTGCCCGCGTCCTCACACTCCGCGCACAACGAAGGTTGACCAACCAGGCTGGCTTTCAATGTCCGGTCGGCAAAGAAAAAGGCCGGCGCGATGCCGGCCTGCGTGGTAATTTGCTTAAGAAAATTGTTTCAAGCGGTGGCGTTGATAACCGTGCCGACTGAGGAGGAACCATCGTTGTCGCCATCGGCATCGGTGCCACTGGTCGAAGCCGTTACGTGGTGATGATGGTGGCCGTGATGGGCGCTTTTCACGTCGGTCTGGAGTTTGGCAAAAGCCTGCTGCGCGCCGGAAATGTCGCCGGACTTCAGCGCGCTGGCCAGACTCTTGAGATCCGCGATGCGCGGGCTGTCGCTGCTGCTTGGGTCGGAACTCAAGGCTTGGGCCAGCCGGGGCGAATCCTTTTGCAGCTGGACGAAGGCTTGCTGGGCGGAATTGATGTCACCCGATTGAAGGGCGGAAGCGAGCGCCTGAAAATCAGAGCGCTGCTGATTGTAACTGGCCTGCACGTCGCTGGCACTCAACGGGCCGTTCGACGAAACTGCTGGGATGGTCATGATACTAGTGGTGGTTGTTAATGATCGTGGAGGCCTCATGGGCCGTTGCAGGGGGTATTCGGCACTTTCCCCTCAAGTCTGAAGCAGCAAACGACCGCCAGAACTCCTTGCTCGAACTAAGCAATTGGTGTCGTTATTTTGAACATCCGATTTTCCCCCTCTTGCGTGCCCTGATCCGGCTATCTCAGCCGTCAGCGTCCTTCCTGATGGCGATCCGGTTTCCTGTCACCCGAGTTGAAAAGCTTCACCTGTGAAACCTATGAAAATACTGGCTCCCCTCCAATGGCCGTTTCTGGCTCCTCTGCTTCTCCTGCTCCTTGCGCTCAGCCTGCGCGCTGAAGTGACCCATTATTTCCGTGGGGTCTATCTCGAACCCGGCAAAACGGGAGCAGACCACCGTAACGTCGCCCTGAATCCGGAAGACAGCATCTCCCGCGAACCGGTTTCGTTCCCCCATGCCACCAGCAACAGCGAGTATAACCAGCAGGAGTTCGCTGCCCGTTGCGCCATTGACGGCAACCGCCGCAACGACGACGTGCACGGCGGCGGTTCCTGGGGTCCGCAGAAAGAGCCGGGCATCTGGTGGCGGCTCGATTTCGGCCGGCCGGTGGAATTGGACAAACTGGTGCTTTTTCTCCGCGCCGCCTGGACGCCGGTGGACAAGCCGCATGATTCCTACTGGCAGGAAGCCACCGTCGAGTGCTCCGACGGCACCACCGAAAAGCTCGTGTTGCGACAGGTCGCCACCGGCCAGGAATTCCCGCTCGCCCGTCGCACGATTTCATGGCTCGTGCTCAAGAATCTCAAGCCCGCCGGCGACCAATGGTGCGCCCTGTCTGAATTCGAGGCCTGGGGCCGGGACGCCGCGCCCTTTGCCTACGTGCCCGATGCGGCCTTTGCCGCGCAGCTCCGCCAAGATCCGCTCGTGGCCAAAGCGCTGACCGCCATGCTGGGATTTCAACGCGCCTCGTGGGAACAAGGCGTCGCCGGGCAGGCCTTGCTTGAGGCCGGCGAACGGGATGCCGCCATCGCCCTGGCCCGCGCTTCTCTTGTTCACGTCAACCAGAGCGGCGTGGTCGCGGCGTCGGGCGGTTCTACCACCGATCCGCTCATGCTGGGGGATTGCCTCTGGTGGTCGGCCCGCCAGACCGGCGATCCGGTACTCGGGAAGGCGGCGGACGACATGTTGCAATTCGCCCTCCACGGCGCGCCGAGGGCCGCGGACGGCACGCCGTTTCATCAGGCCAGCACGCAGGAAATGTGGGCCGACGGCAGTTTTACCACGCCGCCCTTTCTCGCGGCGGCGGGACGAGGCGATGAAGCGACCGCCCACCTGCTCGGAGTTTGTCACCGCCTATGGGATGCGGATAAAAAATTGATGCACCATCGCTGGTCTGAAGCGAAACACACTTTGATCGGACCGGCCTTCTGGGGCGGCGGCAATGGGTGGACCGCGGCCGCTTTCGCCCGGGTGCTCCGCTCGCTGCCTCCCGAACGCACGGAAGATCGCGCGGAGCTGGCCGCGAAGCTCAAGGATTTGCTCGAAGGTTGTCTGGCGCACCAACGGCCCGATGGGTTATTTTACGACGAAGTGGACAACCCGTCCTCGTATGTCGAAACCAACCTGGCCGCCATGCTCGCCTATGCCATTTACGAAAGCGTGCGCGGTGGCTGGCTGTCCGAAAGTTATCTGCCCCGCGCCGACCAGATGCGGGCGGCGGTGCGCGCCAAGGTGGATCGCTTCGGGTTCGTTCAGGGAGTGGCGGGTGCCCCCAGTTTCGACAAACCGGGTGTTTCAACCGAAGGTCAGGCGTTTTTCATCTTGATGGAAGCCGCCGCCCGGAAAGCCGGCCGGCCAATACCCCTTTAACCCGGTCGGCAGTCAGAGTCGGCATCAGGGATGCGCCGGTATCTGGAGAAGCTCGATGCCGTCCGCCCGGCCGAGGTTGCGGGAATATTGGCGGTCGGTCTCGTTGTTCCAATGCTCGTGCGCGCCAAGACTTTTGAGTGGGTCGCCGTCAGGCGCGTAGTGCACGCCCGAAGGAGGCCGGTCGGCTAGCGCCGCTTCGATCATGTAGTTGTCGGCATTCTTTACCGGCTGAAAGTCAGTGAACCGGCCGAACGGAAACTCGGCGCGGATGAAATCGAGACCGACGGAGTCGATGGCGATCGGGTCCTGAGAGAGAAAAAGGCTGGCCAGCCACTCGCCATGGAAGAGCTTGTTCCAATGGCCATGCTCGGCGACATTGTCGTTCACATCGCGGACGCCGTAAAGTCCATCGAGGATAAAGAGGAGGGTTTTCTGGCCGAGCTGCTTCGAGCCGATCATGTCGACGAAGGGATGATACGTCGCCATGGCATGCGAGTGGGAATTCACATAGATCTCGTGATCCCGCACATCGACGGTGCCATAGTGGTTTTTCGCGGTGAGCGACACGCCCGTGGTTGGATGGCCCTTCACGAGGGTCAGGTTCACCAGATAAGTCGCCTCGACCACGCACTTCGGCAGATCCTTGCCGACATGCGGTTCCGCCACGGAGTAGTGCAGCACATCCTTCTGATACTCGACCGGGAAACGGCCGTTGGCGCCGTCGCCCTTTGAATCGACAAACCGGACGCCGGGAAATGCCGTGTGGGCCTTGGCGAAAACGCGGTCGGGTATGACGCGGGTCGCCTCGTAAACGGAGATCATATCCTGCGGCACCTTGGCGACATTGATGAGCTGGTCGAGCAGAGCGAAGAGAACCTGCGGAGACTGGTCGATCTGGCCATCAACATCACCATAACCTGCATAAGCGTTATTGCAGTTGATCTTGATCGCGATCTTTTCACCGACACCATAACCGCGGTCGCAGTTGCGGTGCGTGCGGTTATAGTGGCGGAAGAGTGCACCCCATGAACTGGCGACCGAACCGGTCCCGGCCAAGGCGATGACCGACTTGGAAACCATGTTGTTGACGGCTGGTTGGCTAATGCCCGTGCCCTCGTCCCACCAGTTGCCGGTTTTTCCGTCCCATGGGGTCGCCGCAAGATCCCGGATCCAAACAACACGTCCGAGGAAAATGCCCTGGCCCACACCCATCGGATGATTGGCACCGTCCGTTGGCTCCCAAAGCGGAGGTGGTGATTGAGGCGCAGATGGAGAGCCCACCGGCTGCTCTGTTCCGTGCGTAATAGCGACCAAGCCGAGACATGCGGCGGCAATGAGATAGCGGGGGACGGACCCGTTTATGATAAGTTTAGTGAATGTCATGTGCACGTATAAAGTGTATTTCTTATTGATAAACCCACTCCTTCGCAACGCCAATCCATCCACGCATCGGCAACTCCAGCTTCGACGCCCGCCTCGTCCGCGCCGGATTAGGCTTCACTCGTGAACGGCAGCGGGCATTACCGGAGCGGCGAACCCGGTTCTGATTCTGCCAGAGCTGATACTTCCCAACCCGACGCATACCGCATGAAACGCATCGTCCTCGTAGTTGCCGCGTTACTCTCCGTCGCATCATCTGCCACCGCGGCCGAGTGGACCAACCTTCTGGACAAGGATCTGTCCCAATGGGACACATATCTGGGTTTTCGTCACAACCCCGGCTACAATGGCAGCGTGCCGGTTGATGCGGCAGGGAAGCCAATCGAACCTGTCGGCTATGGCAAAAACACCGACGGCGTATTTACCGTGGCCGACGATCACGGAAAACTGATTTTGCGGATAAGCGGGGAAATCTATGGCTGCCTCTTCACGAAACAGGAATTCGCCAATTACCGCCTGAAGTTAAAGGTGAAATGGGGACCGAAGATGTGGCCGCCGCGAACGGATAAATTGCATGACTCCGGCATCCTGTACCATTCCGTCGGCCCGGCGGGCGTGGATTATTGGCGGGCCTGGATGCTCTCTCAGGAATTCCAAGTCATGGAGGGCCACATGGGCGACTATTGGAACATCGGGAGTTCGGCGATTGATATCCGGGCCTTTCTGCCCGAGGGCATGATGAACGCTGTGGCGGACGAGACCCGGCCGTTCCTGCCCTTTGGAGCAAAGCCGAGTCTGGGTGGCTTCTGCCTGCGCAGTGAAAACCACGAGAGCAAGCCGGGGGAGTGGACCGATCTGGAATTGATCTGTTTTGAAGGCAAGAGCCTGCATGTCGTCAACGGGCACGTCGTGATGGTGCTGCGGAACTCCCGCTCCATGAAGGACGGGGCCGCCACGCCTTTGACGAAGGGCAAGATCCAGCTGCAAAGCGAGGCGTCCGAAGTGTTTTACACCGACATCAAAATCAAACCCCTCGACGCGCTGCCCGC
>CAZBLQ010000026.1:0-6181 GCA_964492635.1 uncultured Oleiharenicola sp.
GGTTCTCACCGTGAAAGGGTGGTGTCCTAACCGGGCTAGACGATGGGGACCCAGCACGGAGCGGGCACCCTACGGTGCACACCCCCTCGCGCAAGGATTTTCTCTCGGCGCTGCCGAGCCAGTTGCCGGGACGTGGGCTCCCCGTTTCTCTACACGGGCTTGCTGGTTTTCGTCTGACATACCATGTCCTTATCCGTGTTCATCAGTGAAATTCACGGTTAACTCCGTTGAATGATCCCGACTCGTCGGGGCGACCTGCCCTACCCTAAAATCGCGACAATTTTCGATCCATCCCTCAGCCGATCGAGCGGGATGAGGTTGCCCGCAACGGCCCGGCCGTCGACGGTGAGGGTTTTGACGCCGCTGCATACACCCGACGGATTCTTCACCTCGAGGTGCAACATCCGGCCGCGGAAACGCCGGCGCACCGAAAACCCGGCCCATTTTTTCGGAATGCAGGGCGCGATGCGGAGTCCTTCCAGCTCGGGCCGCACCCCGAGCAGCCAGTGCGTGGCGCTGTAATAGCTCCAGGACGCGGTGCCGGAAAGCCACGGAACCCGCGAGGCGCCCTCGTTGACGTTGTAGCGCGAGTAGGTCGTCTGACAGTGGACGTAGGGTTCGATCTGCCGCAGCTCGGCCCGATCATTGTAAGCGGAGGGCATGAACGCGCGATAATACGCGTACGCCTGGTCGCCGTCGCCCTGCAGGCACTCGGCAATCACGCCCCAGCTCTGCGTGTGCGAGAATATACCGGCGTTTTCCTTGATGCCCGCATTGAACAGCGTGGCCTTCATGATCTCTGGGTTGGCCTTGATGAATGGTGGCGCGCACAGCATCACCCCGTACGGCGTGGCGAGTCTCTCCTTCATCGTGAGCAGCGCCTGCCTGGCCTGCGCGGGCGTGGCGGCACCGGACATGACAGCCCACACCTGCGTGTTCATGTAAACCTGGCCCTCGGCGAAATTCTTTGTGCCGTAAACGGTGCCGTCCTGGCCAATCGCCCAGATGAACCATTCGCCATCCCAGCAGACTTTCTGGATTTTTTCGTCGAGCCGGGCGAGTTCGCTGTGCGCCCAGGCGGCCTCGGCGGGCTGGCTGAATTTTTCCGCAACACCCGAGTAAACCTCTAGCCCGAAGCGGACTTGGAACGCCACGAAGACGCTTTCACCCTTGTAACCGAGTTTGATGCAATCGTTCCAATCGGCCGCCAGGCCACAGGGCAGACCGTTGCGGCCGGTACGCGCAAGATTGAACTCAAGCGCCCGGCGCAAGTGGCCGAGAACGGTCGCCTCGCCGTGATCGGCGTAGGGCAGGATTTTCTGGTAGAAGCCAAGGTCGCCCGTTTCCGCGACGAAGGCGGGAATGGCATTGAAGAACCACAGGCAGTCGTCGCTGCGATATTCCTCGTCGGGCGGCGGCGATTCCTGGCCCGGCCGGTGCGTGAACGGCTTGATGACCGGAATCGCGCCGCCGTTGGCCAGCTGGCCGGTAAGCATGAGTTCGAGCCGCGGCTGCACCTCCGCACCCAGGAGCGGGATGGCGCCCAGTATGTCCTGTACCGTGTCGCGGAAACCGAGGCCGTCGCGCTCGCCGTTGTAGACAAGCGAGGCGGAGCGCGACCACGCATAGGTGATGAGCGCATTGTAGGCGTTCCACACGTTGATCATGTGATCGAAGTCGGTGTCAGGCGTCTTGACCTGCAGCGCGGCGAGCGGGGCGTGCCACGCAGCCTTCAGTTTCTGCAGCTCCACGGCGCAACGCTCCGGGCTGGCGAACTCAGCGACAGTCTTTTTGCCGTGCGAACCGACGGTGCCAAGCCCGAGCAGAACGATGAGTTCGCGGGTTTCGTCAGGTGCAAGTACGAGGTCGGCCTGCTGGCCGCCGACGACGTTGTCGCCCTCGGCGAGAAAATTGGAGCACTGGCCGTTGGCGACGACCTCGGGCGCGGCGTAACCGCCATAGCTGCCGAGGAATTTTCCCCGCGTGGTCTCGACACCCGCGAGTGGAGCGCCGGTCAGCGCCATCCACGTGCGGTTGCAGCCGGTGAGATCCTTGCCATCGAAATCATAATTTGGGTTGCAGGTGACGCCAAGGATGCCGTCCTCCATCGTAGCCCGCGTGATAAACTGCGAATACTGGAGGTTGACCAAGTCCTGGTAGGTGTGCCAGAGGTTTGCGAATTCGCAGTAGGTGAAGACGGAGAGCCGGCGCTCGCGCTTGGACTTGTTGGTCACGCGCAGCCGCCAGTATTCAAAGGTCTGGCCGAGCGGCACGAAGTAGGTCGCCTCGGTGGCGATGCCCGCGTAGCGGCTTTCCAGAACCGTGTAGGCCGTGCCGTGCCGGCAGATGCACTTGTATTTGTCGAGCGGTTTGGCCACGGGCTGCCACGACGCCGACCAAAAGTCACCGCTCTCGTTGTCGCGGAGATAAAACAGCCGGCCGGGCTGGTCCATCGGGACGCTGTTGAAACGCATCCGCAAGAAGCGGCCGGTGGCGCCGCTCTTGTAGAAAGAATAACCGCCCGCGTGATTCGTGATGATGGCGCCGTATTCGGTCGAACCGAGATAATTGGACCAGGGGCGTGGCGTGTCCGGGCGCGTGATGACGTATTCGCGGGCTTTGTCGTCGAAATGACCGTATTGCATGGGGTGGAGAAAGTGGAAAGTGAGAGTGAAAAGGGGAAAGCGCCCCCTTCCAATTGTCCGACGGGGATCAGGCACCGAGTTCGGCGACGATTTTTGAGCCGTTCTTGAGTCGGTTAATCGCGACAAGACTGCCTTCGATCAGCTGGCCGTCGACCGCCAGTGATATCACGCCGCGGCACACGCCGGCCGGATTCTTCACCTCGATGTGCAGCGTCTTGCCGCGGAACACGCGACGGACGGTGAAGCCGGGCCAGTTTTTCGGGATGCATGGATCGATGCGCAGGCCGCCAAGCTCCGGCCGGATGCCAAGGATGAATTGCGTGGCGGTGTAGTGGGCCCACGATGCGGTGCCCGACAGCCACGGGACGCGGGATTTGCCATATTTTTTCGAGGCAGGAGCGTGGGTGCTCTGGCAATGCACGTAGGGTTCGATCTCGCGGACCTCCGCTTGGTCATTTTGCGCCGCGGGCATGAACGAACGGAAATAGGCATAGGCTTGGTCGCCGTGGCCGCGGGCGATCTCAGCAAGAACAATCCAGCTCTGCGTGTGAGAGAAGATGCCGCCATTCTCCTTGTTGCCGGGGTTGAACAGCACGGCGCGCATCACCTTCACCGGCGTATGGGAAAACGGAGGATTGCAGAGCGCCACGCCGTAATCGGACGCAAGCAGCTGCTTCACGGCAGCGAGAGCTTTATCGGATTGGACGGGCGTGGCCGCGCCGGAGAGAATCGCCCAGCACTGGGTGTTGAGATAAATCCGGCCCTCCTTCGCTTTCTTCGTGCCAAAAACGACACCGTCTTCGCTGATGGCCCAGATGAACCAGCCGCCGTCCCAGCAGACTTTCGCGATTTTTCTGTCGAGCTTCGCGAGTTCCGCGAGCGCCCATTTGGCTTCCTTTGGCCGGCCGAGCTGGGTCGCGATTTCGGCGTAGGTCTTGAGTCCGAGCCGGAGCTGGAACGTGACAAAAACCGACTCACCCTTGTAGCCGAGCTTGAGGCAGTCATTCCAGTCAGCGAGCAGACCGCAAGGCAGGCCGTTTTTGCCAGTGCGCTCGAGATTAAATTCCAGCGCGCGGCGCAGATGCCCGAAAACAGTCGCCCGGCCCTTGTCGGCATAAGGCACGACGAGATCGTAGAACGCGAGGTCACCGCTCTCAGCAACGTAGGCGGGCACGGAATTGAAAAACCACTGGCAGTCGTCGCTGCGGTAGTGGCCCGGCGGCGTGGGTTTCATTTTGCCCGGGACGTGCGACCAGGGGCGTATTTCCGGCTGCGCGCCGCCGGTGGAGTCCTGGCCGGAGAGCATGAGGATCATGCGTTCGCGCACCGCCGCCGGCATCATGCCGGTGACACCGAGAAAATCCTGCACGGTGTCGCGGAAGCCAAAGCCGTCGCGCTGGTCGCCGGTGTAGACGAGCGAGCAGGAGCGCGACCATTCGAAGGTCATCAGCGCATTATAGGCGCCCCAGACGTTGGTCATGTGGTCGAAATCGGCGTCAGGCGTCCGCACTTGCATTGTGTCGAGCAGGTCGTGCCAGTGCTGTTTTAGTTTCGCCAGCTCGTGTTCGACAGCGGCCGTGGTGCCGAACTTCGCGCGGGCGCGTTTTGCCACCGGCGTCTTGCCAATGCCGAGGAGCACGATGACGTCGGTGGATTCACCGGGTGCGAGCGTGAGATCGCTCTGGATCGCACCGCAGCCGTTGTCGGAGAAATGCTCGCTGTTGCCACAAGCACCACGTTCGACGGCTTCAGGCCGGTCGAAGCTGCGGTAGACGCCGAGGAACTTGTCCCGCTCGCAATCATAGCCGGCGATGGTGCCGCCGACCTGGGTCATCCACCACCAGCGGGACTGGTCCCAGTTGGCGAAGTTGGCCGGATCCCCGGGAAGCCGGCGGCAGGAGGAGGCCTGAATGATGCCGTCCTTCCACACGGCGTCGGAGATATATTGGGAATACTGGAGATTGAGCGTGTCCTGCACGAGGTTCCACTCCGTGGTAAATTCGCAGAAGGAAAACACGCTGAGGACACGCGGTGCCGCGCCGGTGTTGGTGACCTTGAGCCGCCAGTATTCGAAGTCCTGGTTGAGCGGCACGAAGTAGGTCGCCTCGGTCTTGATGCCGCGATACTCGCTTTCGATCACCGCGTAACCAAGGCCGAAGCGGGTGGTCGTGTGGTATTCCGTGAGCGACTTGGCCACGGGCTGCCATGCGGCGGACCAGAAATCGCCGCTGTCACGGTCGCGGACATAGAATTGCCGGCCGGGCATGTCCATCGGCACGGAGTTGTAACGGTGACGCAGGAAACGACCGGACGCGGGCGAACGCGTAAAGCTGTAGCCGCCGGCGTTGTTGGTGATGATCGCGCCATAGCGGCGGGAGCCGAGATAATTGGACCAGGCGCGGGGGGTGTCCGGGCGGGTGATCACATACTCGCGCGCGGCATCATCGAAATGGCCGTATTTCATAGGGGGAAGAATCAGACCAACCAGGTTCCCGGGGTTAGGCAACGCCGCCGGGTTAAGATTGGTTATGTGGAAATTGATTTTATGCCGCCACCGCCCCGCGGGCCAGGCCTGATCAAACTGCGTCCAGGCTGCTACGAGCAAGCCGCCGGCAGGCTGCAAATATCCTTGTGGCGCATCAAGAATGATGCGCCCCACCCCTCGAACGGTAAAAATCCCCGGGGCAAACCCCGAGGCATTATCGGCGAATACAATCCGTTTTGTGGGAGCGAGCTTGCTCGCGACTCGTTCACCAAACGTCGCGAGCAAGCTCGCTCCCACAGTTTCAAACCAAGCGAAGCTGTTTTTTGAAGTATTGAACCCCAGTGAAAAAATCTCAGCCCAGCGTGGCGACGATCTTTGCGCCATCCTTCAGTCGTTCGAGCGGGATCAAATTTCCGCCGATCGCCCGGCCGCCGACCGTGAGTGTCTTCACGCCCTTGGAAACGCCAGCCGGGTTCCGGACCTCAATCTTCAGCGTCAGGCCGCGAAAATTTCTGGTCATCTTGAAACCGGGCCAAGCCTTGGGAATGCACGGGTCGATGCGCAGGCCGTCGATCTCGGGGCGTACGCCCAGAATCCACTGGAGGGCGGCGTGATGGCTCCATGAAGCGGTGCCGGAGAGCCAGGGTACGCGCGACTTGCCGGCGTTGCGATTGCAGGTCGCGTAGGTCGTCTGGCAATGGACGTAGGGCTCGATTTCGCGGAGCTCGGCGCGGTCGTTGTAGGCTGAGGGCATGAACGCGCGGTAATATTCGTAGGCCTGGTCGCCGTTGCCGAGGAGACACTCGGCGATGACGGCCCAGCTCTGCGTGTGACAGAAAATGCCGGCATTTTCCTTGATGCCGTGATTGTAGATCACGCCACCCATGATGGTGCGGGGCGTGAGCGTGAACGGCGGCGCGCTGAGCATGATGCCATACGGCGTGAAGAGGCGCTGCTTGAGCGCGTCCATTGCACTGCGTCCCTGCCCCGTTATGGCGGCGCCGCTCATCACGGCCCAGACCTGCGTGTTGATGTAAATCTGGCCCTCGGT
>CAZBLQ010000026.1:6281-36150 GCA_964492635.1 uncultured Oleiharenicola sp.
CGGCGCCGCTCATCACGGCCCAGACCTGCGTGTTGATGTAAATCTGGCCCTCGGTTTCCTGTTTGGAACCGTAACGGTGACCGTCAGGACCGATGGCCCAGAGAAACCATTCGCCATCCCAAGTCGCCTGCTGGATGGCGGCCTCGAGCCGGGCCAATTCGATGCGCGCCCAAGCGGCTTCGGCGGGCAGCGCGAGGCGGGCGGCGATCTTCGCGTACGTGTCGAGGCCGAGGCGGACCTGAAACGCCACCATGACGGATTCGCCATCGTAGCCCATTTTCACGCAGTCGTTCCAGTCGGCGTGAAGGCCGCAGGGCAGGCCGTTTTTTCCGGAACGCTCGAGATTGAATTCAAGGGCCCGACGCAAATGACCGAGCACGGTGGCCTCGCCAGTGTCGGCGTAAGGCAGAACTTTCCGGTAGAAATCGACGTCCCCGGTCTCGGCCACGTAGTCGGGCACGGCGTTGAAGAACCACTGGCAGTCATCGGAGCGGAACTCCGCGGGCTGCGGGGCCTGCTCGTGTCCGGGCCGGTGCGAGAAGGGTTTGACCACGGGCATTGCGCCACCGGAAGCGACCTGACCGGTGAGCATGAGCTCGAGGCGTTCGCGGATTTGTTCCTTCATCAACGGCATGACGCCGAGGAAATCCTGCACGGTGTCGCGGAAGCCGAGACCATCGCGTTCACCGTTGTAGATCATGGAAGCGTGGCGCGACCAAGCGTAGGTGATGAGCGCGTTGTAGCCGCCCCAGACATTGGCCATGTGGTCGAAGTCCGCATCCGGAGTCTTGACCGTGACACCGGCGAGCAACCCGTGCCAGTGTGCCTTGAGCTTTTGCAGCTCAGCTTCACAGCGCACCGGGCTGGCGAATTCCGCAACCGCGGCCCGGCCGTGCGAAGCCGGTGTGCCGACCCCGAGAAGAACGATGAGTTCGCGGGTCTCGCCGGGCTGGAGGGTAAGGTCCGCCTGGAACGTGCCGCAGCCGTTCTCGCCCTCGGCGAGAAAGTTCGAGCACCGGCCCTGCGCGACGGCGCCGGGATTGGCGTAGGTGTTGTAAACGCTGCCAAAGAAATTTTCGCGGACGGTCTCATAGCCGGCAACGGGCGCATCAGTGAGCGCCATCCAAGAGCGACCGCATTCGTCGAGCCGGGCGGGGTCGAATGGGTAGTACGGGTGTGACGCCATGCCGAGAATGCCGTCCGTCATCTCCGCCTTGATGATGAACTGCGAATACTGGAGGTTCGAAAGATCGTTGGGCATGTTCCAAGAGCTCGCGAATTCGCAGTAGGTGAAGACGGAGAGCTTCCGCTCCTGCTTCGACTTGTTGGTCACTTTCAGCCGCCAGTATTCGAAGAGCTGGTCAAGGGGGACGAAGTAGGTCGTCTCCGTCTCGATGGCCGCGTAACGCGAAGTGATGACGGAGTAGGCGGTGCCATGGCGACAGGTGCTCTTGTATTTCGTGAGCGGCTTGCCAACGGGCTGCCACGAGGAACTCCAGTAATCCGCGGTGTCGTTGTCGCGCAGATAAAAGTAGCGGCCGGGCTGGTCGAGCGGCACGGCGTTGGAGCGGGCGCGGAGGAACCGGTTGTTCAGGGCACTACGGTAGAAGCTGTAGCCGCCGGCGCTGTTGGTGATGATGGCCCCGTATTCGGTGGAACCGAGATAGTTGCTCCACGGACGCGGAGTGTCGGGGCGTGTGATGACGTATTCCTTGGCTGCGTCGTCAAAGTGACCGAATTGCATGAGAACTGGGGTCAGGCACCGAGAGTGACTTCGACTTTCACCGAGGTGGAACCGCCGCCGGAGAGCGGAAGAATGTTGCCGGCAATTTTCCGGCCGTCGACGACCAGTGATTTCACGCCCTTGGAGACGCCCTTCGGGTTGCTCACGACAATGGTGTAGGTGACCCCGCGGAATTTGCGGGTAACGGTGAACCCCTTCCATTTTTTCGGAATGCACGGGTCGATGCGCAGGCCGTCGAAATCCGGACGAATGCCCAGGATATACTGGCTCGCGACCACAAAGGACCACGCCGCGGTGCCGGTGAGCCAGGAGTTTTTGCCCTCGCCCGGCGTGGGCGAGAACTGGCTCGCGGTCATCTGGGCGTAAACGTAGGGCTCCGAACGGTAGACGTCGTGATCCTTCTTCGCCGACGGGCAGATGCTCAGGTAGTAAGCGAGGGCGCGTTCACCGTCGCCGAACATCGTCCAGCCGATGTGAATCCAGGTGTTGTTGTGGGAAAACACGCCGGCGTTTTCCTTGTAGCCCGGGGGGTAGCTGGAGACTTCACCCAGCTCGAGGTGATAGGTCGAGTAAGGCGGATACTGCAGGGCGCAACCGAGGCCGGGTTTGTAGAGGTATTTCTCGACGGCGGCGAGGGCCTGACGGGCCCGGCCGTTGTCCTGGCCGGCGCCACCGAGGACGCACCACGCCTGGCTCTCGATGTAGATCTGGCCCTCGACGCACGTCTTCGAACCGACGGGCTGGCTGAAGTTGTCGAACGCGCGGGTGTACCATTCGCCGTCCCACGCCTGGGTCTCGACGATGTTGAGCATCTCGGCATAGCCGCTGTCGATGCGCCGGGCCTGGTCGTCACGCTTGAGGTAACGGTAGAGCGCCGCGAGGTCGCGGGAGGCGTAAAGGAAAAGCCCGGCGATCATGACAGACTCGGCCACGTCGCCCTTGGCTTTGTTCGCAGTGTTTTGGAACGACTCGTTGGGCTGCTCGGAAAAACAATTGAGATTGAGGCAGTCGTTCCAGTCGGCGCGCCCGATGAGCGGAAGGCCGTGGGGGCCGCGATTGCGCATCGTGTAGGCAATGGAAATCTCGAGATGATCGAGGAGCGTGTTTTTCGATCCAGGGATGTCGGCACAGCCAATCGGCTCATCGAGAATGGTGGTGTCACCGGTCTCGCGGATGTAGGCGCAGGTGGAGAGGATGAGCCAGAGCGGGTCGTCGTTGAAACCGCTGCCGGCCTCGGCGTTCCCTTTCTTCGTCAGCGGTTGATACTGGTGGTAGCACGTGCCGTCGGAAAGCTGGGTCGCGCCAATGTCGAGGATCCGCTGGCGCGCGCGCGCCGGCAGCAGGTGGACAAAGCCGAGGATGTCCTGATTCGAATCACGATAACCCATGCCGCGGCCAATGCCGGTCTCGTAGCCGGAGGTGGAGCGTGAGAGGTTGAAGGTCGCCATGACCTGGGCCTGGTTCCACGTGTTGACCATTCGGCGCAGGTGCTCGTTGGGCACTTTCGGCGCCTGATAGATGGAAAGCAGGTCCTCCCAGCGCTGCTTCACGGAGGCGAACGCCGCGTCGATGGCCGGCAGATCGGAGAATTTGGCGAGAATTTCCCGGCCCCGGGTCTTGTTCATGACGTAGGGCGCATCGAACTTCGGCAGATCACCCTGTTCGACATAGGCCAGGACAAAGGCAAAGGTTTCCTCCTGTCCCGGCTTGAGGGTGAGATTGATCTGGTGGGCCCCGACGGGATTCCAGCCATGGGCTCGACTGTTGGTGCATTTGCCGGCGAGCACGGCCTTCGGGTCGCCGAGGCCGTTGTGCACGCCCACGAACGCGTCGCGTGAAGTGTCGTAGCCGTTGATTTCCCGCGTACAGCCGAAGAGCGTGTAGTGGTTCCGGCGTTCGCGATATTCGGTCTTGTGGTAGATGGCCGAGCCCTCGATCTCGACCTCGCCGATCGAATAGGTGCGCTGGTAATTCGTCATGTCGTTCAGTGCTTCGAAAAAGCAGAACTCGACGAAGGAGAAGAGCGTGAGCTTCTGGGGCTTCCTGGTCTTGTTGCGAACGGACACCTTCCACACTTCGAGGTTTTCGCCCGGCGGGACGAACATGAGCTGCTCGACTTCGATGCCGTCCTTTTTCCCCGTGAGCCGCGAGTAGCCGAGGCCGTGGCGGCACTCAAAGGCGTCGAGTTTGGTGCGGGTCGGCTTCCAGCCGGGATTCCAGACCGACTTGCCCTGCTTCACGTAGAGGAAGCGGCCGTCGTTATCCATCGGGTTGTTGTTATAGCGATAACGCGTGAGGCGCCGCAGCTTCGCGTCCTTCCAAAAGGAGTAGCCGCCGGCAGTCTGCGTGCACATGCCGAAATACTCGTCCTGGCCGAAGTAGTTCAGCCAGGGCAGCGGTGTGTCCGGGCGCGTGATGACGTATTCGCGGTGGGCGTCGTCGAAATTTCCGTAGGTGGGCATGGGTGGAAATAAAACAGGGTGAAAAGGACGAAAGGTAAATGCTTACGAACCGGGCGGGGTGACTTCGATGAAAATCGAACTGGCACAGCGGCCTTTCGCATCGCCGCGCAAATACGGGGAGAGTTGTTCGAGTTCGGCGAGTTCGTGCTCGGAGGGTCCGCCAACCCAGATCTGGCTCAGGTAGCCCTGGTCCGGTACGTCGAGGGCCACGCCTTCGTGCGGGCCGGGCAGGACGGAGAGCTTCCAGCCGGACGGACGGGTGATCGTGAGGGCCTGCGGCACGAACCCCAGTTTCGCCACCTTGATGCCGGAACGCACGGTGGCGCTGTCACCTGCGACTGTAATCGACGGATGCGGCAGGGTGAGCGGCGGCTCGGGGTTGACCATTTGGGCCAAGACCGCGCCAGCCGGCACCCCGGGCTTCTTTTCGAGGCGCACGGTGACCACCAAGGGAGCGTCCACCGGCACGACATGCAGCCCGAAGTAAGCCCGGCCGTTATCAGTCCAGCGGGCAGTGCACCGCAAGCGAGCGCCTTCCCATGCGTATTCCCGGGTAATGGCGGGATAGGCCGGATCATCGTGCCTCTCTTGCAAAATCAGCACCGGGCCGTCGGTCGTCACCCCGGCGGCAGCCGAATATTCCCACTCGGCCAGCGGCGGCCATTTCCAATGGCTTTGCGGACCGAGCCAGAAACGATGTCCGCCCTGGTTGGGCCAGTGACCTTTTCCGTCCGGCAGGGTTTGCGGGTATGGCGCGTTGATCAGGTTGACGGTGCCATCAACTGATCCGAGGTAAATCAAGCGGCAGCGAACCTCGGTGACGACAGCCCGGACAGCTCCCTGGGCAGAGCTCCAGGCGGATTCGCCGCGCCAGGTGGTTTTTTCCCAGACAGAATCGGCGGACAGGTTTGTGGCGGTCATGAAAAACAGCGAGCAGGTGAGGTTGAATCCGGCAAAAATCCACCCGGCCCGGCGGAATCTGCCCAGCAGAAGGATGGCATGCAGAAGCATATTGTGGCAGGAGTGGTGAATCGAGGGGGTTTCAGCGGGAGAATCCGGCGGAACAGGATTGTTTCGGTTTAAATTCATCCCTTGAAAAGTTTAAAACACAGATACAATTCAGGCACCAGCCCGTTCACCGGGTGGCCTTCCACACCGGAGGCACTGAGGTTATTGCATTCTTTCATCGGGGATTTCCGCCTTTGAGAAAACGGACCGGCGGCAAAATCCACCGGGGTTCAGTGGACCGGTTCACCATAAATGATGCCTCGCCCGCTCGTGCCGAGGTAAACCCGGCCGGGAACGCGCGGGTCGCCCGTGATAACCTGCAGCCACCCAAACTGGTGCCTGGCATTATTGATGACGATCCAAGTCTTCCCGCCATCGTCCGAACGGAAGAGGCCGGTGATGCCATCGACCCGGCCGTTGAGGAAGACCGCGGGCGTGGTCCGTCCGGGCAAGGCGCGACCAAAGCCCACCTGGTAAGCCGCCTGCACCGGAGGCAGCGGGCTGAAATTCTTGCCCGAGTCCACCGAGAGATAAAGACCATCGGGAGCAGGCAGCCAGACGCGGCCTTCACGACCAGGTTCGGCCATTAGGGATCCACCGTCCACCGGCAACTTGCTGCCGGAGGTAAATTTTATTCCCCCGTCAGTGCTGTAATAAACATACCCCGTCAGGTTGTCGTAGATATAGAATGTGTCTGGATTAACACGGTCGGCCACCGGGCCGATGGTGCGGTAGTCGGTGGACGAAACCAGACTGGTCTGGCTTGGCAGCCAGGTGGCGCCGTTATCCGTCGAGTAAAAAGGCCCCGAACCCTTGGGCAGCCAGACGATACGCCGGCCGTCGGCAGAGAGAGCGATTTTGCCCGGTCCCTTTTCCTTGGCCGGCAGCGGGGTCGTGGCAAAATCCCGCCAGGTCGTCCCGCCATCAAGCGAGAAAGCGCCCCGGGCCGGACCCCAGTAGGTTCGCACCATCCGGGCGGGAGCCAGTGCGGCAAAGTCGATTCCCTGGGTGCTGCTGTGAAACGGATGATGCACGCCCTCGGGCGGCGAGACCGAGAGATCATTGTGCCGGAAACCTCCTAGGTCGCCGAGGGCGCTGACCAGCGGTGCGCCCTCCGGCGGGCTGATGAGGCCAAGCGCCACGGTTTCCTCCAGGCCGTCATTGGCGAAATTCCACGGCGTGACGCCACCGTGGTCGGAAGCAGTGGCCTGATTGGTGGCCCATACACCGTAGCCGGTGATGAAGAACACGCGGCCGGCGTTGAAGGGATCGAGCGCCACGCCCCCGATCCAGTGCGGTTTCAAGTCACCGGTATAGGGCGCGGATGAGTGATCCCACGTCGAGCCGGCCAACAAGGGATGCCAGGTGGTGCCGCCATCCGTGCTGCGGAAAATTTCGTCCCCGTTGGTCCAGCGGTCGAGCGTGGAAACCATGACGACGCCCGGCTGCCGCGGGTCAAGCGCGAGACCGGCGTAGCCGAAGATGTCTTTGGTCGAAGGACTGGGAACAAGCGGAGTGATACTTGTCCAGCGATTGTCGGACGGCGTGAATTTCCAAACGGCACCGTTCGTGGCGCCATTCGGCCCCAAATGATTGGCGCAGGTAAGATAAAGCGAACCGGCGGAGTCGATGGCGGCATGATGAATCAGCAGGCCGGCGGGCTGTCCGGGAACCGCGGACCAAGTCGCCCCGGCATCCATGCTGCGATAGAGGGCGGCGCTCTTGAGATCGTTGACTCCGGCGTAGATGACGGAGGTCGGGTGGCCGTCTGGACCGTCGCGCGGATCAAAGAGAACAAAGGTCAGGCTGTCCGCGGGAAACGCCGCCACGCGATTCCACGTGCTGGCCCGATCGCCGCTGCGCCATAATCCGTCCTGATTGCTCCCAAG
Organism: uncultured Oleiharenicola sp.; assembly: GCA_964492635.1. Taxonomy (GTDB): domain Bacteria; phylum Verrucomicrobiota; class Verrucomicrobiia; order Opitutales; family Opitutaceae; genus Lacunisphaera. The sequence goes on from CAZBLQ010000026.1 coordinate 13,385, forward strand.
AAACAGCACCGTGCCGTCGTGCGGATCGACGGCGAGGCGTTCGCCGGTTGAGCGGCCGTCTTGATTTCCGCCGAGTCTGAAAGGAAGCGGCGTGCGATTCCAAGTCGTGCCCTGATCGGACGACCAGAGGATCGCGGCGGGATCGCCCCAAGCCGGCAGATACGAGCCGCCGGCGAGGTAGAGGCGCTGCGGATCACGAGGGTCGAGGGCGAGGCTGACCACGCCGAGCAACTGGGAAAAATCGCGCCCGATGTCATCATTCAAGGGAATCCACTGGCTGCGAGCGGCATCCCAGCGATAGGCGCCCCCGACATCAGTGCGGGCGTAGAGCAGATCCCGCTGGGTCGGATGAAAAACCAGGCCGCTGACAAAACCGCCGCCTTGCATCACGACATTTTTCCAGCGATACTCTTCCGTTCGAACCGGAGCGGCGAGGACGGGTTGGACACCGAAGGCGGGCAGGAACAGTCCCGCGGCAAACAGGAGGAGGCGACGGACGGAGGTATTCATGGGCTCTGAGCCGGGACGGCCAGGGCCGGCGGCGTGACAGGCAATCAAGCGTGAATATAGGAATTGCCAAGGATGATTTAACGATACATCAAACAACCGGTCCCCGCTTTCCACAACCCGCCCCATGAAATTCACCGATGGTGCCTGGCTGATGCAGCCCGGCGTGCAAGCCCACTACCCTGCTGAAGCCCATGATGTAACCCGGGAGGGCGACGAACTCGTCGTGCATGCGCCAACGCGCCCGATCCGTCATCGCGGCGACACGCTGCAAGGCCCGTTGCTCACCATCCGTTTTAGCTCGCCCCTGGCTGGAGTGATCAAGGTGCGTCTCGAGCATTTTTCGGGTGGCCTGGCCCGCGGTCCGCACATTCCTCTGGAAAAGGCGTCCACCCCGCCGGTGGCGATCACGAACGGAGCCGACGAAGCGGTCCTGTGCTCGGGCGACCTCGAGGTCCGAGTGAAAAAGAAGGACGGCTGGGAAGTTTCTTTTGTGGGCGGCGGACGCGTGCTGACGCGCAGCAGCTCGCGCGGCATGGGTTATATCCAGTGGCCGGGCCAGGGAAATTTCGTCCACGAGCAGCTGTCGCTGGGCGTGGGCGAATGCGTCTATGGCCTGGGCGAGCGCTTCGCGGCGTTCGTCAAAAACGGCCAGGTGGTCGACAACACCAACCGCGACGGCGGCACCGGCAGCGATCAGGCCTACAAATCCGTGCCTTTCTACCTCACCAACCGCGGTTACGGGGTGCTCGTGAACGAGACCGGGCCGCTCTCGTTCGAGGTGGCCTCGGAAAAACTCGCGCGCGTCCAGTTCAGCCTTCCCGGCGAGAGCCTGGAATATTTTGTCATCCACGGCCCCGCCCCCAAGGACATCTTGCGCAAGCTCACGGCGCTCACCGGCCGGCCGGCGCTGCCGCCGCTCTGGTCGTTCGGCCTGTGGCTGTCGACCTCCTTCACGACCAATTACGACGAGGCGACGGTCACGAGTTTCATCGACGGGATGAAGCAGCGCGACCTGCCGCTCCACGTGTTTCATTTCGACTGCTTCTGGATGCGCGAATTCGACTGGAGCAATTTTGAATGGGATCCACGCGTCTTCCCGGATCCGGCCGGCCTGCTGCAGCGCCTGCATGCCCGCGGGCTGAAGATCTGCGTATGGATCAACTCCTACATCGGCCAGCGCTCGCGGCTTTTTGCGGAGGGCGCGACCAACGGCTACTTCATCAAACGCACCGACGGTTCCGTGTGGCAGACCGACCTGTGGCAGCCGGGCATGGCGATCGTCGACTTCACCAACCCGGCCGCGCGCGAATGGTTCGCCGGCCACATCGGCCGCCTGCTCGATCAGGGCGTCGATGCAATCAAGACCGATTTTGGCGAGCGCATCCCGACCGAAGGCGTGGTTTTCCACGACGGCTCCGACCCGGTGAAGATGCACAATTTTTATCCGGTCATCTACAACGAGACCGTGTTCCGCGCCATCGAGGCCAAGCGGGGCCGCGGCGAGGCGGTGCTTTTTGCGCGCTCGGCCTATGCCTCGAGCCAGCGCTTCCCGGTGCATTGGGGTGGCGATTGCTGGTCCACGTTTGAATCGATGGCCGAGTCGCTGCGCGGCGGGCTTTCCCTGAGTCTGTGCGGGTTTGGTTTCTGGAGCCACGACATCGGCGGGTTCGAGGGCACGGCGCCCGCCTGTATCTACAAGCGCTGGGCGGCGTTCGGCCTGCTCTCCTCGCACAGCCGCCTCCACGGTAGCAGCAGCTACCGCGTGCCGTGGGCCTACGATGAAGCCGCCTGCGATGTGGTACGCTTTTTCACCAAGCTCAAATGCCGGCTTATGCCCTACCTGTGGAGCGCGGCGGTCGAGGCACACCGTGACGGCGTGCCGACGATGCGCGCCATGCTGATGGAATTTCCCGATGACCCGGCCTGCGACACTCTTGACCGGCAATATTTCCTCGGAGGCGCGCTGCTGGTTGCGCCGGTTTTCACCGAGGACGGCACGGTGGATTACTATCTGCCGGCCGGCCGCTGGACGCATCTGCTGGACGGCGAAGTGCAGGAAGGCGGCCGCTGGCATCGCGCGAATCATGGCTTTCTGAGCCTGCCGCTCTTCGTACGTCCGGGCACGGTACTGCCACTGGGCGCAACCGATGACCGGCCCGACTACAACCATGCCGAGAACGTAACCTTCCGCCTTTATGAACCCGCCGATGGCGCCACCGCCATATGCGAACTGCCGGCGATGAGCGGCGGCCCAGGGCTGCGCTGCACCGCGAAGCGAAACGGCCGGCAGGTGGACGTGACGCTTGACGGCACTGTGCCCGCAGCCTGGCACGTACAGATCGCTGGAGTGTCAGCGCCCACCCTTCCCGCCGGCGCGACCCTCGTGAAGGATGCCCTGGGCGCGATTGTCACGCCCGGTTCCGGTGCACACACACTGCGCCTGGGTTTGCCTGCAAGTTAAGCGTCAAAATCAATCCAGTTGCGCCAGCGTGGTCGCAGCGCCTGCTGTCTCTTCTAAATCCACTGCCAATCTGTTCCGATGCCCGCCCTGAATAAAATCAAACTGGTGCGCGCCGCCACGCTGGCGGATGTCGGCAAGGTTGCGGACGTTTCCGCCATGGCGGCCTCCGCCGTGCTCAACGGAGCGCGCACCTCCTCCCGTATTTCGGAAAAAACCCGTCAGCGCATTCTCCAGGCCGCCGTACGCCTGCACTACCGGCCCAATGTCGCCGCCCGCGCCCTCGCCAACCGGCGCATGCAAACCATCGGGGTCGCCGCCGTCATCGATGGGGGTGAGCTGAACCACTATTTCCTCGAGGTTTTCAACGGCATCCTCGCGTCCGCCGCCCGCCACGAACAAAACACCACCGTCTTCACCCTCCACAACTGGGGGGCAGATGCCGTCCGCCTGCCCGGCTTGTGCGACGGTCGCATCGACGGGCTCATCCTGCTCGCGCCCACGTTCGATCCCAACCACACCATCCTGCCGGCGCACACCCCTTTCGTCTCGATTCACGCCAACTCCCGCCTGCCCGGCGTGGTGAACATCGAGAGCGACGAGGAGCAGGGCGCGTACAAGATGGTTCGCCTGCTCCTGGCGCAGGGGCACCGCCGCATCATGCATGTCGCCGGCCCGGCCGGCCAGGTCGGTCCCGAACGGCGCATCCGCGGCTACCAACGTGCTCTCGCCAGCGCCCGGATCAAATCCGACGCCGGACTGATCGTGCGTGCCGGCTACAACGCGGACCAGGCACGCGAGGCGTTGCGCCTGTGGCTGCGACACCACGCCGGGCGCCCACTGCCGCAAGCTATCTTCTGCGCCAATGACAGCGCAGCTCTAGGCTGTATCGAGATGCTCGCCGAACTCGGTTTGCGCGTGCCAGCCGATGTTTCAGTGGCCGGCTTCGACGACACCCTCGCGGCCAGGATCGCCGTGCCGCAACTCACGTCCGTTCGCCAGCCATTGCGTGCCATGGGCATTCGCGCAGTCGAGCTGCTGCTGGCCCGCATCGAGCAGACCGGAGCTCCGACCCGGCCCTTCATCTTTCCGGTTGAGCTGGTGCCGCGCGCCTCAGTGGCGGCCCCGCCAGCCGCCGACCGGATCGTACCACAGCGAAACTGAACGGGGCTCAAACCTTGCCCCGGCGGGCCTCGAGCTGCTGACGGATCTCAGCCATCTTTTCCTGCGTGAGCGGGAAGCGGGTCAACGCGATCATGGAGAAAGCGAGCCCGATGATGGGAATCACGGCGAAAAGGAAGCGGATCATGAAGATTGTGTGCGGCGTTTGCACGTCGACGTTGTAGTCCAGGCCAATCCAGCCGATGATGAAGAACGACACCCCGGCGCCCCCCGCCATGGCGACCTTGTTGATCCACGAGCCGCAAGCGGAAAACGAGCCTTCGCGCCGGTGACCCCCCTCGAGTTCGTCGTAGTCCATCACGTCAGCGCCAATCGAGCCGGAGATTGTCCAGTACCCCGCGCCGGTAAACGCGATGAATCCGGAGGCAAGGATCTGCAGCCACACAATCTGCGGGGTGTAAAGCCACCAGCTGGCGATGAACACGACAATCGCGGTGCCGAGCACGGACATCATGGCGTGGCGTTTGCCCAGCCGGCGGGCGACGAACGCGAACACCGGGATGCCGAGTAATCCGAGCACCATGCCGGAAACGCCCATCCAGAAGTTCCACAAGTTGCCCACTGATTTGTTGCCCACGCAGACGTAGTAGATGGTATTCACCAGACCCAGAGTGCCCACCATGCTCGTGCCCATGTTGTAACCCATGTCCATGACTTTCTGGATGAGAAAGGGCTTGCACTTTAGGGTCTGCCAGAGCGTTTCCTTAATCGAAATCTTGTACTGCTTGCCCGCGACAAGCTTGCCGTAATACCGCTCGCGGACGAGGGCGACGCAGGTCATTCCCGCGACCAGCATGATCAGCCCGCACAGGGCGAGGTAAACCTGCGCGCCGAGCAGCATGTTGTAGTGGGCGCCATCGGGCGCGCTGCGCCAGGCATCAGTGGTGGTGAAGAGCTTCTTCAGGCGATCGCCCACATTGCTGCTGTCGGCGCCGACCCAGACCGCCATCGAGAAAAACCGGCCAAAGAAGAACAACCCGAGCTCCGGGATTTTCTGCAGGGCATTCTTGATTGAGAAAACGCTCGTCCGCTCGTGGTAATCCGGCGTCAGCTCGTTGCCGAGACTCTGGTAGGGCATGTTGAAGCAGCTCACCAGCGGCAGATAGATCGCCGAGGAAAGCAGCATGAAGAAAAAGTAATTGTGCTGCGTCCAGCCCGGCGTGACAGCGAGCAGGAAGGGCAGTCCGACGGCCGCGAGCACACAGCCGACGAACATGAAGGGCCGGCGGCGGCCCCAGCGCGAACGGGCGTTGTCGGAAAGCCAGCCGAACAGCGGATCGGAAACCGCGTCGAAAAGCCGGTTGAGGATCACCGCCCAGCCGATGAGGTAGGGTGAGACGCCGAGGTAGAGGCCGAAAATCTGGAAAGCAATTGTCGGATAGAGCCAGTGGCCCCACATGTCGAAAAATGTGCCGAGACCAAAGCCAAGCTTCTGTGAGAGGGGAACGCGATCTTCCGGGGCGGTTGTCGTCATAGGGCTGCGCGATCCACCGGGATAGGGGAGAGACTGAACGTCGGGGTGGACGGGCTTTTACGTTAAATCAACGGGTCACGGCTCCGTCAATGACACATTGTTTCCGCGGAATGTATCATTGGCTGGCTTCACCGCCGCCGCCGCACATAACCGGTTTCCTTTGACCCCCGCCCGGCAACTGTTGCCATGAGCCGGTAATTCCCGCCAAGATTGGCCCCACCCCATCTCAATGAGTTCGCAAAAATGAAATCGTGCCCCTGGCTGCTTCTTTTCACTGCGTGTTTGCAAGGTTCCTTCGCCCTGGCTGACGACACTTCACGCCCGCCAGAGGCCGGCCGGGTGAACAGCGCGACCCTTCAGGAACTGGCCGCCAGCGCCCGACAGGAGCTGTACGGCAATATCCTGCCTTTCTGGCTGAAAAACGCCCGTGATCGCGAGCACGGTGGATTTCACGCCTACATCGGCGAGGACATGAGCGTAAACGACAGCCTGCCGCGCGGCGCGCTGCTCACGAGCCGGATTCTCTGGACCTTTTCCGCGGTCTACCGTCACTCGCCCGATCCAGCGTACCTCGAAATGGCGCGCTGGGCCTATCGTGACCTGATGGACCGGTTTGTGGACAAGCAATCCGGGGGCCTCTTCTGGAGTGTCACCGCCGACGGCAAACCGGGCGAAACCCGCAAACAGATTTACGGGCAGGTCTTCGGCATCTACGCCCTGGCCGAGTATTATCGGGTGACCGGTGAGCAACCGGCACTCGACGAGGCAATCGCGATCTACCGCTTGATTGAAGCCCACGCCCACGACGTGCAGAATGGCGGCTACTTTGACACGCTCAACCGGGAGTGGCAGCGCGAAGCCAGTCCCAAGGGCAATGTGTTGGGTCGCGCTCCGAAATCGCAGAATTCGCACATCCATGTCCTGGAGAGCTTCACCAACCTGCTCCGCGTCTGGCCCGATGCCGGACTGCGCCAGCGCCAGCGCGAACTCATCGAGCTGACGATGACGCACATCATCGACCCGCGGACACACCATCTGGTCCTCTTCATGCAGAATGACTGGACGCCCATCGGGGAAGACGTCTCCTATGGCCACGACATCGAGTTGAGCTGGCTGCTGGTCGAGGCGGCGGAAGTGCTGGGCGATCCGGCGCTGCTGGCGCGGGCGAAGACGGAAGCCCTGGCCATCGCGCAGGTCACCAACGCCGAGGGCGTCGATACCGACGGCGGAGTGTACAACGAGGGCAATCCCAAGGGACCGACCAACACAAACAAGGAGTGGTGGGAACAGGCCGAGGCGACGGTCGGCTTCCTCAATGCGTACCAGCTTTCCGGCGACCCGCAGTATTTCGCCTATGCCCGGCGGAGCTGGAAGCTCATTCAGGATAAATTCGTGGATCGGGTGAACGGGGACTGGCACAATACGCTCAGACGGGATTGCACGCCCATCCTCGTGCTGCCCGGGTTTTTGGGCCGGGCGATTCCGAATGCAAAGCAAAGCATCTGGAAATGCCCCTACCATAACAGCCGCTGCTGCCTGGAGCTGATCGAACGACTAAGTGATTTGGCCAAGACCGAAGCCACCCATTAAGGTCGGTCGGGGTCGCCCGTCCCTCTACCCTTGAAAGGGAACCGCGCTCAGTTCGCCAGTAGCAGCTCGAGCATTTTGCGGTCGAGTTTGTGGCCGTGAAAGTCCTCGTAAGCCACGTCGGTACGGCCGCTGTCAACGATGCCGAAGCCGCCGCGCAGGTTCCACATGGACCAGCCCCAGCCGGCTTCCTTCCAGAGTGCAAGCAGGTCACTCATCCAGGCGAGGCAGACCTCGTGCGGCGTTTGCGGGACGCAGCCCCACTCGCCGACATGTACCGGCGCACCCCGGTCGGTAAGCGGCCGCCATTTCTCAATCAGCGCGACGCGGAGTTTCTCGCGATTCCAAGTTACGCCGTGCTTGTCGACCATCGGCCACGTGGGTTTCTCGAGCGACTCAAACTCATTCGGGGGCACCCATTTTGCGGTGTAGTGACTGACCATTTTCGGCAGATAGCCGCGCGTGCTCTGCACGATGCCTTCGTCGACCAGGCCCATGACGGGCGTCTGGCCGATGTCGGCTCCGTCCGCGACGATCAGCCGGTCGGGGCTGATTTCGCGGATGGCACCGATCAGCGTCTTGGCAATTTCCACATAGCGCGACTGGTCAGCCATGAATGGCGGTTCATTGAACAGATCGAAGCTCAGCCGGCTGCTCGGCACGTCCTTGTAGCGTCGGGCGATGTAACTCCAGTGATGTACGGCAGCGTCCAAGGCGCGCTGCATCGAGTCCCGCGGACTGTCGAAGAGGAGGAAGCGCTCGAGTTCGCGACCGTTCACACAATAGCCCGGGAGGCGGTGCATGCAGAAGTTGATGTAAATGTTGTGACGACGCCCCAGCTCGATGGCCTCGTCGATCGGTTTGAAAGCGTCCTCGTCGATTTGCATCCAGTCCTTGGGGGGCAGATTCTGCCAGGGTTTTCCACCGGCCCAGGTCCAATACGAAACCGGCAGCCGGGCGAAATTGAAACCCCAGCCGGCCATCCATTCGAAATCGGATTCCGGAAACGCCAGGGTGGGCGAACCGCGCGCCACACCCTGGAGGTTGAAGCCGCGCCAGCGCGGGATGCGCGGCTGGGGCCGCGGAGCGACGGCTGGTTGGGCTTTTAGCGCAGAAGGGATTAAAACACCTGCGGCCGCAGCCGCCGAGACACCGAGAAATTCGCGACGGTTCATGAGAAGGCAGGATGAGCGTTGTCAGCGGCCAAGCAACGCCTTGTTGGCGCGGATGAGCGCGAGCCGTTGCTCGACCGCGCGGCGGGTGGTGAGCGCATCCTCCGGCGTGTGGAGACACCAGTCGACGAGTTTGGCCACGGTCGAGCGGGCGACGTAGCAGCGGGTGTCGGAACCGCCGTAGTAGATGAGCACGGTCTTTTGCTTGTCGGGCAGTTCGACCCAGCCGTTGGAGAAAGTGACGTTGGAGACATCGCCGAAGCCTTCCCCACCGTAGGGCGCGAGGAAATGGCCGCCCGGACGGGCAATGACCTTGGTCGGATCCTCAAGCGAGGTCATGAACATGTAGAGCACATAGCGCAGACCGGCGGCGCAGGCCCGCACGCCATGCGCGAGGTGGAGCCAGCCCTGCGGCGTTTTGATCGGGACGGGCCCCTGGCCGTTCTTCACTTCCTTGATGGTGTGATAGGCGCGGCCGTCGATGATCGTCTCGGGCCCGGTGACCCCGGTCGTGATGTCCTTGCACAACGTCCAGCCGATGCCGCCACCGGAGCCAACGTCGATGAAACCATCCATCGGCCGCGTGTAGAACGCATACTGGCCATCGATAAACTCAGGATGAAGGACAACATTGCGCTGCTGCGACGCCGGCGTCTTGAGATTCGGCAGCCGGTCCCATTGCTTGAAATCCCTGGTGCGGACCATACCGGCCACGGCCACGGCACTGGAGAGATCACCGGGCTTGGCGTTCGGATCCTTGGCCTCAGCACAGAACACGCCGTAGATCCAGCCGTCCTGATGGAAAGTGACGCGCATATCGTAGACGTTCGTCTCCGGCTTGAGCTCGGGCAGGTCGACCGGCTCGTCCCAGAAACGCCAGCGATCGACCCCGTTGGGACTCTCGGCAATGGCAAAGAGGCTTTTGCGGTCATAGCCTTCAAAGCGGACCACCATGTGCACCTTGCCGTTCCAATAAAAAGCGCCGGGATTGAGCGTGGCGTTGACGCCGAGCCGCTCCATCAGGAACGGGTTGGTCCGCGGGTTGAGGTCAAAGCGCCACTCGATCGGGGCGTGGCGGTAGGTGATCGCCGGGTGGACAAAGCGATCGAACACGCCGTTGTCCCACTCCGGATCGACGGGATTTCTCCGTGCGAGGAATTTTTCGTGCTTGGCGCGAAGCTGCCTGAGCCGGGCGGCCCAGGCGGCGGGGGCTTTGACTTTGGAAGAGGAGGATTTCTTATTCATGAGGGAGGGAAATTCAGGGTTGGGTTTGACCACGGATCACACAAATGGGCACGGATGGATTGTGGTAATTGTCTTCCTGAACGAAGTGAAGAATCCATGAACATGGCCGATGGCGATCTTGCTGCTAGATTCTTCGCTCTGCTCAGAATGACATGATGTGAGAATGATCTTTTGATCCGTGGCCATCTGTGAAATCCGTGGTTAATTTCAAGCCAGACTGCCGGACAGAATCACCCGCAGCCGACGCACGGCTTCGAGTCCCATGCGGCCATTGTGGTAGGGACATTTCCAGAAGCTGACTTTGAGCTGAGTGGCCAGCATGTCACCGTCGCGCGTGACGCCGCGGAACCATTCGCCATGTTCGTGATCAATCAGGCGCGTTTCGATGAAATCCCACGTGTGCAGTGCGGCAGCGAGGAACAGTTCCTCGGACGAGAGCTGGTAGGCGTTGAGAAATCCAACGACCGCCTCGGCCTGCGGCCACCACTCCTTGCCCGGGTCGATGATCCCGGTCGGGCCGCCCAGATTGTAGATGCCGCCGTCGCCATCGGTGCCTTCGGCCAGCGTGACCCGGGCGATTTTCACGGCAAGCGCCTGGATGCGCGCCGACAGGACGGGATCGCCGAGCACGCCCGCGGCCTCGGTGAGCAGCCAGGCCGCCTCGATGTCGTGGCCGTACGAAATTTTGTCCGAGTGCAGCGTCCAGTCATTGGCGAAGAACAGTCCGAGATGACCCGTGCCGGGGTTGACGACCCGTGTGAGCATGATGTTAACCAGTTCCGCCAGCGCCTGCCGCAGGCCCGCGTCGGGCCACACCCGGAGCAGGTTGGTGTAAGCCTCCATGACGTGAAGCAGCGTATTCTGTGACTTGGGATCGTTTTGATCCACGGCGCTCAGCCGCATGTCGGCAATGGGTTCCCACGCCCGGCCAAAGGCTTCAAGATAACCGCCGTGCTGGTGCTCACGAGCGTGGGTCTCAATGAGACGGAAAGTGGCAATCGCGTGATCCAGCGGCTCGGAGCGACCGGTGGCCGCGTGGTATTCGCTCAAGGCGTAGACGGCGAAAGCCTGCCCATAGACCTGTTTCCGGTCCCGCAACACCGAGCCATCCGAGGCGATTGACCAATAAAAACCACCGCGCTCCCGGTCGTGAAAACGAGCGAGCAAATCCGTATAGGCGTGGTCCGCCATAGTCAGATAAGCCGGGTCCCGGTATTGCCGGTAAGCAGCAGCATAGGTCCAGAGGATGCGCGTGGTGAGCAACGCCCCCCGCTCGGCCGTGCGGTCGACGCTGAGGTCGTTGGTCAGCGCCCCGTGAAACGTGCCACCGGCCCGATCAGCCACGCGGTCAATCCAGAACGGCAGGATATTCCGGCGCAGGTCGGCCTCGATGCGGGTGATATAATCCGGGAGAACGGTGGAAAGATTCACGAGCGGAAAATTCAGACTCAGCACAAATCAGCCCGGGTTGGCAAACACATGCGGCCAAAGGAACCCGGCCGACAAGTTTACCCGATGGTTCAGGTGGGAACGGATTCGCCCAGGGCGGCACGCCGGGCCTTCAAGTCGGCGGAAATCTGGTCAACCTTGGCCTCGTTGAGCGGATAGAAGATCATCAGGATCAGGAGGGACACCACGCCCAGCGCCGCCGGAAAGATGCTCATGAGCCTGACCAAGCCCTGCAATGAACCTGCCGTCTGGACCTGATTGGCCACGAATCCGAGACTGCTCATGAGAATCAGCGTGAACCCGCCCGAAATGCCCCAGCCCTGTTTTTGCGCGAAGATGGACGCGGAAAAAACGAGCCCGGTGGCCCGGCGCCCCGTCTTCCATTCCGCATAGTCCGCCGTGTCGGCATACATGGCCCAGAGTAACGCGCTCAGGGGACCGCCCGTGATTGAGCCGAGCGCATTGATCCCGTAGATGAGCAGCATTTGGTCGGGCTTGAGGAAATAGAACGAAGCGGTGGAGACGATCGCGATCACGAACAGGATGATGAAGGCCATCTTCCGGCCCACGATCCGGGCGAAGAACGGCACCAACATGACTCCGATCAGCGACAGGATCTGGTTGCTGGTATTGAAGAGCGAAACGAGACTCTCCCAGCCCCAGACCTGAGTGCCGACAACCGACGCGGGGAGGAACGGGAGATTGGGCAAGGTGAGGCTTTGCGAGCCGACGTAGTACTTGAAGTAATGCGCGGTCACGTTGCCGCGGAGCGCCACGAAGAAGATGAATGTGATCGTGGTCGCGAGCAGGACGAGCCACGGCCGGTTTGTCACGAGGTCGCGCAGATCCTTGCCCAGAGAGGTTTTCTGCGCCTTCGGGGGCAGGACGCGTTCCTTCGTGTTGAAAAACACGACCAGGAAACAGACAATGGCCGCGATGCCATAAATCGCGAACGACATCTGCCAGCCACGCTGGACGGTTGTCGCCCCCAACCAGCCGCCGACCTTTGCCATGGGCAGAAGAGTCGCTGAGACGACAATCCCGGCCGCGAAGGCACCCACAAACTTGACCGACGAGAGCGCCGTGCGCTCCTTCGGGTTCGGGGTAATCACCCCGAGCATCGCCGTGTAAGGGATGTTGATCGTCGTGTAGATCAGCATCAGGGCGTTAAACGTGGCGTAGGCCCAGATGAGCTTACCTTTCGCCCCGAAATCTGGCACCGTAAAGGTGAGGAAGCCCGCGACGGCCAGAGGCACGCAGCCATACAGCAGGAAAGGCCGGAATTTCCCCCAGCGGGACTTCGTGCGGTCCGCGATCATGCCGATGACCGGATCGAAGAACGCGTCCGTGCTCCGGCTCAGGCCGATCATTGCGCCCGCGGCCAGAGCCGTGATCCCAAAGATGTCGGTGTAGAAAATCAGCAGGTAGGTCGAAATTGACTGCCAGTAGAGGCAGGACGCAAAGTCGCCGAAGCCGTAGGAAAACTTTTCGGTAATCCGGAGTTTTTGTTGCTCAGTCATGCGGGGTCGGGGTGGGTTTTGCCCCTGGGTGAGGCGCAAGGGCACGCTACTAAAAACAACTCCGTCGGCAAATGCAGTCAGGAAATTGAGGCGATAAACCAACTTCTTTTTGACGAAACCCGGTTTGATCGTTGCATTGGCCATATGGTGTTCACCGATATTGCCGCCGCCTTGCCCCAAACTGCTGTCACCGCCATCGACGGGCTGCCCTACCCGCGCGTTGCCTCCGGAAAAGTCCGCGAAATCTTCGACCTCGGTGACGCGCTCCTGTTGGTCGCCACCGACCGGCTTTCGGCCTTCGACGTGATTTTGCCCGACGGCATTCCCGGCAAGGGCATCGTCCTGACCCAGATGAGCAACTGGTGGTTTGCGCAGACCCGCGGGCTTATCGCCAACCACCTGCTGCCGGACCAGTCCGGTGAGTTCGTCCGCCGCGGAATCAAGGACCGCGATCTGCAACTGCGCAGCATGATTGTGCGGAAACTAAAGCCGCTCACCATCGAATGCGTGGCCCGCGGTTATCTCATCGGCAGCGGCTGGAGCTCCTACCAGAAAACCGGCGAAGTCTGCGGCATCAAGCTGCCCGCCGGCTTGCGACAGGCCGACCGTCTCGCCTCCCCTATTTTCACCCCGACCACCAAGGCTCCGAAAGGCCAGCACGACGAACCCATCAACGACGCGCAGGGGGCCACCGCCATCGGCGCCAAACTCTATGACCAGGTGAAGGCCCTGAGCCTGGCCCTTTATCAGTTCGGCCATGATCGCGCAAAAAAAGCCGGCATGATTCTGGCCGACACCAAGTTTGAATTCGGCACCGACCCGGCAGGCAATCTCATCCTGATCGACGAGGTACTCACCCCCGATTCTTCACGCTATTGGCCGGCTGAAAGTTACGCGCCCAACCAGTCGCCGCCGAGCTACGACAAGCAATTCGTCCGCGACCACCTCGTCGCCCTCAAATGGGATCAGAAACCACCCGCCCCGCGCCTGCCCGCCGATGTCATCACCCGCACGCAGGAAAAGTACCTGACCGCCTTGCGCAATCTGCTGGCCTGAATTTCCTGATTCCATGAAACTGCGCTGCTTATTCGCCTGCCTGCTTGGACTGGCCACCGCGGCTGGCTTCGCCCGGGTCGGCGAACCGGTGGCCAAGATCAAGGAACGCTTCGGTAAGCCGGATCCCCAGTCTCCGAAGAACATGGTGATCTGGTTTATTGAAACCAACAACGGGCCGCTGGTTTACACGGTCAACTATAACGCGAAAGGCATCTCGATCGCCGAAGGACTGAAGCCCTTGAAAAGCGCCGTGCTGAACGCGGAGTCAGCCCAAAATTTTATCCATGACCAGGTCGTCTTGATCAAGGACTCCTCCACCACCCGGATCGTGAAGGTTGGGGAAAAATACGAATTTGCCGGGCAAGCCTTCGTGTGTGCCGAGAACGAATTCGTGGTATTGGATCAAACGCATGATCTTCTGATCATCTGGTCACGCGCGGGCGTCGGTGCGATCATGGCGGTGAGCCGGGAGATGGTCCAGCGCACGGGCGGCTGACGCCGGCCGGCCCTGAATTCCACCAGGGCACGGGGCAATGCCCACCACCTCACGAGGCCGCCTGCTGCGTGACCACGGGCGGCGGGGTGCGCGCGACCAGCACCTTGTCCACCCGGTTGCGGTCCATGTCCATGACTTCGAAGCGCCAGCCGGCCCAGTCGAAATAGTCGCCCGCCGAGGGGATGCGGCCGAGCTGTGTGACAATGAAACCGCCGAGGGTTTGGAAATCCGCCTCGGCCTCGCCCGGCAGGTCGCGAAGCTTGAGCAGTTCCTTGATTTCGGCGGCGGAAAGCGTGGCGTCAATCAGCCAGGAACCGTCTTCGCGGCGTTTCGCCTCGGGCTGGGCCCGGCGCATCTGGTCGGGCAGGTCGCCAACGATGGCCTCGAGCACGTCGATTAGCGTGACGATGCCCTGGATGCTGCCGAATTCATCGGCAACAAGGGCGACGTGCTTGCCCGTCTTCTTGAATTGTTCGAGCACCGCCGTGGCAAAGGATCCCTCGGGCACGGTGAGCACGGGGGTGAGCAGATTCTTGAGGCTCATGGGCAGGCCGAAGGCGGCGTGCGCCCAGAGGGCTTTGACATGCACCATGCCCAGCACGTTATCACGGTGCTTCTGGTAGACGGGAAACTGGGAGTGGCCGCTCGCGAGGATTTTTCGCCAGTTGGTCTCGTCGGGATCGTCGAGGTTCAACCAGACCATCTTCGGCCGGGGCGTCATGAGCGCGGTGACGGAGAGCTGGTCGAGACTGAGCACGCCCTCGACCATGTCTTTTTCTGACTTCCGGAAATCGCCGGTGTGCAAACCCTGCTCGATCAGGCTGGCGACCTCCTCATTGGTGATCGGCGCGCGCTGGGAAACCCTGGCCCCGAGGAGCCGGGCCACCGCATCGGTGCAGATGCTCAACACCCAGACGAAGGGTGCCGCTGCCCGCGCCACCAGAGCCATGGGGCGCGCCAGCGCGAGTGCGTATTTCTCCGGGTTGGCCATCGCGAGGCGCTTGGGCACGAGTTCGCCCAGGACGATGGTGAAAAATGCGATGCCCACCACCACGAGACCGAAACTGGCGAACTTGGTGTAGTCGGCATAGTCGGGGAAATGCACCAGCAGCCAGTTGTTGAACTGGCGGGCGACCGCCGCGCCCCCGTAAGCACCTGCCACAATGCCGCTGAGCGTGACGCCAATCTGCACCGTGGAAAGAAACCGTGTTGGCGTGTTGGCCAGCGCAACCGCGATCTTCGCGCGTTCGTCACCGTCATCCGCGAGCTGCTGCAGGCGGGCCTTGCGGGCGGAGACCAGCGCCATTTCGGCCATGGCAAACAGGCCGTTGCTGATAAGCAGCAACAGGAGCACGAAGAGTTCGGTGTAATGCTCTGACATGCGCGGGGAGGACAAACTACTGCACCCGGTTGCGGTGGTGCAATGAATTGCCCTTGTAAAACCCTAACCCGGCCTGAACAAGGCGGTTAGGCCATCAAGATTTTCCATCAACCGTGTTCGCAAAGGCCGCCGCCTTCCCATAATCGAACTCCCCTTCCCAACGCGCGACGACCACGCTGGCCAGACAGTTGCCCAGGACATTGACCGAGGTGCGGGCCATGTCCATCAGCGCATCGACTCCCAGGATCATTGCCGCGCCCTCCAGCGGCAGCCCGAAGGACTGCAGGGCCGCGATCAGGATGACCAATGAGGCGCGAGGCACCGCCGCCACCCCCTTCGAGGTGATCATGAGCGTCAGCATCATGGTGATCTGCTGGCCGAGGCCGAAATGAATCCCCGTGGTGGACTCGGCGGCCTGCGCGACGAACACCGACGCGACTGCCAGATACAGCGTGGAACCGTCGAGATTGAACGTGTAGCCCGCCGGCAGTACAAAACCGACGATCCCGCGCGGCACGCCCATTTTCTCCATGTTTTCAAACGCCTTGGGCAGCGCCGATTCGCTGTTGGCCGTGGCGAAGGCGACCGTGAACGGCTCGCGCACCGCGCGGACGAAAGCCTTGAGCGGAATTTTTGCCAGCCAGATGACCGTGCCGAACACGCCCACGACAAAGACGGCAAGGGCGGCGTAAAGCGTAAGCACGAGCTTGCCGAGGTTGAGCAACACATCGAGTCCCTGGTGGCCGACCGTCACCGCCATGGCCGCGCCGACGCCAAACGGTGCGAACTTCATGATGATGCCGGCGAACTTGAACATGACCTGCGTGAGACTGTCGCACCAGAGCAGGACCGGCCGCCCCGCCTCGCCCGCCGCGATGACCGCCATCGCGAAGATGACCGAGAAACACACGATCTGGAGCACATCACCCCGGGCCATCGCCTCGAGGAGGCTCGTCGGAAAGGTGTGCAAAAAGGTTTCAACCAGGGTCAGCGGCTTGCTCTGTACCGCGGTCCCGAGTGCGCCCGTGCTGCCACTGAGCATGACTCCCGCCCCCGGGCGCACGAAGTTGACCATGAACAGGCCAACCACCAGCGCCAGCGTAGTGACAGCTTCGAAATAGATCAGCGCCTTCGCGCCGATGCGGCCGACTTTCTTCAGGTCACCGGTGCCGGCGATGCCCTGCACAATGCTCGCGAAGACGAGCGGGGCGATCATGGCTTTGATGAGGTGCAGGAAAACGTCGCGCAGGAGTCCGATCCACTCCAGCCAATGTTGCTGCTGAACCAGGACGGCGGCAGCAGCCGGGGCGTCCAGACCCTTGGTGGAAAAATGCCCGTTGATCCACCAGCCCAGCCCGACGCCCAGTCCGAGGCCCAGCATGATTTGTTGTGTGAGGGATAACTGATACCACTGGCGCGGCGCGGCGGCTTCGGCAGGAGCGGACATAAGCAGGGTGCGATGAATCTACGGTGCGCGCCCTGCGTGGCGAGTGAAAGTTGCGCCACCTGCACTCCGCCGATCCCACAGGGCAGACCCGGCCGGCTAGTGCGCCGCTTGGTTCCGCGTGGCAAAGGTACGGCTGTGCCCGCTGGCGGGAATGGAAACGGTGTAACTGAGGCCGGTGGGTTCAACCGCCAGATGAATGTAGTTGCCGTCGCATTTCTCCGACAGGTTGGCGATGAACTCATCGGCCGTGTTGTTCTGGCTGTCGGCCCGAACGTTTTTGTGGACTTGATACATGGCCCGAATGCCGGGCGAGCTGCGGAGTGCGGCAATGGTGGAGCCGGCCGTGCCTTTCTTTGCGCCATTGTTCATGACGGAGACGGTGGGGGCAAGACTGTGGATGAGCACAGGGTTGTTGCTGAAGTCGAGACCGTGGTGGTCGACCTGGTAAACATCCACCTGCCCGACCCGGTTGACGGGAGTCACCAGCGCGCCCTCGGTGTTCCAAGTCAGATCGCCACCATCGAAAAAGCGAAACGGGCCGAAATCGAGCACCAGTGCGATGCTGTTGGCGTTGTCGGTCGTGTCCGCCGGATGAATGGTCGCCTCGGCGGCGAGCGGATTGGGGCCGGAACCGGCTGGAACGGGGGCAAACTGCTGCCGGGCCGCCACGCACCGCAGAGAGAGGCCCGGACCGTTGACCGTGGATTTCAACGGAATGGAGTCACCCGCGTGCAGCACGTTGCGTCGGTCGGCGGCGAACTCGCGATAGGGCTTGAGCAGCAGAACCCAGCGGGTGTCGGCGGAATTGTTGTCGGGATCGCTCCGCGGCAGGCCATTGTCGTAAACCTGCCCGATGGGCATCAGCGTCGCGAGCTCGGCTGCGCCGCCATAGTGGTCGAGGTGGAAATGAGTGGTCACGTAGTGGTCGATTTTTTTCAGCCCGGCGATCTCCGCCGCCACCCGGTGGATGCGCGGGGCATCTCGTCCGCCCGGGCTGCCCGAGTCAATGAGGACGGATTCCCCCGCTGGAGTCACGATGAGGGTCGCCCCGCCGCCCTCGACGTCTATCCAGTAGATGTCGAGTTTGCCGTCCGCCACCCCGGCGGATACGAAATCAAAGGCGGACACTCCTGCCAGCAGCACAAGGAACCGGACCAGGCGGAATTTCATGAGGAGCAAAAAGCCACCCCAGCTTCGTTTGGTCAACCCCCGACCGAGGCGGTGTCCAGAATTATCGTTGCGAAGAGCGATCCCGGCCACGTCTTGCCCAATAAGTTGGCGCTGCTGTCCCGGTAATTTGCCCCGGTCCAAACCTGCAAGCATCCGCCTGATGTCCGTGGTCCGGTTGTTTTTGTCCGCCCGTCACGCTTCATACAGCTCCCGCACCGAATCGCGCAGCAGCACTATGATGGTGAACACACCCAGTGTCGTCCCCACCGGGAGGTGCAGGCAGTTCACTGCCGCCACGATCAGCGAGAACGTGCGCCACCTCCGGGCGCGGAGGCTCCAGCCGGAAATCAAGTTCAACACCAGCGACACAACCAGCCAGAGGGCGAACACCAGATAAAACCATTTGAAGATGGCAAATATTTCCACCGGCGGCGGGCCGCCCTTTTGCCCTTCCCACAGCTTGGGATTGGCGAAGAAGAAATGCATGAACGCGTAATGTGCGCAAAGGAACAGCAGGCCGACGACTGCGAATCCCGCCCCAACGAAGTGAAAGATCGCCAGCAGGTTCAAATGGTCCGCGTCAACCTTTCGCTGGTCCCGTAGGAGTGGCGGCAGGTCGCTCATAAAATATTCAGGCCGTCAATGATGTCCGATCAATATAGGCTTACGCGCGCGCACCGGGACGCCGAGCTGAAATACTCCGCGTTTCTTGACCTGGTCCGGCAGTGGCGGACTTTTCCTGCTCAGAGGAATGATCCTCCTCCGCGATCCGGCGAATCTCCAGATTTTCAATGATCCGGGCCCGGGCCTTGGTTGCGGCCGCGATTAACATCGCCCGCGCCAGCGCATCGCCTGTCACATAAAAGCGCCGCGAGGGGGCAAAAATCCGCAAGGCCGGGATCACCACCCGGTAGAATGCCGGCCAACCGGACGTTCGCTTCGCGTCAATCGCACCCGGCCGCCAGCAGACCGCTTCATATTCGTCGATCAAAACGCGCTCGGCCTCGGCCTTGACCCTTGCCCACATCTGCCGGCTCGCAGGATTTGCGCCCTGCCCGCTCAGGTAATGGAAAATCGCACCGGGACTGCGGGAGCGCAACGCGCGCGCGGCCGCTTCCGCGAAGCTGCGGACCAGCGTTCGATACTCTGCCTCGTCCCTCACCTGGGTCACCGCCCGGCCGACACAAAAGAAACATGCATCCAGGCTGGCGAAGGCTTCACTCACGAGGGTGTAATCGAGCAGGTTCTGGTGCAGGAACCCGACATGTTTGGGGGAGCCGGTGACAACCGCCCGCCGGGAAATGGTCCTTACTTCCGACACCAAGGTGCTGCTCAACGCCAGATCGAAAAGACTTCCGCCCGCGGCGCCGGTTGCGCCAAGGATTAAAATCTTCATGGCTTTCAAACTGACCTTCATTTTGTCGCAGCGCAATCGCGGTTCTGCGGGAAAAAGAAGCCTGGTCCGCCCGGTGCCGCCTCAAACACCCGCGGCATGGAATGCGCTCCTTTGCCCGGCCGGCCTCGCCGGCACACTGCCTGGTCAGGAGGCCGGCGCAAATCCCAGCTCCACCTCGGCCGTTCCGTTGAAGGAATCTATCCGCACTGTTTCCGTGGTGGCATCATAGGTGCCGCCCGTGACGCTTTGCGGTCTGAGCCCGGAAGGATGTGGCAGACGAATCTCAATCACCCGTGGCTTTCGGTTCGACGTGCACTCGATGTGCGCCACGACCCGGCGCAGATCTGCCGATGATTCGACGTGCAGGGTTGCCGGCCCAAAGTAGGTGGCCACGCCTTCCAGATCAATCCGCTGGCCGCGGGCCAGGTAAGTCCGCGGAATTCCTCGCAAGAATTCGAGCGTGTCGCCTCTTTCGAGATAGAGCATCCAGCGGGTTTGCATAAGGAACCACCCCTCTTCATGCGTCTTGTGCGGGCTGTTCCCGAAGTAATGCTCCCAGAAGGTGTAGGTTTCACGGTCGGCGAGACCGGCCACAGTGTTGTAATAGGTCTTCAAGAACGGTTTGACCTCTCCTCGCTGCAGATGCACCCAATCATGCCGGCTGTAGTAGGGCTGGCTGAAGACCGTGTTGCGGATCGTCATGAGCTCGTTGTGGTAGGAGAGGAGGAATGATGCGGCGGGCTCGTGCGGCTCAATGACCTCCTGAAAGATGAGATAAATCGGACCCAGCAAAGAATCGCGGGTCGTGACGGTTCCATGGCTGTCCCAATTTCCGCCCTCGGCCTGCAGCATCACCGGGCCGCTGTAGTTCGCCCACGGGGCGACGGTGGGAACCCAGCTGCCATCACCCAAGGGGACCACCGGTGATTTTGCCATCGTCTCAAAAAACGAAACCCGGATGTCTCGTTTGAGGTTCTCCGCCTCCTCGCGCCAGGCCCGCGCCTCGATGGGATCGATCGGTTCCATCATCTCGGCCACGCGGGCAAATCCCAGGTAGGCGTAGCCGTTGAGCATGAAGGAGCGGAAGGGATCCTCCGGATCAGCCGTCTTGCCGTCCAGCAGTCCGTAACCCCGGCCCCGCAGTTCCTCCCGTTGATTCCGCCGCCGCCACTCGCGCAGGTATTGCGCGGACTTCAGCAACTTTGGCTTGATCGCCCGCACCCATTCCAAGTCCCGGGTGTAGCGGTAATGTTCGCCGAGACTCCAGAGAACCGCGCCCGTCTCCAGCATGTAGTTGCTGAAATTCTGCATGAAGCCGTCGTCGTGCTGTTTATCCAGAAAATATTGGAGCGCCCGGCCCGCGACGTCGTGCCAGCCCATGGAATCCATGAACTGGATGATCGGCGAACTCTCGGAGCCGATTGCATTATAGATGCCGATTTGCGCGGTCAGTGTTCCCTTGGGCTCGAGCCCGTAGGTGACCAGGTCCAAATGCAGCAGACCCGCCTGAATCATCTCGTTGATGCGCTCATCCGGCAAATGCACCTTCGCCGCGTGGTCGAGCTTCGCCCGCCAGTAGCTCCGGGCCTCTTCCAGCCGGGTGTCGAAATTCTGGCCGGCAAGCGCCCCGGCCCGCTCGGCCGGAACCGGCTGATGCGGGATGAAGAATTCGATCACCGCCTCTTCGCCCGGAGAGAGCAGGATTGAAACTTCCTCCTGGGGCAGCGGCCGTCCGTTTAATTTTCCCACCAGAAACACTTCCCCGGACTTGAGCTGGCTCCACCCTTTCTTGCGATCGAAGCGGTAATTCCAGTTTGAGGCCGGCGAGTTGTTGGTCGGAGCACCGCTGGGAACCTTGATAAATGCGTATCGCGGGACGGCGCCGGTGTTGACCGCCACCACCCGGGCATACAACACCGTCTCTTCGGTGCGATTCAGCTCGCCCGGCCTCAATCGGTCGAACTCCGCCTGCTGCCCGGGGGTCAGCATATGGCCGGCGCCGAGACCGTCAGCGACCAGAAAGTGCGTTCCCCGGACCGTATCAGCCCGCAAGGGATCCTTTTCGAGCGACGCAAAGAATGTGGCGCGGTAGGTGATGTCCTCGTCAATTTTCTTCCCATGGAGAATGGGCAGTGCGCCATCGTCCAGGTGGCGGTGAATGTCCTCGCTCGCACCCCAACCGCGCCCGAGCATCATCTGCAATTGCGGGGCTTCTTTGTCCCCCTGATTCACCGGAATGGACGCGAACGGATAGCGCGGCTGGATCCATTCGAGCCGCGGGCTCACACTGAATATCCGGACGTCGCGGCCAATGCCCAGCCACGTCTCCACTTTTTGATCGCGGACCGACTTGGCCGCATTTTCGAAAGTCTCTTCGGGCTCGGCTTCGATCTTTTGCAGGTTTGACCGCAAACCGCGCCCCTGGATCTCATCGGCAATCTGTTGATAGGTGCGCCGGTCCCGCGCTTCCGTCACCGCCACACCAAAGGCGGGGATGAATATGGGGTGATCGCGCTTCACGTCATCCAGGAAAAAAGTAAAGGGATTCTTTTCGCTCTGTATCGTGACCAGAGTGCGCTCGGCATTCGACAGCGTGTCGGCTCCATCCACAGACGCTTCAAGCCGGCATGAATCGACGCAGGCGAAGGCTCCGTTGACCGCAAGATCTCCTCCGCCCATCCGCGATATCTGCCCGCGCCTTATCACGATATTTCCCTTTGTTCCTCCCTCCTTCCAAACCACGGCAATCGACCGGGTTCCTGGCGCGAAAGCGTCTGCTCCAACCGCAATCGAGGGAGCCACGGAGATGCCGGCGAGGATGACGCCGAACAGAAACCACTTCATTCGACAGGGTGGATTGGTCATGCCCTTGGGGTCTAGGATTTTAATATAATCGGGCTTCGGAGCCTCTTGTTCGGGTACGTGGGTTATCCGTAGTGTTCACAGAAGAGGCGGTTACGTCTCTATTGGAAATATTCCGCGAGTTCACGCCAAAAGCCGGGACGACCAGACAGATACATTCAGGGATTCCGGAGCTTAGGTGATTTTCCCCATAAGTTTTCCCCAAATTCGGCCCGGGCTGGGTCGTATTCTATATAGTCATGATTGCCAATCCCGTTACCCCCGTCCTTTACCCGCTTAATCGCATTAGCTCGAAGCCTTCACGCCCACGTGCCAGCACACTCCGTTATCATGGTGTGCCACGTTCCGCCGGAGCAGTATG
>CAZBLQ010000027.1:0-36126 GCA_964492635.1 uncultured Oleiharenicola sp.
CACTTTTTCATCGGCTTCCGATGAAAAAGTGGTGGCAAGTCTCGGAATCGAACCGAGGACACAAGGATTTTCAGTCCTCTGCTCTACCAACTGAGCTAACTTGCCCCAAACGAAAGGGGGCGAGTTAAAAGGCTGGCGCGCGGACGCGTCAACGGGGAATTTACGCTTTCGGCAATGCAACCGAAAATGCCGGCAGTAATGCGGTAGCGAGCATGAGAATCGCCCCTGCCACCAGTCAGTTTGCTTGTGGAAAGGCCGTCTTCCGGACCGGCTACACGAGGCGCCATCGCATGGCTGGGGCAAACAGGCAGCCCGTGCCCGCCGACTCACAGTTTGCGGAAAACCAGCGCGGCATTCTGCCCGCCAAAGCCGAGATTGTTGCTCAACACGGCCTTGACCGTGGCGCTGCGCTTCACGTTCGGCACATAATCCAGGTCACAATCGGGATCGGGTGTCTCAAGGTTGATGGTGGGCGGCACTTCGCCTGTTTGAATGGTCTTAACGCTGACGACTGCCTCAACCCCGCCGGCCGCGCCAAGCAGGTGGCCGGTCATCGATTTGGTGGAGCTGATCATGACCTTGTAAGCCTGTTCTCCGAAAACTTTCTTGATGGCCAGGGTTTCAAATTTGTCGTTGTAAGGCGTCGAAGTGCCGTGGGCGTTGATGTAGTCGATGTCGGCCGGACCAACGCGGGCGTCGCTGAGGGCACGGCTCATGGCAAGCGACAGGCCCTTGCCCTCCGGATCGGGCGAGGTGATATGATAGGCGTCACAGGTGGCGGCGTAGCCGGCAATTTCGCAGTAGATGTGCGCACCGCGGGCGAGGGCGTGCTCCAGGCTCTCGATCACGAGGATGCCCGAGCCCTCGGCCATGATGAAACCGTCGCGGTTCAGATCGAAGGGGCGGCTGGATTTCTGGGGATGCTCGTTGTTGGTGCTCATTGCCTTCATCGAGCAAAAGCCGGCGTAGGCGAGCGGCGTGATGGCGGCCTCGGCGCCGCCGCAGACCATCACATCCGCCTCGCCGCCGCGGATCATGCGGAGCGATTCCCCGATGGCGTGAGTGGCGGTGGCACAGGCGCTGACGATGGAAAAATTGGGACCGCGGGCGCCCAGTTCGATGGCGACCAGGCCGCTGCACATGTTGCTGATCAACGCCGGAATCATGAAGGGCGACACTTTCCGGGGGCCGCGCTCCATCAAAATCTTGTGCTGGTTCTCGATGGTCAACATGCCGCCGATGCCCGAGCCGATGATGACGCCCACGCGGTCGAGATCCTCCCGCGTCATGTCGAGCCGGGCGTCGGCGACCGCCTGCTTGGCGGCGCAGAATCCAAAATGGGTGTAACGGTCGTTGCGTCTGACTTCCTTCGGATCCATCTGGGCGGCCGGGTCGAATCCGCGCACCTCGGCGCCAATCTGGCAGGTGTAATCCTTCGCGTCGAAAAGGGAAACGCGCTCGATGCCGCATTTGCCGGCCAGCAGGCCCGACCAGAAATCATTAACGTTGTGCCCGAGCGAGGCGATGACACCCAGGCCGGTGACGACGACTCGTTTGTGAGGTGAAACTGTTTCCATCAATAATTCAGGGTGGGAAAAAGAAAAAGCGTCCTACCGGGCCAGCCTGGGGCCAGACGGTAGAACGCTTTGGTCAAAAGCAAAAATTATTTCTTGCCGGACTTCTGCTCGATGTAGGCGATCACGTCACCCACGGTCTGCAGCTTCTCGGCATCGGACTCGGGAATCTCGCCCTTGATCTCGTCCTTGAACTCCTCTTCAAAAGCCATGATCAGCTCCACGGTGTCGAGCGAATCCGCGCCAAGGTCGTCGAGAAACGAGGCCTGGGGTGTGATTTGCTCCTCGTTAACATTCAGTTGGTTAACGATTATTTCTTTGACGCGCTGGTCGATGGTTTTCTGGTCAGCCATGTGTTTTAAAGTGGGGCTAAAATGTTTATGAAGAGGCATCACATCACCATGCCGCCGTCAACGGTAAAAACTTGCCCGGTGATGTAACCCGCTTCCTCTGAACACAGAAAAGCGGTCATGTGGGCGATATCCGCAGCTTCGCCGAGGCGTTTGAGGGGAATCATCGAGGAAATTTTCTCGGCGGCCTCGGCCGGCAGCGAGGCGGTCATGTCGGTTTTGATGAAACCCGGGGCGACCGCGTTGGAGGTGACATTGCGCGCCGCAAATTCCTTGGCGATGGCTTTGGTGAAGCCGATGAGACCGGCCTTGGCCGCGCAATAGTTGGACTGCCCGGCGTTGCCCATGAGGCCGACCACCGAGGAGATGTTCACGATGCGACCCCAGCGCTTCTGCGTCATCGATCGTCCGATGTGCTTCGTCCAGTGATAACAACTCGTGAGATTGGTCGTGATGACGGAATTCCAGTCGGCTTCGGACATCCGGAAAAGCAGACCGTCCTTGGTGATGCCGGCGTTGTTGACCAGAATATCGATCTGGCCGAACTCGGCCAGCAAATCGGCGCAGGCCTTGGCCACGGCTGCACCGTCGGCTACGTCCACCGCCAGCGCCCTGGCCCGGCCGCCCCCGGCATTGATGGCGGCCGCCGTGGCGCCGCAACTGTCCGCGGATTTGCTCACGCAGATGACATTCACGCCCTGTTTCGCCAGCAATTCGGCAATGGCTTTGCCAATGCCCCGGCCCGCGCCGGTGACCAATGCTGTTCGATTATTAAACGTCAGACTCATGGTGGGTGGCTATGGGACCAGAAGCCACGCGACCCGCAAGCGTGAAAAAATTTCTCCATTCGGCTCAATACACGTCACGCTGGTAGCGTTTTTCCTTCTTCATCGCTTTCACATAGTCCGCCGCTTGGGCGGCATCCATTCCACCCTGTGCGGTGATGATTTGGAGCAGCGCGGCGTCGACGTCCTTCGCCATGCGGTGCGCATCACCGCACACGTAGAAGTGCGCGCCGCCCTTGATCCATGCCCACAGTTCGCCGGCGGCCTCCCGCATGCGGTCCTGCACGTAGATTTTTTGCGGCTGGTCGCGCGAGAAAGCCAGGTCCACCCGCGCCATCCGGCCGTCGGCCAGTAGGCGTTTCCACTCGTCGCCGTACAGGTAGTCCGTGGCCTGGTGCTGATCGCCGAAAAACAGCCAGTTGCGGCCGGAAGCGTTGGTGGCAACACGTTCCTGCACGAACGCGCGGAACGGGGCGACTCCCGTGCCGGGCCCGATCATGATGATGTCGCGGGCCGGATCCTCCGGCAGGCCAAAATGTGATTCGGCGATGAAGATTGGAATGAGCGTCTTCCGCCGGGTCGCGCGGTCGGCGAGGAAGGTCGAGCAGACGCCATAGCGCCGGCGGCCGTTGGATTCATAGCGCACCGGAGCGACCGTCAAGTGCACCTGTCCCGGATAAACCAGGGGCGAGGAGGCGATGGAATAGAGCCGCGGCATCAGGCGGCGCAATTGTTCGACAAATTCCTGCGGGGTCAGCTTTGCGCTGGGAAACTCTTCCAGCAGGTCGATGAACTCGCGCTGCCCGAGGAAGGATTCACGAAGCTCATCCGCGCCGGGGGCGAGCAATTCCGCCAGTTGCGCCTTCTCTTTCGCCTCGGTGGCCTTTGCTGCCAGCGCATCGAGAATCCTTTTCGTCGGCCCGGCCAGCGAGAGCTTGGTGGTCAGCGCCTCGCGCAGGCTGACGGGGGCGGGCAGCCGCGGCGGCGTCACCGGTTCGTTGCCCGTAGCCGCCAGCAATTCGATGATCTCCTCGACGAGCTGCGGGCGATTGGAGGCATAGACCCCGGCCGAATCGCCAACCTTGTAGGTCAGGCCGCTGCCCGCGATGTCCACCACCAGGTGGCGCGTGTCCTTGCCCGATCCATCCTTGGTGAGCACACGATTCTCCAGCAATTTCGCCGAAAGCGGATTGTCCTTGGTGTAGGAGCTGAACGGCGGATTGGAAACATGCATTGGCAAAAAGGTTTTACGCCGGGGGTAACATGACCTGGCAAGCACCGTTTGGCCATATTGAATCTCGTTGCGCCCTCCCCGGCCGCATGCCATGCAGCGAATAACATGGAACCCGTCCGCCTCCAGAAACTCATCGCCGAGGCCGGCCTCTGCTCGCGCCGGGCGGCCGAGACGCTGATCACCGCGGGGGAAGTCTATGTCAACGGCCTGAAGGCCGGGTTGGGCCAGAAAGTTGAGCCCGGCATCGACAAGGTCACCGTGCGCGGCAAGCCCCTGCGGCCGCAGGCCCAGCCCAAGCTCGCCCTCGTCATGCACAAACCCCGCGGGGTCGTGTGCAGCAACAGCGACCCGCACGCCGAGCAGACCATCTTTGACCTGCTCCCGCGCGAATGGGCCAGACTGCGCCTGTTTTGCGCCGGCCGCCTCGACAAGGACAGCGAGGGCCTCGTCATCCTCACTTCGGACGGTGATCTCGCGCACAAGCTCATGCACCCGTCGAATCTGGTGGTGAAGCGCTACTATGTGTCGCTGGAAGAGCCCTTCCCGGCCGGGCGCCTGCGCCAGCTGCTCCGCGGCGTGGTCATCGAGGGCGAGCATCTCAAGGTCGAGCGGGCCAACCTCGTCAATCCCAAGCCCGACCGCACCTCAACCGAGCTCGACGTCCACATGCATCACGGCAAGAAACGCGAGATCCGCCAGCTTTTCACCGGCCTCGGTTTCGAGGTCCGCCGGCTGAGGCGTTACCAGATCGGCGCCCTCCGCCTGAAAGGAATTCCTTTGCGCGGCGTGAAACAACTTTCTACGAAAGAAATCCAATCCCTCTTCGCCGTTCCTCCTTCCCAATACCGCCAACCGGCGGGCTTTGCCCAAGATGAAAACTAAACCCGTCCTCCTCCCGGTCCTGCGCCGCCTCGGCTTAGCAGGAGTCCTCGTCCTTGCCGCCGTGCGCCTGACCGCAGACACGCTCACTGCCGACACCGCCGTGTTTGTCCAGACCGACCCCAAGTCACCGATCCTGGCCCGCTTAAAGAGCGGCACCACCGTCAATGTCGTGGGCGAAGCTCCGGCTGGCTGGCGCCGGATCGAGGTCAGCGGACCGTTCGAGGCGTACGTCCACAATCGCGATATCACCAAGGGCCTCGAAGTCCGCGACGGTGCCAGCATCTACGCCGCGCCGGTGAAGGACGCTCCGCTGCTCACGCTCGCCGCCCCCGGCGACAAGACGGAGATCACCGGCCTGCGGGGTGACTATTGCCAGATCAAGCTGGAGAAAAAACTGCAGGGCTTCATCGCCGTCGGGGAAACCGCAAATACCCCGGTGGACGCGAAGCCGCTGTTCAGTACCACCGCGCCCGCTGCCCCGGTCCCGGCGGCTCCGGTTACTGCGCCCGGCCATCCGGTGCAGCTCACTGGCAACACCGCCGAGATGCCGCGCATGTTTGCCGGCCGGCTCGTCCTGGCCCGGCGCGCCATCCTCAATCCGAACCCGCCGTACGATTATCAGCTCACCGACGCCTCCGGCCGCCGCTTCGCCTATGTGGACACCAAGCGCCTGCAACTGACCGACAAAATCGAAACCTACCTCGATCTCAACATCACCATCACCGGCACGGTCCGCAATACCGTGGACGGCAAGGATCTCGTCATCGCCGCCGAGTCCATGCAGTTGAAATAACTCCTCCTCCTCCACCGTCCCGCCGGCCGGTCTTCCCTTTCACCAGTCCATGGAACTTATTGACGGTAACAAAATCGCTGCTGACATCATTGCCGAACTCAAGGCCGAGGTCGCCACCCTCCCGGGCCGCAAGCCCTGCATCGCCCTCGTGCGCGTCGGCGAGGACCCCGCTTCTGTCTCCTATGTGACGAAAAAGCAGAAGATGTCCGCGGAAATCGGCATAGAGAGCCGGCTCATTTTTCCGCCCGTCACCATTTCCCAGGAGGAACTGTTTGCGATTGTCGACCAGCTCAACGCCGACCCGGGAGTGGACGGCATCCTCGTGCAGTCGCCCCTGCCCAAGCCCATCAGTGAGATTGCCGTCTTCCGGCGCATCGCCGCGCACAAGGATGTCGACGGTTTCCACACGATGAACCTCGGCAAACTTGCCCAGGAGGATGAAACCGGTTTCGTCGCCTGCACGCCCGCCGGCATCATGGAACTGCTGCAGCGCTCCGGCGTGAAACTCCCAGGCAAGCACGTGGTCGTCCTCGGCCGGAGCCTGATCGTCGGCAAACCTGTCGCCTTGCTCGCCATGCAGCGCAAGGCCTGGGCCAACGCCACGGTAACGGTCTGCCATTCGCAGACGGCCGACCTTCCCTCGTATATTCGCCACGCCGATGTGCTCATCGCCGCCATTGGCAAGGCTGAGTTTGTCACCGCCGACATGGTCAAACCCGGTGCCGTCGTCATCGATGTCGGGGTCAACCGCGTGCCCGATCCGACCCGGAAGAGCGGCTACCGTCTCACCGGCGATGTCCATTTTCCCACGGTCTCTCCGCTCTGCAGCAAGATCACCCCGGTGCCCGGCGGCGTCGGTCCCATGACGGTCGCGATGCTCATGAAAAACACGGTCCGGGCCTGCCGGCAAAACCTTGTCCGGACTTGAGCTGAAAGGGGCCTTCGGTTCGTAACTGACACTTGCCACTCGGTGGCAAACCCGCTTCTCTTCCATTACCCGTATGGCCGCACCCAAGATTCTCGTCGTCGACGACCAGCCCATCAATGTTCAATTACTCAAGCGCAAGTTGGAGCGCGAAGGCATGACGGTGGCCACCGCTTATTCCGGGCCCGAGGCGCTTGACCTCGTCGCCGCCGACAAGCCCGACCTGATCCTGCTCGATGTCATGATGCCGGACATGGATGGCATTGAGGTCTGCCAGCGTCTCCAGGCCGACTCGGAAACCAAGACCATCCCCATCATTTTCATCACCGCCCGCACCTCGAAGGAGGGCAAGATCGAGGGTCTCGGCGTCGGCGCGGTCGATTACATCACCAAGCCCATCGACCTCGACGAAACCCTCGCCCGCGTGCAGACCCAGCTCCGCTTTGTGGCGATCAACCGCGAACTCGTGGACCTGCAGCGCCGCCTGGGTGAATCCCGCCGCTCAGCCACCATCGGTGCCGTCACCCAGGGCATTGCGCACAACCTCAACAATCTCCTCGGTGTCGTCATCGGCTATGTCGACCTCATCAAGGCCTACCACGAGAAACCCGAGCTGGTCCGCAAAAACGCCCAGCACCTGGAGGATGCCGTCAACCGCATCGTCTCCATCATCAAGCAGCTCACCGGGTTGGTGGTGAAAAACCGTCCGCCGCTCATCCGTGCCAGCCTGGCCCGCATGATCGACAGTGGCATCCGCCGCTACCAGATCGAATACAAGAACGACCAGCCCGTCACAGTTGAAAATACCGTGGGTGACGTGCTGATCGACACCAACGTCGAGGTCTTCGAGGAAGCCTTGGCCAAGGTGCTGATCAATGCCTGGGAAAGCTATCGCGACGCGCCGGATGACAAGCGCCCCATCAAGATTCGCACCGAGATAGTCGACAAAGGAGAAGAGGGCCGGTTCGCCCTCGTGCACGTCGAGGATCAGGGCCGCGGCATCGATCCCGAAATCCGGGACCACGCCTTTGAACCTTTCACCAGCACCAAGCATACCGTCGGGGTCGGCATGGGCCTGACCGTGGCCCGCCACTCCCTCCGCAATCTCGGCGGCGAAGTCACCCTCGCCGACCGGCCCGGTGGCGGAGCCATCGGCACCATCCGCCATCCGCTCGACCGGAAGGGGAAGTAACTCCCCGGCGGGACCGCCGGAGAATTGTCATTGCGAGGAGCGCAGTGACGCGGCAATCCATCTGCAACTTGCGGGAACGAGCGCAAGATCGCTCCCGAAAAATACCGATGTCTTCCCCTAAAATTGTCTTTCTCGGCGCCGGCAACCTCGCCTCCGCCATTGTGCACGGGCTGCTGGCAAAAAAAGATTTTCCCCCCGGTGAGCTAGGCTGTATGAGCAAGACCGGCGGCTCCGCCCAAAGACTCGCCACTGACACCGGCATCACCTTCGAGCCCGATCTGCCGCGCCTCCTGGCCGGCGCCGATACCATCATCGTCGCCTTCAAGCCGCAATCGCTCGCGACAGCCGACCCGCGCCTTGCCGAATTGACCGCCGGCAAACTCGTCCTCTCCGTGCTGGCGGGCAAAAAGCTGGCCCGCCTCGCCCAATCCTTTCCCCGCGCGCGCAACCTGGTGCGCACCCTGCCGAACACGCCTTCCGCCATCGGAGCGGGCATCACGCCCTGGTGTTCGCTCCAACCGCTCGCCCCGGGCGACCGCAGCGTTGTGGAAAAACTGCTCGGCGCGCTCGGCCGGCAGCTCGAACTCGGCGAGGAACACATGGACGCGGTCACCGCACTGAGCGGCAGCGGCCCGGCGTTTCTCTTTGAATTTGTCGCCGCGCTCCGCGACGGCGGCGTGGCCGCCGGCCTGCCGCGCGACACCGCGCACTTGCTCGCCCTCGAGACCGTGCTTGGCTCCGCGCGCCTCCTCGCCCGCACGGGCGGCGACCCGGAGACCTTGCGCGACAAAGTGGTCTCGCCGAACGGGACCACCTTCGCCGGCCTGCAGGTGCTGGCCGCCCGCCAATTTCGCGAGACGCTGAAGGAAACCATCCTCGCCGCCGCCAAGCGTGCCGGTGAACTGTCGCGGGATTAGGATTGGTGGAGGCGGGACTATCAGTCCCGCCTCCAGTTGATGACCTCGCCCGCGATTAATTCCCCGGCCGCGCAAAAGTCTCCGGCGGGATCGGTGACGGGTTCGCGTCCATCCGGTCGATGAGCATCACGTAGAGCGTCCGGCCGTCGGCCACGGTCTCGATACGATGCGGCTGGAGCACACCGCCGACTTCACGAAAATCCTTGAAAAAAGTTTCCACCGCCACGCGCTGATTGTCGAACACCCGGTAGGCCGTCCGCTTGACCACCTCATAGGTCTGGGCGTCGACCCAGAGGAAAAAAATGTCGCTGCTCCGGTTCATCACGAGCAGTTTGTAAGCGGTACGTCCTTCCACCGGTTCCTCGCCGGCGTAATCCACCGAGTAGCCCTTGGCCGCAAAATCAACCAGTGGACCGTCGAAATCGGCGTTGGCGATAAAATCCCTCGCCTCGCCCTCGCTCATGTCTTGCGGCGAACCGCCCCGCTCCCCGGCTTGGGTGACCCACGGTGCGTTTTTCCCATCGTAGCCCTGCACGACCCGGCGCAGCGGCGTGAAGCTTTCCACCCGCAGCCGGTTGGGCCGCTGGGCAACGAGGAAGAAAGGCACGATCTCACCGTTGACAAACATGCGGCCCTCGGTCCGCAGCGCGGTCAGCGCAGCCAGCTTGTCCCCCGCCCGGGCCGCGTGTTTTTGCGCGATGTCATGCCCGAGTTGGGCGTGGACAGTCGCGGCCACGGAAATGGCGCCTAGCCAGAGCAAAACTCGCAGGTTGCGGTGCATGGAATCCAACCATGGTGGGCAAGTTTCCAACTTCGTCTAGTAAAGATTGCCGCCATCC
Source organism: uncultured Oleiharenicola sp. (assembly GCA_964492635.1). GTDB lineage: Bacteria > Verrucomicrobiota > Verrucomicrobiia > Opitutales > Opitutaceae > Lacunisphaera. The sequence goes on from CAZBLQ010000027.1 coordinate 9,492, forward strand.
CGGGAACCGTTACGCGTAGTTTCATGGAATTTGGCTGGTGGCAAAAAGACGACGAGGGCAAGAAACACCAGGTGTGTGTCGACGTCTTTGGCAAGAACATCACTTGGACCAAAAAATACGGACACCATAGCTCGTGGGAGCCCTATGGTCCGCCGAGCGAAGCGGATTGGGACAAGCTGATCACCGAAGCGGAACGCCGGGTGCCCCGCCGGCTTTTTTCCCAGAAACAATTTGAGTTCATTCTGAGCCAGCGCCCGCGGTAGCCCCACGCGTGTGTTCAGTTTTGTTCGACTGCTGGGCGGAGGTCGCAGGCAGAACGCAGATTGATCGAACAGCGGTTGGAATGATCCACGAACTCCGTTACGCCGCCCCGGTAACCGAACCGCATGGCGGCGCCAGTTGCCGCCGGAGGCGGTAGGTAGATCGAAGGCGATGTCCCCTCGATGCGCCGGAACACCCGGTTGAATTGTGACAGGGATTGGAAATAGTGCGGGATATTTCGTTCCCCTGGCATACTGGCGGTTGGCGACTGAACTCGGGCAGCGCAGAACTGCCTGTTAACATGATCACCCGCCCGAAGCCGTCAGCGGCATGGCTTTGCCGCCACGCAAGTGACATGCAGTGCGATAAGGTTGGTTGAGTTCCTCCAGATTGAAGGGATTCCGCGAAAAATGGGGCTCGCTTGCCAGGGAGAGCCAGACGCGCGCATGCAGTTCGCTGGCGAAACGCCGGTGCACCACCTCACCATGGTGGGTCACCGCTGCCGCCACCCAGTAAAACCCCCCGGCCAGTTTTACCCGGTAAAGCCGCGTGTCCGGCAAACCGGTTTCTAGGACACGCCAGCCTTCGGGCAACGGGATACGGACGTAAGTGGCCTCTGATTCCGGTCGAGCACCCCGGAACGGTTTGCCGGCACAGGGGCGCCGGACCTTATTGATGGAAAGATTTTTCACGGTGTGGAATATGGATACTTGAGTTGGACCCGTTGAAATTGATTTGGTCCGAAAGAATCCGCCGTTGCCACCAGGTCAGGCCCCCGCCCCGGGAGAATTCGCGGGCTGCAGGGCCACCTCGAGAATTTTCTCGTGTGGCTCGTAAACAAATACTTCGGGGTGGATCTGTGTCGCCGCGCCCTGCAGCACGTAATTCCAAGTTCCCTCGGCAGGAACGGGTTCACCAGCGGTTTCAACCAGGACGATGATCCCGCGCGGGGCGCTGCCACCCTCACCTGCGCCGCCCCGCCAGTGCAGAAAGGCGGCCGGGCAACGCTGGTTTGCCTGAACCGTGACAATGATCACTTCAGCGGCGGCGATATCCACACTAGCCAGGGCGGAATATTCCTCCGAAGTGGCGACATCCATGCGCCAGATCCGCAGGTCAGGTTTGAAATCGTCCTCAAGATCGCGGGCCAGATGCGCGTACGTGGCCAGAGCCCGGCCGACGGACGCGACGCGGTCGTAGAGCATCACAACGTGATACTTTTCGGAAGACTCGCCGCTGGAAATGGCGGGCATGCGTGGAGACCGCGACTGGAACCGGTCAGGGCCCGATCCGGCGTGTCGGACCGGGCCCTGCCTTAGTTGCTCCTGGCACTAGGGTGACTCAAAGCCGCGGAGCGGAGTTTTTTTGAAAGACGTCGCGCAGGACGCCATGAAAAGAAGGATCGCGGATTAAATTTGGCTGATCGTTGGTTTCTTTAATCGAGTGGGAGGCAAATCCGATATCAGTCTAAAGCTCAGAACCGAAAGTTTGAAGGCTGATAAGGGTTTCACCGTTTGAGACCCGACTATATCAGCCCGGTCAATCGACTATAAGTGACAACGTCGTATGCCGGCGGGAAACGGAATATCGCAACTGGCGCGGGGGGCGTAGTATTTGGATCCGACGCCCGTGCCCACAAATCAAATTCGGTCGTAATCAGGGAAAGGGCGCATAATGCGTGCTACTAGCCTTCTGCGTCAGTTGCATCGCGCTCTATTGTATCTAGTTTAAGTTAAACCATTCCACGCGGCGCTCTGCGACGAAGTCATCGTATCATACGGGCCAAATGACTTCGCTGCGGCAGGCCCAACAAATAATTCCATGCATTCACGCGCCCGTAATGAATGCTGACCCTGCAGGTCAGTTGCCGGAAAGAATCACTGATGCCATTGGCCAGATGGCACCAACAGGACGAGTACGGGCAGAAAATTCCGCCGTTGTTGCAAGAGTGCTTCAGGTAACCAGGACGCCGAGCCGGTCGTCGTATCGAGACTCCCGTGCCGTGATTCTCAGATGCGGTGGTCGGACCGAAATGTCACTCATAGCTTGTTGAGCAAGTGCCGAATCAACAAAAAATTCCGGAATGCAGCGGCCCTGACCTGCAGGCGCGGCTGGGTGCTGCGATCAAGGCGCAACGCCAGCGTTTGGGCGTCACCCAAGAGGAGCTGGCCTGGCGGGCGGAACGACATCGCACCTATATCGCAGATCTCGAGCGTGGCCGGCGAAACGTCACCTTGCGCAGCATAGCCAATCTGGCGAGAGCGCTGCAAGTCACGGTGGAGAGTCTGCTGTCACCTTCTCCTGAACCTGCCAAAGCCGGCCGGCTCCACCGCGCTGCCTCAAATCACATTGGGGAAGTTCTGCTGGTCGAGGACAGTCCCGCCGATGTGGAGCTGACCCTCCTCGCCTTCAAACTCGCGAAGTTTGCCAACCCGGTGAAGGTGGTCGGTGATGGCGAAGAGGCACTGGATTATCTGTTTTGTACCGGCCAGTATGCGGGTCGCAGGGCTCGTCAGCCGCAGCTGGTGTTGCTCGACTTGAACCTGCCCAAGATCTCCGGACTCGAAGTGCTGCGAAAGATCAAGGCTGACAGGCAAACCCGGGATATCCCCGTGGTGATCCTCACGGGCTCGCGGTACGACCGGAACATCATGGAGTGCAGCCGCCTTGGGTTGGAAAATTACATCGTCAAGCCGGTCGGCTTTGAAAGTCTCAGCAAGGTCACCCCGAAATTGAACCTGCATTGGGCCCTGGTAAAGCCGCGGGTGACCTTCAAGGGAAATTCAGAGTAGCAACTGACAAACTGTACATTACGACAGGCCAGGTTCGCAGAACTCCGACGTCAGAATAATCGTCTGCAGCGGCTTCGACCAGTGGACAGTCAGGCTGAACTTGCCTTCCTGGGAGTCACTGAGGTTCTGGCCAAGCCATTCAGTCCTTCGCTATTGCTAGATGCCGTCGACCAGATTCTTGCTCCTAACCCCTGGATTTTCCGGCTGCATCGGAACGAAATGGCGCAAGCTCCATGCGGCGCTTGGCCGCGCGCTGAACCCGCCGCCCCGGCATTATATTAGAGCCCGCGCCTTCGGCCAAATGAACCGAAACGCCGGGGCGAGTTCCTGCGGTCGCTCCGCCAACCAGCGGTCGATCTCCGCTACGGTGAACCATTCGCCGCTCTCGATCTCGTCAGGTTGCAAGGTGAACGGTCCCTCCGCCTCCACGCGATAGACCCACACGAATTCCTGGCCCGTTTCCTCCCGCGCCTCGATGCTGAACAGCCGCAGCGGTGCCCGCTCCGGCCGGCAGCCGATCTCTTCCCCCAACTCGCGCACCGCGGTGCCATCGTAGTCCTCGCCCGCGCCGACGTGCCCCGCAGCTGAGGAATCCCACGCCCCGGGGAAAAGGTCCTTGGCCATTGAGCGCTTCTGCAAAAACACCTGGCCGGCGCGATTGACGACCAGCAGGTGCACCGCCCGGTGCCGCAGCCCTCGGGCATGCACCTCGCGTCGCGGCAACTGCCCGGTCACCCGGTCATGCTCATCGACCACATCGAATAGTTCGTCCAAGTTTTGCGCCATGCCTGTCAGCTGACAAAGGAGTAGTCGTAGGGTTTGCGCATCTCACGGGTGACATAGCTGTTCGCCTTCTTCGCGTGAAAACCCGTGAACTGTTCCGCCGTCGAATCCCAGGTGAGCTTGTTGCCGGTACGCAGCGCGATGGCACCAAGGTGGCACATCGTGGCGGAGCGATGTCCGGTCTCGACGTCGCAGATCGGCAGTTCGCGGGAGCGCACGCAGTCGATGAAATTCCCCATGTGGTCCTTGCTCTTGTAGAGCCGCACCGCGTTTTCCGGCAGGGGCGTCCGCAGCAATTCCGGATTGCTGGCTTTGATCTCGTCTCGGTTCACCCAGATCCAGCCGTACGGGCCTTCGAAGCGGATGCCGTTGCGCTGCCCTTGCGGGTTGAGCTTTTCGCCGTAGATGGAATCGTCCTTCGTCGTGTTGATCTGCAGGCCGATACCGTTGGCGTAGGTGTAGTTCACCTGGTAATCGGCGAAGGTCGTGAAGCCGCCGGGAATGGGCTCGGAGAAGTGCCGGGCCTCAACCTTCGTGGGAGCGAGCAATCCGATGGCCCAGTAGGCGATGTCGTTGTGGTGCGCACCCCAATCGGTCATGGTGCCGCCAGAATACTCATACCAGAAGCGGAACTTCCCGAAGCAGCGCTCGGTCACAAAATCCGTCGCGGGCGCCTGGCCCTGCCAGAAATCCCAGTTCAGACCGGCGGGCACCGGCGAGGATTTGAACGGGCCGCCGCGCAAGCCGGCGGGCAGCCAGACCTGGGCCCGCTGCAGTTTCCCGATACGGCCATTCCGCACCAGCTCACAAGCGAGCCGGAACCGCGGATTGCTGCGCTGCTGCGTGCCGGTTTGGAGCACGATGCCGCTCTCGTGCACCGCCTTGACGATATGCCGGCCCTCGTCGATGGTCAGCGTGAGCGGCTTTTCCGAGTAAACATCCTTGTGGGCCTTGGCGGCGGCGAGATTCACGAGTGTATGCCAGTGGTCCGGCGTGGCGTTCACGATGATATGAATGTCATCCCGTTCCATGACCTTGCGGAAATCGTGATAGATCGCCGGCACGCGGCCCTCGACCGTAAACTGTGCGGAGTAGGCGGAGGCGTGGTCATCATCGACGTCGCACACAGCCAGGATATCGCCGAAGGCGCTCGCGTTGGTCGCATCCCATTTCCCTTGCCCGCCGCAACCAATCAGGGCGATGCCCGGCCGGTCGTTGTGCGCCGGAACCTTGGCCGTCTCCGCCGCCGCCAGTTGCTGGCGCTCGACGAACCAAAGCGGCAGACCGGTCATGGCGGCCAGCATGCCACAGCGCTGCAGAAAGGCGCGGCGCGAGATGTTGAAATTGGGCAGGGAAGCCGAAGCGGCGGACTCGCGGTGGGTTTTAGGTGATTTCATGGGTAAAGCGACGCTGGTGAACAAACAAAGTGACAATGCAGGAACCCGAAAGGAAGAATTAAAAATGCGCGCCATGAATCTCAGGGCGGATTGCGAAATACAGGTAAGGCTTGGCGGATAATCCTCGAAGGCGTATGTATTCAGGCTCGTCATTGCGCCGCCGATTCCCGGCAGTGATCCTGACGCCCACCCATCGTGCCTTCCCCGCGCTGTTCCCTCGTCATCCCGTTCTTCCAGGAAGCGGGCAACGTTGTGTCCATTGTGCCGGCGGCGTGCAAAGTGGTCGCACAGCTTGATCCACAGTTTGAAGCGATTCTGGTGGACGATGGCAGCACAGACGGCACCGGACAGGAACTGGCGCAAATCGCCACGGCCGATCCGCGCTGCCGGATAATCACCCTCCCCGAAAATCGCGGCCAGGCGGCCGCCTTGCTCACCGGCCTGCTGCAGACCCGCGGGGAGATCGTCCTGACGATGGACGGCGACGGGCAGAACGATCCAGACGATTTCCCGGCCCTGCTCGCCCTGTTGGAACAAGGCGACATCGCCCTCGCCTGCGGCTGGCGGATTAACCGGCACGACAGCGCCCTGCGCCGCGTCCTTTCGCGACTGGCCAACGCCATCCGGAGCCGGGTCCTCCACGACGGGCTGCACGACGCGGGCTGCCAGCTCCGGGTTTTCCGCCGCGCAGTGATCGCCAGCCTGCAGCCGTCACCTCTGTTGCAAGCTTTCCTGCCTGCCATGGCCGTGGCCGCCGGGTTTCGCGTGGGTGAACTGCCGGTGCGCCACCACCCGCGGCAGCATGGCGATTCCAAATACGGTCTCCGCAACCTCTGGTGGCGGCCGTTCACCGAAATGCTCCGCCTGCGCCGCGAGTTGCCCCGTCCTCCCCTGTCACCATGAACTGGCCCGTCTTCAACCACGAGGCGATGGCCACGACGTTGCAGATTTTCATCGCCGGCCGTCCGGTGGAATATTCGCGGCAGGCCGCCGCCGCCGCCTTTCGGGAACTCGACCGGCTCGAAAACGAACTCAGCCGGTTCATCGAGACCAGCGACATCGCCCGGGCCAACCAGCTTGGACAAAATGAGCAAATGGTGGTGGGGGAAGACACACTGCAATGCCTGCTTGGCGCCGCGCAGATTTCCGCGCTGACCGACCGGGCCTTTGATCCGGCCTATGCTTCATTGCGACCGGCCGGCCCTGACGAACCGCTGTTCGCCATCGATCCCGCGGCGCACACCCTCACTTCCCTCACGCCCCGTCTGCAGCTTGATCTCGGCGCCGTGGGCAAAGGCTATGCGCTCGACCGCATGGCCGAGATCCTGCGGGAATGGGATATTGACTCGGCCTGCCTGCAAAGCGGCGGCAGCACTGCGCTCGCGCTCGCGGCTCCGCCCGGCACCGCCGGCTGGCCGGTCGGCGTCGCCGGCGAGGTGCTGGCCCTTAGCCATCGGGCGGTAAGCGGCTCGGGCATTGCCGTGCAAGGCGCCCATCTCATTGATCCCCGCACCGGTGCGCCGGCGAGCCGCACCCGTCGCATGTGGTCTTTCGCAGACACCGCCGCCGATGCTGATGCCCTGTCCACCGCCTTTTTTGTGATGACCGATGACACGGTCGTGAATTTCTGCCGGCAGCACCCGCACTACGGCGCGATGTTCACCCTGCCCGATGACTCGCGGCAAAACTGCGGCAGAGTCGGGGAGCCTGCATAGAACTATTTCGGTTAGTATCTGGCAACACACCCCGGCGCTGCGCGCCACCCCTCTTGATAGAGGGGAAATTAAACTGCGTCGGCGCAAATCCCCTCTGGAGAGGGGTGCCCGTCAGGGCGGGGTGTGGCGGGAGCACACTCACGTAACGGAGCAGTGCTAGTTCTCCTTCCGCATAAAAACCACCAGCACGAAACCGGGACGCAAGCCGAGATAGCTTTCGCGATATTCTCCCCGCAACCGGGCACGCACTTCATCCGCCCGATTCGCGCTGGCAAAAATCAACGCCCCGTCACAGTCCGCCGGCGGCTTGGTCCAATAACCCGTTTCCCGCCGGCTGCGCAGATACCAGGGCAACGGCCAGTATTCCTCGCTGATGATCTTGACCGGACCCACCGGAGCGGCGCCAGCGAGGGCCGGCACTTTTTGCATGTCGGGCGAGGTATGAACGTAGGCGAACGGATTGCGCGGATCCGCCGGACGCAGAAAAACGGCCTGCCGCGTCTGCCAGCCAAGACCGGCCATGATGACAGCCAGAAATGGCAGCGCCACGAACCAACGCAGCCGCGCCAGCACCAGCGCGGCCAGCACGCACAATCCGGGCACAAGGTTCACCACCAACCACGGTGTCTTGTAAGGCGTCACCGACAGGACCATCGCAACGATTGCCGTATAGATCGCCATAAAACGCGGCAGCCCCCGCCAGCGCCAGGCCATGACGCCACCCAACACGGCCGGCAGCAAAAAGAGTGATTGATCCCAGACATAGCCGCCATTGCGCTGGAAAACAAAAAGTCTCGCGTAATACCACCACGGTTTCTCGTGGCCTGATTCGCCACTGGTCACCCTGGCCAGCATGGCCCCGGGTGAAAAAAATGCATCACGCAAGCCGGCGGGGTTGGCTCCGAACGAGGAATAAAATGCCAGCGCCACAAGCAGCGCGGCTCCTCCGGCCACAACGGCTTCGCGCCGGATATTTTTCCCTCCGTGCCATGTCCGCCGGCTCCAGACAAGGGCGAGCAATGCCGCCACCGCGAGGAAAAGCGCGCTGGATTTCGTCGCCAGCATCAGCCCAAAACACCCGCCGGTCACCGCCGCCCAAACCGCGCCGCCATTTCGCGTCCAGCGCTGGCCGCCCGTCAGCGCACCGAGCGTAAACGTGACGAGCAGGGTTTCCTGGATAAAATAGCGGCTGTAATACACCGCCGCGGGCGACACCGCCAGCAGCAGGGCGGCGGAGATCGCCGGCCACCGCCCCCTTGGCCGCACCAGCAGCCAGAGTAATCCGACCGCCATGACCCCGGCCAGCGCCGGCACCAGCCGGACCGTCGTTTCGGTCAACGTGGTCAGGGAGGTCTCGCCGCGCAAGCCAGCCGCGATCACGCCGAGATAATAAAGCGTCGGACCATGATGATCATGCGGATCGAACACATAGGTGCGACCTTCCAGCATCTGCCCGAGCTTGACGGCTTGGTTGGCCTCGTCGGCATGCATTGGCCGCGCCGAGAGATCATGGGTGCGCAGCCACCAAGCTGCCACCAGCACGAGCGAGACCAGCAGGATTTCAGACCAGCCTGATGAATACCCCGGTGAATTGGGTCGGGGATCTGACTCACTCAGTGCCGGGCTGGGGATGACATCGGCCATGACGCCAGACTAGACCACCGAAGCGGCACGCTGGCGATAATTTCCCGCGAAGCGCTGACCTCCTCCACCAAGGCAGCCTGTGCCACTCGTGACAAACGCCGCCAGACTTGTGGGCTGCGTTTTCTCGTGTTGAGCCACTTCAGCGGAGTGGCCGCCATTCCCCACGATCCAGCTAATTTCACCGACTGCGGCGGAGGATCCTGTTATTGGCACGCTGGTGTCAGGGTGAAATTAAATTTGTGAACCCCTACCCGGTGGCGCTAATTTCGGCGCCGTCCGGTGTCACTGTGGTCAAGGGTCAATGTCCGGATGCACCGAGAGCCTGCTATAGCTGGTAGGGCTATGTCCTAGTTGAGATGCCGCCTTGGGCTTATATACCCGGAAGCAACCGGATGTTAATGTGATGGATGCATCGGTGGTTTTTTCCATGTCTGCTTCTTGCGTCACTTGGTTGTTGCGCCGTCTTTGCTGACGGCAGCCCCCCCGACGCGCTGACCCTGGTGCAGGCCCAGCAACTCGCCTTGCGCAATAATGCCGACTACCGCATCTCCCAGTCGCAAGCTGACGCCGCCCTCGCCCAGTTGCGGGCCGTCCGCGAGTTTCCCAACCCAATTGCCGGCTATTCGGTCAGCAAGATTAACACCGACGGTCGCAGCAACACCACGGTGGAAGGCGGCGGTTATTGGAGCAAGAGCTACGACTCCATTTTCTCCCTCAGCCAGTTGGTCGAAATCGGCAAACGGGGCGCGCGCCGTACCTCGGCCGAGGCCGGCGTGCGTTCGGCCGACGCCCTGCGCGATGATTCCCGCCGCTTGCTCCTTCAATCGGTTGACCAGCTCTATCTCGCCGCCGTGGAAGCGACCGAGGAAGTGCAAGTGCTGGTTGCATCGGCGACCTCCCTGCGCCGCGAGGCGGGCATCGCCGCCGCTCGTTTTCATGCAGGTGACATCGCTGCCACGGACCAGGCGCAGATCGAGATCACCGCCGCCCAGATGGAACTGTCCGCCGCCTCCGCCCGTGCCAATGCCCGCATGGCCCTCGTCGCACTGGAGACCCTCCTGGGATCGCCCAACCCGCGCGGCGAAACCGTTCTCGCCGACACCTTGGAAACCATCGGCCTGCCGACTCCTAAAACCGATGACTCCGCCGGGCGTCGGCCGGACATCGTCGCCGCCGAGGCCAGCCTGGTCAAAAGCGAGGCCGACCTGACGCTGCAGCGCCACGGCGCGGTTCCGGACGTGACGGTTTCGCTGCAATACGAGCGCCAGCCGCCCGACCAGCCGAACACCGTGGGTTTGGGCCTCTCTTTCCCGCTACCGCTCTGGAATCGCAACACCGGCAACATGCTGGCGGCACGGGCCGCCCGTGACACCGCCCAGGCTCAGCTCGATAAAATCCGCACCAAAGCCTCGGCCGACGTGGCCGCTGCCCGGGTTGCCTTGGCCGAGGCCCGCGCGAGGTCGGACACATACCGGCACGATCTTCAACCCAAGTCCTCCGCCATCGCCCAATCGGTGGCCTATGCCTACGACAAGGGTGGCGCGGCGCTCGTCGAACTTCTGGCAGCCGAGAGAAGTGACAACGACATCCGCCTTGCGGCTGCACGCGCCCAAGCCGACTTCGCCTCGGCGGAGTTCGCGCTGGCCGCCGCCCTTAACCGCCTCGAGCCCCTCCCCGCGCCCTGACCATTCCCATGAAACCACGTTTTGCTTCGTTCATTTTCGCCGCTACACTGGCTCTTCTGGCCGGCGCGTGCTCCCGGACACCGGAATCCTCCGGCCCCTCCACGCCCACTGTCGCGGGCGACCGCATCGTGTTTCCCGCCGGCTCGCCCCAGACCTCGGCGATCGCAGCAGTGGCGGCGGAGCCGCGCGGCCCCGAAGTGCATCGGCTCGCCGGACGCCTTGTCTGGGACGAGGATCTGACCGTGCGCATCTACAGTCCCGTGACCGGGCGGGTGTCGGCAGTCGCGGTCGCCCTCGGGGAGCAGGTGGAAAAGGACGCGGTTCTCGTGCGGATTGACTCGCCGGATTTCGGCCAGGTCCAGGCTGATGCGCACAAAGCTGCGGCCGATCTGCTCCTGGCGGAGCGCACGCTGGCCCGTGCCAAAGACCTGTTTGAGCATGGCGCCGCAGCCCGCAAGGACCTCGACGCCGCCGAGAACGCCCAGGCGGGGGCGGAGTCGGAGCAGCAGCGCACAAACGCTCGCCTGAAACTTTACGGTGCGTCCACTGGCGACGCGGCGGTCAACGGCCTCTTCACCCTGCGGACGCCCCTGGCCGGCATCCTGGTTGAAAAGAATGTGAACCCCGGGCAGGAAGTGCGCCCAGACCAGCAACTCGCCAACGCGCCGCAATTGTTTGCGCCACTCTGTGTCGTCAGCGATCCCTCGCACCTGCGCGTGCTCATCGACGCGCCTGAGCGGGAGTTGGCCGGGCTGCGGCCCGGCGTGCCTATCGTCGTCCGCTCAATGGCCCTGGCAGACCAGACTTTTACCGGGGGGATTGACGGGGTGTCCGACTCACTCGACCCGACAACCCACATGGTGACGGTCCGCGGCCGGGTGGATAATCCGGACCGACGGCTCAAGGCGGAGATGTTTGTGACCGTGGAGTTCACGCTCGACGGTCCGCCCGGCGTGGAAGTGCCGGCCAAGGCCGTGTTCATGAAGAACGAACGGCACTTTGTTTATCTCGAGGAGCATCCAGGCACTTATCTGCGGTGCGAAGTCACCCCCGGTGGCGAGCAAGAAGGCCGGATCCTCGTGCGCAGCGGCCTCACCGCCGGCCAGCGCGTGGTAACCGAGGGCGGCCTTCTGCTCGATGAAGTCCGTGCAGACGCCGGCGGAAGCTGAGCGACCCACCCTACCGGCCCGTCCTACCATGATCCGTCGTCTGATTCATTTTACGCTGCACCAGCCCATGTTCGTGGCGCTGCTCACGGTGATCTTCATCGGGAGCGGTATCATCGCATTCCAACGGCTGCCGATCGAGGCGTTCCCCGACGTATCGGATGTGCAGGCCACCGTCGTGACACTTTATCCCGGCCGCGCGCCGGAAGAGGTCGAAAAACAGGTAACCATTCCCCTCGAGGTGGCGCTGAGCGGGCTGCCGCACTCGGTCCGGCTTTTCTCGCACACGCAGTTCGGCCTGTCCTACATCGTCATCACCTTTGATGACGACGTGACGGACTACTTCGCGCGCCAGCAGGTCGCCGAACGGTTGCAACAGGTCGATTTGCCGCCGGGGGTGCAGCCGCAGCTCGGACCGCTCTCGACGGCCATCGGCGAAATCTACCGCTTCCGCCTCAAGGGCGCCGGCTGGTCGTCGCGCGATCTGCGCACACTCGAGGACTGGGTCGTCGAGCGCCAGCTGCGCATGGTGCCGGGTGTCGCCGACATCACGAGCATGGGCGGATTGATCAAGACCTACGAAATCAACCCCGACCTTGCGCGGCTGAAATACTTCAATGTGACGCTGCAGCAGCTTTTCACGGCAGTGGGCCGGGGCAACTCCAACGTCGGCGGCAGCAAACTCGAGCGGGGCGGACAGCAGTATTTCATCCGCGGTCTCGGCCTGCTGCGCTCCGTCGATGACATCGGCAACATCGTACTGACCTCGCACAACGGCACGCCCGTGCTGGTGAAAAATGTGGCGACGGTGACGATCAGCGCGTTGCCGCGCGAGGGCATCGTCGGGCAGGACGCCGAGCCGGACATCGTCAACGGCATCGTCCTGATGCGCAAAGGCGAAAATCCATCCGATGTGCTCAAAGCCGTGAAGGAACGGGTGGCGCTGCTCAACCGCTCCATCCTGCCGCAGGGTGTGCAATTGGTGCCGTATTACGACCGGACCTGGCTCATCGACACGACCCTGCACACCGTCTTCCACAATCTCGCCGAGGGCGCGATGCTCGTGACGTTGGTGCTGCTGCTCTTCCTCGGCAACCTGCGCGCGGCGGCGATCGTGGCCGTGATGATCCCGCTGTCACTGCTCGGCACGTTTCTCGGCCTGACGTGGCGCGGCATCCCGGCAAATCTGCTTTCCCTCGGTGCAATGGACTTCGGCATCATTGTCGACGGGGCCGTCATCGTCGTGGAAAATGTCATCCGGCGTTTGTCACTGACGGGACACCACACGGGGCGGGACGGCTTGCGCCACGCGATTCAGGAAGCGACGGCGGAAGTGGGACGGCCGACCTTCTACTCGATGCTCATCATCATTGCCGCGCATCTGCCGATTTTCACGTTGCAGCGACAGGAAGGCCGCATCTTCGCGCCGATGGCTTGGACGGTCACATCCGCGCTGATCGCGTCGCTGCTTTTTTCGCTCACCGTGGTGCCGCTGCTGTGTTATTACCTGCTCGGCGACCGGCCCCACAACAAGACGGCCGGCCCCGCTTCGGCTGCACCGGCGAGCAAACCGCGCGGCTCCGGTTGGCGGCGGTTCGGACCGGTGCTGGCCGGCATTTTTGCCGGCAGAGTGGGCCACAGCGAGGACAACGCGGTCGTCCGCTTCTGCAAACGCGCTTATCAGCCCGTGCTCGCCTGGGCCCTCAACCACCGTCGGCTGGTGATCGGCGCGGCGACCCTGGCGCTCCTGGGCAGCCTGGCCCTCATGCCACGCCTGGGCACCGAGTTTTTGCCCGAGCTCAACGAAGGCACCATCTGGATTAACGTCGACCTGCCGGCGGGCATTTCGGTCGCGGAAGCAAGCTACCAATGCATGCGGCTTCAGGCAGCGTTGCACAGCGTGCCCGAGGTTGAAACGGTCCTGCCCAAGGCCGGCCGCCCGGAGGACGGCACCGACCCGAAGCCGATCAACATGGTCGAGGCGTTCGTTGGCCTGAAGCCGGAGACGCAGTGGCGACGGGGCATGACCAAGGATCGCCTCCTCAGGGAAATGAACCGTGCGGTGGACGCGTTCCCGGGCCTCGATATCGCTTTTTCGCAACCGATCCGCGACAACGTCCTTGAAAGCATCTCGCAGATCGACGGGCAGGTGGTGATCAAGGTCTTTGGCGAAGACCCGGCGACGCTGCGCGCCAAGACGGAAGAGATGTTGCATGCCGTGGCGTCCGTACGGGGGGTGGCGCGGTCCTTCATCGACCGGGCAGGACAGGTGCCGCAATCGGTGATCGACATCGACCGCGAGCGGGCGGCCCGTTACGGACTCAACGTCTCCGACGTCGAGGACGTGATCGAGACGGGGCTCGGGGGCAAGGCCGCCACGGAACTGTGGGAGGGCGAGAAGCATTTCAGTGTGCTGGTGCGGCTGCCCGAGGCGGCGCGCGGCCTCGAACTGATGAGAAACATCCTCGTCGACACGCCGGAGGGCCTGCACATCCCGCTCGCCGAGGTCGCCACTTTCCGGGAATCCAGCGGGGCGATGAACATCAGCCGGGAAAACGGCTCCCGAGTGATGGCGATCAGCATCTTCATCGAGGGGCGCGACATGGGTGGCGTCGTGGCGGACATGCAGCAGCAGGTGAAGGCGATCGCGCTGCCGGCTGGCTACGTGGTCACCTGGAGCGGCGAGTTTGAAAACCAGCAGCGTGCGATGAAACGGCTGGCGGTGGTGGTGCCGGTGAGCGTGTTCCTTATTTTTGTCCTGCTGTTCGATGCCTTCAAGTCGGTGCGCAGCGCGCTGCTGATCCTGATGAACGTGCCGTTTGCGCTCATCGGCGGCATCGTGGCGCTCTACCTGACCGGCATTCCGCTCAGCGTGTCGGCCGCGATCGGATTCATCGCACTGTTCGGGCAGTCGGTGCTCAACGGGGTGGTGATGGTGAGTTATTTCAACCAACTGCAAGACGAGGGCGCATCGGCGATTGAAGCGGTGCAGCGTGGCGCGCTCGTGCGTCTGCGCACCGTATTGATGACCGCCTTGCTGGCGATGCTCGGCCTGCTGCCCATGGCGCTGTCGCACGCAATCGGTTCGGAAACCCAACGGCCCCTGGCTGTCGTCGTGATTGGCGGGCTCATCACCGCCACTCTGCTCACCCTCGTGGTGCTTCCGGTCTTCTACCTGTTCGTCAACGACCACGGCCAGGCCGCGCCCGGCCAGGAAAACCACTAGGCACACCCCGACGCCTGCGCGCCATGACAGCAAACTATCTGCGTTCCCTGACGCGTCTCGCACGCGCGGTTCATCCCAAACCGACCTGGACTGACCGCGGTCAGCGCGCGCTCTTCGTCTTCCGGCATCTGCAAAACCACCCTTATTCCAAGCAATGGCTGGAATTCCTTGCCGCCGGCCGAATGGCTCCGATTGCCCGGGAAAACCCCAGCCTCGACCGGAAGCCCATCCGGCCTTACGTCTCAGTCAACTGGCCCAAACGCGCGAAAGTCACGGCGATGATTTATCATTACGATTTTCTCGCCCGACAACTGGCGCCGGCTGTTTTCCGGCAGGTCGTCAGCCCCACTGGGTCGGTGCTGTTCTCGGTTCCCACCAGGAATGACGACGAGCTGACGGTCCGTCTCCACTATGACGGTAAGTTCCGGAAGGAAGGCGAGGTCACGCTGGACCTTGAGTCAGCGAATCACGCCTGTCGCGTTTCCAGCCTGACGTTCGTGGCGGCGGCCACCGAAACCGGCGCTCCCTGCCTGGTAATCGGCGCTGTCTCCGGCCTCCCGTCGGGCGTCGACAAGGATATAATCAAAGACACCACCAAGGCCTTGTTTGGACTGCGGCCCAAGGCGCTTCTGCTTCGGGTGCTGCAGGAGTTGGCCCGGGTCTGGGACGTGCAGCTTCTGCTCGGTGTGGGCAACCGGATCCACACCTCCCGGCACCCGGCCTACGCGCTCAATCGCAGCCGGCGCTTTACCATCGCCTATGATTGCTTCTGGCGGGAAGGCGGTGGGGCACTGCGCAGCGACGGTCTGTTTTCCCTGCCGCTCTCTTCACCGATCCGGAATTTCCAGGAGATCGATTCACGCAAACGTTCACTCTACCGCCAACGCTACGCCTTGATCGGTGACCTGCGAGACCGGCTTCATTCTGGCTTGAGGACCTGGCGGACAGAACCGATGTTGTATCCGATAACCGGCGGGACGTCTGTTCCGCCCCACGCGGAAAAATGCAGCCGATCCCGAAACTCGCCTCCTGCCTTGTGCTTTGCGGCACCCTCGCCGTGCACACCGTTCTCCACGCGGATCCGGGTCCGTGGAGCATTCACGGGCAGACCACTTTCATCGAACAGTGGCATGGTGATTTTTCCGCACCCTATTCCGGCGTTAGCAGCCTCGACCCGGACCGCGAGGACAAGCATACCGCCTCCTTCACGCTCTTTCTCGGACGCAGTCTCTGGCCGGGTGGCGAAATCTATTACAATCCCGAGGTGACGCAAGGCAACGGGCTGAGCGGAACGGTGGGCCTGGCCGGCTTTCCGAACGGCGAGGCCACGCGGGCGGGATCGAACACGCCGGAGTACAACACCGCTCGCCTCTTTCTGCGGCAGACCTTCGGCCTGGGCGGACCGGCGGAAACGGTTGAGTCGGATAACAACCAGATGGCGGGATCGCAGGATAGCGAGCGCCTCACGCTGACACTGGGCAAGCTCAGCGCCGTCGATCTTTTCGACGGCAACACCTACAGCCACGACCCCCGCACCCAGTTGCTCAACTGGGCGCTCATGGACAACGGTGCCTGGGATTTTCCGGCCGATACCAAGGGCTACACCGGGGGATTCACGGTGGATTTGAAACTGGCGATGCGTTCGCTGCGCTGGGGGATATTCATGGAGCCGGCCGAAGCGAACGGCCGACCGCTCGATCCGCATCTCAGGAAAGCGTTCGGCCAAGCCTTCGAATGGGAGGAGCGTTACAAGACTGCCGACCGGCCAGGCGCGCTGCGCGCGCTGCTCTATTGGAACCGCGCCCACATGGGCAGCTATGCGGAGGCGCTGCAGACTGGCGGTCCCAATCCGCCCGATGTGACGCTGAGCCGCCGCTATCGCTCGAAAGCCGGCGCCGGCCTGAATTGGGAGCAGGAACTCGCCACCGGGTTGGGCGCTTTTGTGCGGGTTGGTTTCAACGACGGTCATAACGAAACTTGGGCCTTCACGGAAATTGACCGCACGGCCAGTGGAGGACTCAGCCTCAAAGGTGCTCCGTGGCACCGGCCGGACGACACCCTGGCCATCGCTGTCGTGGCCAACGGCCTTTCGTCCGAGCACCGGCGCTATCTGGCCGCTGGCGGGCACGGATTCATCGTCGGGGACGGAGCACTAAGTTACGGCGCCGAGGAGATTCTTGAAACCAACTACGATTGGAAAGCCGCCCGGTGGCTCGCGCTCGCTGCCGACCTGCAATTCGTCGCCCACCCCGGTTACAATCGCGATCGCGGGCCGGTCGCGATCTTCGCCCTCCGCCTGCATGCGGAGTTCTGACCCGCCCGTCCACGTCCTGCCAAACCCGGTGCACTCCTCCCCTTCCCCCAGCTTTCGTGCGACTGCCAACCGGGTTTGAGCCGAGGCAGATCACCCGTGGATCGCGCAACCCGGGCCATTCCGTCTTTTCCGTTCCGCTGGATGTGTTGCCAGAACAGACAAATTGCATTCAAATAAGGACCTAAGACGAACCCTTCCCCACATCACCTCTTCCCGCCGGCTGACGACCATGTGTGCCCTCACTCCGTCCCTGATTTGCGGATTACCGGATGAACAAGCCTGCTTTTCGTAACCGGCCCGACGGGGCGAGGAGTCTCCTGGGCTCCCGGGTTGATCCAAAATTGCAGCGGCAGCTCACACTGGCGACCTGCGCCCTCGTGCTTTTGATCGGGCTCGCTGATTTTCATCTGGGCACGGACGTGTCGATGCAGGTGTTCTATTTTCTTCCGGTGGCGCTCGCCGTTGTCGCGCGGGGCTGGAAGTTCGGCATCGCTGTTTCCATGGCCTGCGTGGCCATCTGGGTGGGAGGCGACGTCGCGGCCGGCGCACGCTTCTCCTCCCTCGTCGTCCCGATATGGAATGCCGCCATTGTTCTGACCACCTACCTCGTGCTGGTCTGGCTCCTTTCCAGCCTGCTCCACCTCCAGCATGAGCTTGAGCGGCGGGTCGAGCAACGGACGGCTGCACTCGCCAGTGAAATCGCCGAACGCGAACGTTTGGAGAAAAGCATTCTCGAGATCAGTGAACGCGAGCGGCGCAGCATCGGCCATGATCTCCATGACGGACTCGGCCAGCATCTCACCGGCACCGCCATCACAGGCCAGTTGCTGGCCGACCGGTTGCAGGAGCGCGCGGCCGAGGAAACCGCCGACGCCCTGAAAGTCGTGGGCCTGGTCAAGACCGCGATCACCCAGACCCGGCACATGGCGAAAGGCCTGCTGCTCGCCGACATTGACTCCGAGGGGCTGCCGTCAGCCCTCTTTGAATTCTGCGCCACGACGACCGATCAATTCCGCGTCAGTTGCAGCTTCATCAACGAAGAGCCGACGGTCTCTCTCCCGCCGGGCAACGGGGTGCCCAGCCACCTTTTTCGCATCGCGCAGGAGGCTGTCCGCAACGCAGTCCGGCACGGCAAGGCAAAACACCTCACGGTTCTTTTGCGCACCCGGAATCAACGCCTCACCCTGCTGGTCGAGGACGACGGCTCCGGGCTGCCACCCGTTTCGGAGCGTGGTGAGGGCCTCGGTCTGCGGATCATGGCACACCGCGCTGAAATGATCGGGGCGACTTTCGCCATTGAGCGCGGGTCCGCCGGAGGCACCATCGTTCAATGCACCATGCCCCTGCCATCTCATGACTGAAAGCTCTGCCAAGCCCGTGCATCCCGGCCACCGGGCCCGTGTATTCGTGGTCGATGACCATCCGCTCGTTCGCGAGTCCCTGGTCACTCTGATCAGTCGCCAACCCGACCTTTGTGTGTGCGGCCAGGCGGGTGACTCTGTCACTGCCTTCACGGCGATGCTGCGCGAGCCTGTCGATATCGCCGTGGTGGACATCTCCTTGCCGGGCGAGTCCGGCCTGGAGCTGATCAAGAAGCTGCAAGCCCTCTCGCCAGTACCGCGCATTCTCGTGCTCTCGATGCATGAAGAGGCCTTCTACGCCGAGCGGGCACTGCGCGCGGGCGCCATGGGTTATGTGATGAAGCACGAAACCACCGACAAGGTCCTTGTGGCCATCCGACAAATTCTGCTGGGAAACCACTATGTCAGCAATGACTTGGCCGCCGAGTTCGCCCGGAAATACGTCGGCGCCAAGACAACCGGGGATCCCTCCCTTGTCGGACGGCTCAGCGACCGCGAACTGGAGGTCTTCCGGCTAATCGGGCTCGGCCACGAAACGAAGCTCATCGCCCAGGAACTGCATATCAGCATGAAGACCGTCCAAGCCCATAGCGCGAGCATCAAGGAAAAGCTCGGCTTGGCCAATGCCACCGAGCTGATCCGGGAAGCGGTGCGCTGGGTCGAAACGGCGGGGGCGCCCAAACGCAATTAATCAGGCCGCATTACGCGAATGCCTGGCCCGGGCTGAGCCGCCTGCGCCGAAAGGGAAAGCCTGCAATGGCGGACCTTGAAAGCGATCGATCAGGCCTCGGTTACGGTGCGTATGTCACGGTCCGCAAACCAGCGATGCCGGCGATCGTGATGGTGATACCTTGGGTGTAGAATGCCGGATAGGTTTCACTGGCAACGGTGTTGACCGCCTTCACGTAGTTGGTCGCGCCAACCAGACTGGGCATGTCCACGGTCGAAACCCCGTTTTCCAAATAGTATTGGTCAGCTGCGGCCGAAAGCTGGCGGGCATTGTTGAGCACGGCCTTGTCCTGGGAGGATTGACGAACTTTCTGAAATGCGGGAATCGCCATTGCCGCCAGGAGACCGATGATAACTACAACGATCATGATTTCGACAAGGGTGAAGCCCTTGGAGGATGTATGCGGATGCTTCATGGGTAATGTATTCAGGAGGTTATTAACTGGATATGATATATGGCGTTCCTTGTGCTTTGCCCTGTATCGCTTGGACTGCAGGATGGATAATAGCTGGGAAGCGTTCGGACCGATACAGTCGAACTACCCCTGCATTCGCCCCTATTCCCAGTAAGGCAATATCCTACACTGTTTTGTTACGCACTGTTATCACCTTGGGCATGATTGACCTGTATCCATGCTCAATTCAGCCCATGCCCCCGGATTGGGGGCGACTGCCGTCGAGAGAAGCACCTATTCCCCGGCGAAGCTCCGCGCCAAAAATTATTCTGTGGGTCCACCCGAACAGGCAAACTCCTCGGCCGGGCGCACTATTTCTGGCCGAAAACCTCTACTTCCACGTAATGGTTCAGCTCGTTCGTGGTATTGCCGTTGCTGTACAGGCGCACGTAGCGGGCGCGGGTGCCCTTGGCGTCAATCAACCGACCCTCACTCGTCTCGATATAGGGTTGGTCGGTGCCGGCTCCGAGGTGGGAGGAATTGTCATTGTCGTTGTTGTACAGCGTGTGCACCCCGGTCTTGAATTCCGGGTCATCGGAAATCTGCACGATCACCGCGTGGTAAACGCGGGCCTGGGAATGAAAGTGCCAGACCACAATGGCGTGAAGTGTGGCCGGGGCACCGAGATCAATCTGCACCCATTGCACTCCCGGACCAAATTCCACGAATGAACCGTCAGTGCCCGATTTGTCGCCGTCGGTCACGAACGCCAGTTCCCCGATGACCGGGTAGTTGTCGCTGGCCGTGACCGCCTTGTCGCGGGCCAGATTCACCGTGCCTACAGGGGCGAGAAAATCCGGCCGTTTGGTTTTGCTGGGTTTTTCCAGATTCGGCACGTTAATCGGCACCGGCGTGCCGACGAAGAGCGGCTTCGGCAGTTCGAGCGGCAGCGGCACCTTGTCCTGGGCCGTAAGGGTGGACGCGGCAATTAAAACGATGGTCAGAGGAAGGATTCGGCGAATCATGGAAGAAAGGAGAGCGAGCCCGGGAGGAGGAGCAAACGAAGTAACTGAAGTTAGGCCACAAAATCCGCGGGGTCAAACGTCAGCATCCGGCGGGCCGCGACCGCCTCGTTCACCTTCAGGATGGTGACGGCTGAGGCAAACGCGCTTTCGGCCGGACAATTCAGGTGCGCCTTGCCGCGGATGGTGTCGAAGAAATTCTCGAGATGCGGCTGATGGATCGCCTTGTCGAGGGTAACGGGCAGGTCCCAGGAGGACAGCGCCGCCGTTTCGCGCACGTCCACCACAGCCTTGGACGGGCCGCCCAGCTTGGGCCGGGGCTTTTCCCAAGGTTTGAGCGGCACATCGCCGGCATCAGGCGTGCCGGGCTTTTTGACGAAGCCGCGGGCGACCCACTGGTCCCACTCCGGGGCGCGGGCCTCGCGGAAAAGTTTCGTGTAGGCCGGGTTCTCCGACATCTTGAGCGAACCTTCCGTGCCCATGAAATATTCCATGTAGCCGCCGCCGGCGCTGGTGGTGGTGAGCACCTCATAGAAAGCGCGGACCATCCCCTGCGGGGTGGGAAATTCGTAGATCGTCATCACGTTGTCATACCACTCGTGCGTGGTGTAGTAGTCGGCACCGCCACCGGCCATGACCGAGCTTGGATTCACCCCGAGGAACCAGTTGTAAACGTCGATCTGGTGCGCGCCCAGGTCAGAGATCGGACCGCCGGCGTATTTCTTGAACCAGCGCCAGTTCCGGAATTGATGCATATCAGCGTAGCCGTATTTGTTGAGCTGCGCCAGCGGCAGCGCGTAACGTTCCGGCCAGCCCAGGTCGTCGCTCACCGCGCGGTTCCACTGGCCGTTGATGTTGGTGATGCGGCCCAACATGTGCGCCTCATTGATGATTTTCTCCCGGGCATGCTGGTAACGGGGATTGCTGCGGCGCTGGTGACCGATCTGCAGGAATTTCCCGGTCTGCTGCGCGGTCCGGACCATGGAGCGCGCGTTTTCCACGGTGTTGGCCATGAGCTTCTCGCAATACACGTGCTTGCCGGCCTTGAGGCAGGCGTTGGTGTGCTCCGCGTGCATGAAGTCCGGCGTGGCCACGATGACCGCGTCGAGGTCGCTCACCGTCGCCAGCATCTCGCGGTAGTCCTCGAACGGCTGCGCGTCGTGCCCGAATTTTTTCAACAATCGCTCACCGTAGGTGCGGTTGTAGCCCCAGATGTCGCAGACGGCCTGGAAACGGATGTCCGGGATCTTGAGCGCGGCATTCAGCAGCACCCGGCCCTGTTCACCGCAGCCAATGAGGCCGACCTTGAGGGCATCCTGTCCGCCCGTCGCGCCGCGGGCCACGTAGGGAGCCACGAGGACGGCGGCACCCAGTTTCAGGCCGGTCGTGAGAAAATCGCGGCGCGAAAGCTCCGCGGTGGCTGGCATGGCTGGCTCACTCATGTTTGTCCGGCCAGACAGAGAAACGATTGTAGCGCACCAAAAGCAGCGCCGCGACCACGAGGCCGAGATGAACCCCCAGCCAGGCGACACCGTCGCCTTCCTGGACGACCATCAGGCCGAAGGACAACGCCACGTAAACCAGCCCCATCAGGATCAGCGTGGCCCGCATCTTCAGGCCCAGCAGCAGCGCCACGCCCAACGCGATCAGCAGATAGCCGAGCGGCAGGGCAAAGCTCTTGGTCGCCCAAAGCGGCAGGAAGGAGGCGCCGGTGATCCCGGTGGCCATGCGCTTCATGTTCGTCGTGTAGTTCTCAATGGAATAGGTGCCGCTCAATTCAAACTTCTCGATCCCGCCAAACAGCGCCCGCAGGCCGAGGAAAAGTCGCAACAGCAGAAAGGCCGCGGTGTATTCACAGGCAGCCGGTTGGGTGGAGGAATTCTGACTCATAGGTTGGAAGGACTGGTCAGCGCCTGGGCGGTTCACACCCCGAAGCCGGCGCGATACGATTTCGTGATGAGCTGATTGGCCGCGGGCAGGTTCGTTATCTTCTGTGCGCCCGCGTCCCATTCGATGCGGCGGCCGGCGCGAATCGCGACATTGCTCAGCAGCACCGTCTCGGTGAGCCGGGACGAGTAATCAAAATTCGAGCCGGCCGGCGTCCCGCCTTTGCAGGCCCGGATCCACTCGGCGAAATGACCGCCCACAATGCGCGGGATGGTTTTGCCGGGAAGGGTCGGCGCCATCTCCTTCATCTTGCTTTCCGGTACGATACGCACGCTGCCGTAATAGGTGTCGGCCACCACGTTCGCCTTGGATCCGATGAGCAGGGTGCCGCTCTCAGGCAATTCGCGGCCAAGTTCGAAATCGGCCGGCGGGATGGGCTGCAAGCCGCCGTCATACCAGATCCATTTCAGCGGCGGCATCTTGCCGCGGGCCGGAAACTGATAAGTCACCATCGACGATTGCGGCGGACTGACCTTCGTCTGCTTGCCGCTGATCGCCTCCACCCAGGCAGGCGCGTCGAGATCCAGCGCCCAGAAGGTGCCATCCATCACGTGGCAGCCCATGTCACCGAGTGCACCGGTGCCGAAATCCCAATATCCCCGCCAGGTGAACGGCAGGTAGGCCGGATCATAGGCCCGCGGTTCCGCGACTCCCGTCCACAAATCCCAGTCCAGGGTCTCGGGCACGACGGGAATCATCTTGGAGTGATCCGGGGTCTTCACGCCCTGCGGCCAGATGGGCCGGTTCGTCCAGCTGTGCGCTTCACGGACCTCGCCAAGCACACCTGCCTGCACCCATTCGCGCAACACCCGGGCGCCGTCAAAGGCGTGGCCCTGATTGCCCATCTGCGTGGCGACTTTCTTCTCCCGCGCGAGCCTGGCCAGCTGCCGGGCCTCCCAGACCGTGTGCGTGAGCGGCTTCTCGACGAAGACATGCTTGCCAAGCTGGAGCGCCGCCATGGCGATCGGAAAGTGCATATGGTCGGGGGTCGAAACCGTGACCGCATCAATCTTGTTGCCCATCTTGTCGAACATCTGCCGGAAATCACGGAAACGGGGCACGTCCGGATATTCCTTGTAGGTCTCGGCTGCACGCTCGTCATCGACATCGCAGAAGGCCACGAAGTTCTCTCCTTTCATTCCGTTGATCGCAGAACGTCCCTGACCGCCGACGCCGCAGCAGGCGACGTTGAGGCGGTTGTTGGGCGAATCGGTGCCGGCGGTCTGCGAGCGCAGTATGTTGGGCAAGACGACCGCGGCGGCCGAGGCCAGACCGGCGGTGCGGATGAACGAACGGCGGGATACGAGAGGATTCGGGGTATTCATGGCAAGGGGTTTGACAACTGGAAGGGAGGGAGGATCGGGACGACGCGAGTCGTTTCAACCGGTGACAGGTATCAAGCAGAACGCATACACCTACCTTCACAAGTCAAAATCCTGAAATCACGCTGGCTTCACTTATCACCTCCGCAATTCTCCCGATAACTTCCGATTCTGGTTTGTCATCCGCGAATATTGTGCCCATCGATGGCCCTTCATTCCCTTCCCATGGCCAAAATCGAAGTCAGTCAGGTCGCCGAAATCCTCAAAAAGCACAAGATCGCCCCGTCGCTCCTCCGCGAAATCGTCGAGGAGATGAACCATGTCACCCAGCCCGGGGCCGACGACGACGTCAAGCCGCCCGCGCCCAAGAAGCAGTTTGTCGTGCTGCTCTCCGACCCGGCGGGCAAGCTGTCGAAGCAGGATCTCACCGGCTGGGTCGTGCAGATTCCCGAGGATGCCAGTCCTCACTCCACGACCAACCGCATCTTCAAGGGAGCCTACGATTTCAACGCCTCGAAGCGCGGCCGGCTGCTGCCCGTCAAATCCGTCGGCGAGGCGCTCGAAAGCGCGAGCGCGAAATACTTCAAGGAAACCGAGCTGTGGGTGAAGACCAAGCTGCCTGTCGCGGTCATGGTCACCGACAACGTCCTGCCGCGCGACGAATTCAAGGTCGAGAAGGTCGACCGCCGCCGGAAGGACGAAAGCGACGAGGATTAGCGCAACCCGGCCGCCTCGGGCTTGAGCCCGCGGGCCTTCAAGGCTTCGGCAACGGCTCTCAGGTCGAGCTTGGCCCCGGGCTTCACGCCGCTTTGCCTGTACCAACCCTGGTTCATCTCAAGGCAGTACTGGATGCTGCGGCTGCGCGACGCCACCGTGCGCTCGTCGAGCGGATACATCGGATAGATTTCCTTCAGCTCGCCATCGCCGTCGAAATAACCGATGTCAAGCGGCAGGGTGCAATTGCGCATCCAGAATCCCATTGGCTGCGGCTTCTCGAAAACAAAAAGCATGCCTTCCTCCGCGCCCATGGACTTGCGGTACATGAGCCCCCTTTCCATTTCCGCCGGCAGCGCGGCGATCTGCATCTGCACGGTACGTTCGCCGACTTTGATCGGAAAGCGGTCTTCAATGGTTTTCGGCGTCGTGGCTTTTCTGTCCTCGGCGCCGCCACAGGCGGCCAGGAAGGCCAATGAGACGGGAACGAGCAAGCGGAAGAAATGACGGCAGGAAAACATTTTTGCGTTTTGGTGTGATTCCTAGCTAATGCCCGCCAGCAACAACTCAACCCTACTCTGCCAGTCTCTTGTCATCGCGAGCCGCGCAGCGGCGCGGCGATCCAGCTGGATTGCTGCGTCACAAACCTCCTCGCCATGACAAATCAAATGATCAGTTTGCCTTCATGAAACGCGCCACCCCCGCCCCGCTCCTCTATTCCGACACCCACGCCAGCCCCGACATGCTTTACTTCGGTCGCGTGGAAGTCCACGACCCGTTCATCGCCTTCGGCGTACGCGGCAAAAAAATCACCGTTCAAAGCCCGCTTGAACTGGGCCGGGTCCGCAAGACCAGTGTCTTCGACAACGTGCTGGCCCGGGAAACCTGGCTGGCCCGGGCGCAGGACCTCTACGGTCCGAAGGCCGGCGTCGCCGAGATCATCGCCACGCTCGCCGGCAAATATCACCTGCGGCACTTCCGCGTGCCCGATGACTTTCCTGCCGCACTCTATGTGAAGCTCACCAAGCTCGGCCTGAAGCTCCATTTCGCCGACGGGTTGATGTTTCCCGAGCGCGAAATCAAATCCGCCTGGGAGGCCGGCTGCATCCGCGAGGGCAACCGCCTCTGTTCGGTCGGCTATTTCGCCGCCGAGAAAATCCTGCGGACCGCAAAGATTCGAGGCCGCTCGCTGGTCCAGCGCGGCAGCGTGCTCACCTCGGAGCGGCTCCGCTTCGCCCTCGAGACCGCCATTCGCGAGCAGGGCGGCGATCCCCGTGACACCATCGTGGCCGGCGGCGACCAAGCCTGCGACCCGCATGAGCAGGGTTCCGGCCCGCTCCGGCCCAACGAGCTCATCATCATCGATATTTTCCCGCGTGTAATGAAGACGGGGTATTATGGCGACATGACCCGCACCTACTTGAAGGGCCGCGCGTCGGATTCGCAGCGCCGGCTGGTCGCCACCGTGCGCGAAGCCCAGAAACAGGCCACCAGGACAATTCGCGCCGGAGTGGACGGCCGGATGGTGCATCGCGCCGTCACGGACTGCTTCGCCGCCGCCGGCTACGTGACTAAGCATACCAAGAACGGCTCGGTCGGCTTCTTTCATGGCACCGGACACGGGCTCGGCCTCGCGGTGCATGACCCGGGTCGCATGTCCCCCACGGTGGCGTATCCTTTGAAGAAAGGCTCGGTGATGACCGTCGAGCCAGGCCTCTATTATCCCGGGCTCGGCGGCTGCCGCTGGGAAGATGTCGTGCAGGTCACCGCCACCGGCACGCGCCCGCTCTCGAAACATCCCTACAACTGGGAATTCCGCTGACCCTTTCGCCCATGAAAAATCCTTCCACGCATTTTTTCCTCCGGCTGGCCGCCGGTGCCATTCTCACGGCACAGCTCGCCGCCCAGCAACCCGATCCTTTTGTCGCCGTGCGTGCACCGGTCGTGGCACTGACGCATGCCCGAATCATCGACGGGCGCAACCATGCCGCTCTTGAGAATCAAACCCTGATTATCCGTGACGGCAAAATCGCCGCCATCGCTCCTGACGCCACTGCGCAGATTCCCGACGGAGCCACCGTACGTGATCTCACCGGCAAGACCGTCCTGCCCGGCTTCGTGATGGTGCACGAGCATCTCTTTTATTCCTCGATCACGAAAGG
>CAZBLQ010000028.1:0-1605 GCA_964492635.1 uncultured Oleiharenicola sp.
CCCACGTCAATCTCATCCCCTACAATACGGTCGAGGGTCTGCCGTGGAAACGGCCGAGCCTCACGCGGCAGGAGAAATTCGCCCATGTCCTTTTCGACGGAGGCGTGTCGGTCACGCTCCGCCGGGAGAAAGGCCACGCCATCGACGCCGCCTGCGGCCAGTTGCGGCTGAAGACGGAGAAGGCGAGAGAGACGACGACGGTACCCTAGCACTACTCCGTTACGTTCGTGTGCCCCTGCCACACCCCGCCCTGACGGGCACCTCTCTCCAGAGGGGATTTCCCCTCGCGCCGTTTGAAGTCCCCTCTATCAAGAGGGGTGGCGCGCAGCGCCGGGGTGTGTTGGCTGTTCTTAACGAAGTAGTGATAGGGCGTGTTTTCAAAATATGTGGGAGCGGCTTTATGCCGCGACGGGATGACCACCGCAGCGGAGTCGGGGCGGAGAAAGTCCGCGAGGCGACGGCGGCCGTTTAGCCCGTTTGTGGGGCTGCCGCTTGTCGGCAGGCCGGGCCCGGCGACAAGCACCGGCCCTACAAGTTCACGGCACTGCTCTCCGCCATTGCAACGCCCGCCGCTCCTGCTAGCGGTCAGGGCGTCGCATGGATTGGTCAGCCCTACCCTTCATCCTACTCCGCCTGGGGCTCATGCTCGCCGGTTTGCTGCTGCCGGGCGCGATGTTATTGCGGGCGCTGCGCCTGCCGTGGTCGCTGGCGGCGGCCTTCGTGGCTTCAATCGCAACCCTCTATGTCGTCGTACTGGTTTTCACCTGCACCGGGGTCACGATCTCACTGCTGACTCTCGCCGGCGCGCTCGGGCTGGTGGCGCTGGTGGGAAGGCTGGTCCCGGTGCGCGCCAGTGCGACGGAGCTTAACTCGTCATTCGCCTGCTTTACCAAGATGGGAAACTGGCTGCCGCTCTATCTGGCCTTCTGGGCCATCGTTGGCTACCGGCTCGTGGCCCAGCCGCTCAGCGGACCCGATGTCTATTTTCGCTGGAGCTGGCTCGCGGAGCAGATGCTGCAGATCGGTTCGCTCGATTTTTATCCACCGCGCAGTGGCGGGGATTTTGTCCGCTACTACTGGGCGGAAAGCATCCCGCCCGGTATCGCCAGCCTTTATGCGTGGGTCTACGGCTGCGGTGGCAGCCGGCAGGCACTCTGGACGTCGCCCGTGATAGCGCTGCAATTGCTCTCGCTCCATGAGATCATCTGGCGGCTGGCCAGTCGCTGGGGCGGCGAAATCGTGGCCCGCCGGGCTGTGTTGCTGGCCGCCGCCTGTCCGCTGCTCACTTGGTCGGTGCTGATCGGGCAGGAAACCGGCCTGACCGCCCTGGCGGTGTGCGGCCTCGTCTGGTGCCTGCATCACCAGCACGAAAAGGACGGTTTTCGCTGGGCGACGCTTGCCGGGATTTTCACCGTGGTGGCCTCAAGCACCCGGGAATACGGCCCGGTTTTCGTGGTGGCCGCCATTGCTGCAACCATCTTCCTGCATGCTCCGCGCCGGCACACACTCGTTCTGGCCCTGATCGCGCTGCCGGTGGCGGCGGTCTGGCCGCTGCGGGTGTGGATGCTGACCGGCAATCCGTTCTACAGTCTGAATCTCGGCGGG
>CAZBLQ010000028.1:1705-35526 GCA_964492635.1 uncultured Oleiharenicola sp.
ATTCACGGCGCTGGCCGTGGCGCTGGTTTTGGTGGAAGCCTTGCCCAAAACCCTGGTGCTGCCGGAAAATCCCTACCGGGCCGCGGTGCGCGACTGGCCGCAGGCCGGCGGGCAGTTCATTGCCTCGGTGCGGACCGAGGAGCAGGAATTGCTGGCGAAACTCAAGCCACTGCCGGGGCGGCGCCGGATAATTTCGGACGACGCGGGCATGCCGCGGGTGTTTGCAGGCATCAATACGGAAGTGTCGCCGCTTTGGAGTCCCGAGGTGGCCTGGCTGTTCGATACCAGCCTCAAACCCGAGATGGTCGCCCGACGGTGGCAAAAATCCGGCTTCCGTTACCTGGTGCTCGGCAAATCCGGCCCGACTGCCGATTTCGTCCGCACCCATGCCCAATGGCGCGCGCCCTACTTCACCCTGAAACCGGTGGCTGAAACCGAAACCCACCTTGTTCTTGAGGCAACCGTGGCGGAAGTACTGCCGCCCTAGGAAACCAGTCTTTGCTTTACATATCATCGAATGCAGATGTATTGATGCATAAATGACTGCCGATCGGCCCATCTCCGAATTGCTCGCCACCAAGCGCACCGTGCGCTCGCTGGAGTTTTTCCCGCCGAAGGATGATGCCGGGGTGGAGTCACTGCGCCAGACCGCGGCTGCGCTTAAACGCATTGCGCCGGATTTTGTGTCCGTCACCTACGGGGCCGGCGGGACCACGCGCGACCGCACGGCCAAGGCCTGCGCAATGTTGAAAGCGGAGTTTGGCTTAACGGTAATGCCGCATCTCACCTGTGTCGGCCACTCGCGCGCCGAGCTTACCGCGATCGCCGACCAGCTTCACGGCGCGGGTTTCCGCAATATCATGACTCTCCGCGGCGATCCACCCAAGGGCGACGCCGGATTTCAGCCCGCGCCTGACGGATTGAGCTACGCGGGCGACCTGGTCTCATTGCTCAAGGCACGCCACGCGGACTTCTGCTTGGGTGTGGCCGGCTATCCGGAGAAGCATCCCGAGGCGGTGTCACTCGACGTGGACCTCACGCACCTCCGGCGCAAGGTGGATGCCGGCGCGGCGTTTGTCACCACGCAGCTCTTTTTCGACAACCTCGTTTATTACCGCTTCGTGGAGAAATGCCGTGCCGCTGGCATCACCGTGCCCATCGTACCCGGCATCATGCCCGTGCTCTCGCTCAAGCAGGTCCGGCGCTTCACCGAAATGTGCGGCGCCACGTTGCCGCAACAACTCGTCACCCGGCTCGAAGTCGCCGCCGAGAACGCCGATGTGGTCGAGATGATCGGTCTCGACTGGGCGCTCGACCAGATCCGCGGCCTGCTCGCGAACGGCGCCCCGGGCTACCACCTCTACATCATGAACCGGGCGAAGAGCGCGCTGGCCCTGGCCGCGGGTCTGGCGGCCTAGGATTTCTGCCTTTCGTAGGGGCGCGGTCTTGCTGCGCCCGATTCACTCCCCCGTCATCAGAGTCCTGGGCATCGGCATACCAATCCGCTCAGGTGGTGGCGTGTCCCCCCGCTTCAGTAGTCGAATAAAGGAGAAAGAAGTCGACTGGAGAAAATACCACCCTGACCACGTCGCGCTCGGATCGATCATACCTCTGAGTAATTCGATGATCCTTCCGGAATTGAATGCCGCCCTTTCGCCAACGTTACTCCCCGGGGCAAGCCCCGAGGATGTCCAAATGTCGCTGCGCTCGGAACTACGCGCGGCTTGCACAGCCCCGTTGGCACAGGGCTGGCCGGGCGGCGTCCTAATCTCATTGGGGAAACCCCGCAGCAAGCTGCGAAAAATGTCTCAGCATTCAGTTTCCTATCAGCAATTCCATTCTTCCAGCGGACCGCCTCGCGCGCCAAGCTGTGATCATTCAGCCTCAGTCGAAAAACACGATTTTGGGCACAACTCGAATGCCCGGCCGGCTGGCGCAACCCCCGACCCGAAGCCCGGCGATTCCGACGGAGGAATGGGGGAACCCGCCGCCCAAATCCGGGTCTGGCTCGGATGTGACGGGAATTTTCTTCTGGGCACCCAACCTGGGCCCGTCGCGTTTGACCCGGCTGCGCCCGGCGGGTCGGACGACCGGTCCCGACATGCGCTCCCCCCTCCCACTCCGCCGGACTTGCCATCGGTCTTGCCGGTATGCAATGGTTCTTTTCGTCGGCATCATCGGCGCGTGCGCCAGCGCCGCCGACCCGGCCGAGCCGCCAC
Source organism: uncultured Oleiharenicola sp. (assembly GCA_964492635.1). Taxonomy (GTDB): domain Bacteria; phylum Verrucomicrobiota; class Verrucomicrobiia; order Opitutales; family Opitutaceae; genus Lacunisphaera. The sequence continues at coordinate 3,925 of CAZBLQ010000028.1, forward strand.
CCGCGACAATTCCCGCCCCCGCTCCCACGCCGGCTCCACGGCCCCGGCTGTCTCCCGCCATCAAGGAGGCGATCGCCGCCAGCCTGCCCAAATATTCGCCGCTCGCGCCGAACAACACGAGCGTCTCGACCGCAGTCGGCGACTCCACTGAATCTTCCGACGGCATCCTCCACCTGCCCAAGATGACCGTGCGAACGCAGCGGATCGTCCCCCTGACCGGCTACGACTGCCTCACGCCAAAGGGCCGGTTGGAATTGGCGAAGAAGACATTTCCCGGCCTGAGAGCGGGCTCCATCTTTGGCATGAACGACGGGATCGCGTTGGCGATGCTGCAGGAGGAAGTGGAGTACCAGAAGCGGCAGGCCCTGGCCGACCTGGTGAAGCGGACAAACATGCTCGACAGCGCCACCGCCAGCGACACCAACAAGGAGTTGGGAAAAGCCTTGGCCCGACCCAACACCGACTGGGCCGGCTCAAGCAAGCCGTGAGCCGGAGATTTCCCACGAAAACCCCATCCCTGCCAAACCCTGAGTCCTTCGATGATCCGTCCGGAATCCAGTTTCCTATCAGTTCGCTGTGCTTAACGCTCAACTTAAGGAATTGCAGGCAGCCAAGGCCCATGTCGCCGAGCAGCGCAGAAAATTGCCGTGAAGTGCAAACCGGCTACCACCTCTATATCATGAACCGCGCGAAGAGCGCGCTGGCCGCTGGCGCTGGCGACCTAGCCTCCCGCGAACACCGGCCGGAAGCCGGCTTCGGTCAGGATGCGTGCGACGATCTCGCGCCGGTCGCCCTGGATCTCGATGCGGCCGTCTTTCACGGTGCCGCCCGCGCCGCAGGCTTTCTGCATTTTTTTCGCGAGCTGTTCCTTCTCGGGCAGGCCGATGCCAATAAAATTGGCCACGACCGTCACGGTCTTTCCGCCGCGACCGGCGGTTTCGCGCAGGATGTCCACCCGGCCGCGATTCTTGGGAGATTCGATTTTGTCCCGTTGCTGGCTGCTGCCAGCCCGGGATTTGTCCTGTGAACTCCGCGAGTTCGCCGGATTCACAGGCAAAGATTGCGGAGTTTGGAGTGGCGGAACCGGAGCGGAAGGCAGACCGGTAGGATTGAGGGCCCCGAATGGATTCTGGCCGAGCGACTCGCCGCCGTCGGTTGGTATTTTATCGGGAGGACTCATTTTACGTGCCGTGTCATTCTGAGCGGAGCGAAGAATCCAGACGGATGCAAAGGCATGGATGCTTCGCTTCGCTCAGCATGACAAGGACTGAGAAACGGCGCACCCAGCGGTCGCGCCCTACCTATTTTCGCCGCATCCGCCGGGAGGCGACGCAGGCTTGGCGGTGAGTTCATCGCCACCGCCCAGGTAGGCCAGCGCCTTGGCGTAGCTGCGGCCCGCCAAAAAATGCGCGAGTTGCGGGTGCAGTTCATCGCGGTGCGCGGCGAACACAGTCTCGATCTGATTGAGCGCGGATGAAATCACCGCTCCATCTGAGTTTTTTATCCCGGCATGGAGCTGGATAAGGGCCGCTTTGATTTTTTCTTCAATCATGCCGGGAATTGCGCGTTAAGCATTATTGCTGAGCCGCTTGATGGCGGAGGAACTCAGGTTCATCAACGCCGGCCGGGCCTGAATCAACTTGTGTCTGTGAATGCTGGATGCTCCTTTTCACTTTCCACGTTTACTATCACCCTCGGCTGCAGGCAAGCCCCCATCCGAGACTTCCCGTCCATTCTTTCCGCCATGAATCCTGTTTCTGCCTCCGAGCGGGCCAACGCCGGCCTCTTTGAGGAATATTACCAGCGCTGGCTCGATAATCCCGACTCCGTCGACCCGACTTGGCGCGCCTTTTTCCAAGGATTTACCTTGGGCAACAGCGGGCAGACGCCCGCCGCCGCATCCGCCAGGAACGGGGTTATCGACAGTCTGAAGCAGGCGCATGTTCACTACCTCATCAATGCCTATCGGGCAATCGGCCACACCCAGTCGCACCTCGACCCGCTCAGCGGTCCGCCGCCCGCCCAGCCCAAGCTGGCGCTCGCGCAATTCAACCTGAGCGATGCCGACCTCGACCTGGTCTTTGACACCGGCACCTACCTAGGTGGTGGCCAGCTGAGCCTGCGCGACATCGTCGCCTCGCTCCAGCAGACTTACTGCGGGCATGTCGGCGTGGAATTCACCCACATTCAGGATACGGACTGCCGCCGCTGGCTGCAGGAGCGCATCGAGTCGACCCGGCTCCAGCCCAAGTTCACCAAACCACAAAAAGTCCGCATCCTCCGTCGCGTCCACAAAGCCGAGCTCTTTGAAAAATTCCTGCACACCAAATACGTCGGCCAAAAACGTTTCTCGCTGGAAGGCGGCGAGACCATCATTGCTGCACTGGACGCAGTGATCGACCACTGCCCGGGTACCGGGATCGAGGAGATTGTCATGGGTATGGCCCACCGCGGCCGGCTGAACGTCCTCTGCAGCGTCATGCGCAAATCCTTCGACCTGCTCTTTGAACAATTTTCTGAAAACTACATCCCGGACACCGTCGCAGGCGACGGCGACGTGAAGTATCACCTCGGTTACGAGTCCATCCTCACCACCACCTCGGGCAAAAAGGTCGAGGTCCGCCTCGCCGCGAATCCCTCGCACCTGGAGATCGTCGATCCCGTGGTCGAGGGCAAGGCGCGCGCCCGCCAGCGCATCCGGGGCGACATCATCGAGCGTCGCAAAGTTATGCCGCTGCTCATCCACGGCGACGCCGCCCTCGCCGGTCAGGGCGTGGTGGCCGAGACGCTGCAGTTTTCGCAACTGCCCGGTTACCGCACCGGCGGCACGCTGCACTTTGTCATCAACAACCAGATTGGTTTCACCACCGATCCGGCCGACGGCCGCTCGACCCGTTATTGCACCGACATTGCCAAGATGATCGAGGCGCCGGTTTTCCACGTCAACGGCGACGATCCCGAGGCCGTGTGCATGGTGGCGCAGCTCGCGGTGGACTTTCGCGTGCAGTTCAAGCGCGACGTCTTCATCGACATGTATTGCTACCGCAAGCATGGGCACAACGAGACGGACGAGCCGTCATTCACCCAGCCCACGCTCTACCGCAAAATCGCGGCGCACTCGCTCGTTTCCGCCCTCTACACCAAGCGGCTGGTCGCCGCCGGCAGCCTAACCACGGAGGAGGGCGAGGAAATCAAGGCCGAGTATTCCGCCGCGCTTGATGAAAATCTCACCAAGGCCAAGACGCGCGAGGCCGCCAAGGTCGAAAAGCGCAAAGCCGCCGCGACGGACGAAAAATTCACGACTCATCCTTTCAAAGGTTCCACGGCCGTTTTCCAGCCTGCGTTCAAGCACACTCCGGTCACCACCGCCGTCAGCGCCGCCACCATTGACCAGGTGGTGAAGGCTCTCACCACCGTCCCCGCCGGCTTCAAGGTCCACTCCAAGATCAAGCGCTTCATCGATGGCCGCGCCGAGGCGCACAAAAACGGCGGCCCCTACGACTGGGGCATGGGCGAGGCCCTGGCGTTCGGCACCCTGCTGCTCGACGGCATGCCCATCCGGCTGAGCGGCCAGGATTGCGAGCGCGGCACCTTCACGCACCGCCATTCGGTGTTCACCGATGTCGAGACCGGGGCGAAATACACGCCCCTGAACAACGTCGCCGACAAGCAGCCGCATTTTTGCGTCTACAACTCCCTGCTTTCCGAGGCCGCCGTGCTGGGCTTTGACTACGGCTATTCCCTGGATTATCCGGACATGCTCTGCCTCTGGGAGGCGCAGTTTGGCGACTTCGTCAACGGCGCGCAGGTCGTCATCGACCAGTTCATTGCGAGCGGCGAATCAAAGTGGCAGCGCAGCAGCGGGATCACCCTGCTCCTGCCCCATGGCTACGAAGGCCAGGGTCCCGAGCATTCCTCGGCCCGCCTCGAGCGCTTCCTGCAAGCCTGCGCCGAGAACAACATCCAGGTCGCCAATCTCACCACTCCCGCGCAGCTCTTCCACGCCTTGCGCCGGCAGACGAAACGCGATTTCAAAAAACCGCTGGTCATCATGTCGCCCAAGTCGCTCCTGCGCCACCCGGCCGCGGTGTCACGCCTCGAAGACTTCACAAATGGGGCATTCCAGGAAATCATCGACGACCCGACCGCCTCGAAGAAAACCGAGCGCGTCATTCTCTGCTCGGGCAAGGTTTACTACGACCTCTGCGACTGGCGCGACCGGAACAAGGTGGAGCACGCCGCCATTATCCGCCTCGAGCAGCTCTACCCGCTGCACCGCGACCGCCTGGGCGAAATCGCCGACGCCTATGGCCGCAACACCCGTCTTATCTGGTGCCAGGAAGAGCCGCAGAACATGGGCGCATGGACTTTCATCGCGCCACAGCTCGAGGAAATCTTCGGCCGCAAGGCCATCTACGCCGGCCGGGATGCCGCCGCCTCGCCCGCCGTCGGCCTGCTCGCGCTGCACCGGATGCAACTCGCCACTTTCCTCCAGGCCGCCTTCACTCTCTGACCCCACCAAACGACTCCGCCCGCGAATCACACAAATCGGCTCGAATTTTTCTGATTCGCATTTATTAGCGTTATTAGCGGGCAAAACTTTTTCCCATGGCTATCGAAGTCAAAATCCCCTCGATGGGCGAATCCATCACCTCAGGCATACTCGCCAAGTGGCACGTCAAGGACGGCGACATTGTGCAAAAGGACCAGTCGCTGTTTGAACTTGAGACCGACAAGATCACGTCGGAAGGCACTGCCGAGGCCGCCGGCCGGATTTCCCTCAAAGTTGAGACGGGTGCCGAGGTGAAAATCGGCCAGATCGTCGCCAGCATCGATACAGATGTCAGAAGTCAGATGTCAGATGTCAGTCCTGTTCCGGCTGCTTCTGCTCCGACCTCTGAACTTCGACCTCTGACCTCTTCCGAAGCCTCTCCTGCCGTTCGCCGGCTCGCCGCCGAAACCGGTCTTGACCCCGCCAGTGTGACTGGCTCCGGGAAGGCCGGACGCGTCACGAAGGGCGACATGCTGGCGGCCTCCTCCGCCAAGGCTTCGGAGGCCGCAGCCACGCCTGGCACCCAAACCGCTGCCGTCGCGGCTCCGGCGACGGCATCCTTCGTGACTTCAGTGAAGGAGGGCCGCCAGACCCGGCGCAAAATGTCGCCGTTGCGGCAAAAGATCGCCCAGCGCCTCGTCGCCGCACAACACGAGGCCGCCATGCTCACGACTTTCAACGAGTGTGACATGTCCGCCGTCATCGGTCTGCGGACAAAATATCAGGACGAGTTCGTGAAAAAGAACGGCGTGAAACTCGGTTTCATGTCCTTTTTCACCAAGGCGGTCGTGCAGGCGCTCACGGAAGTGCCCGGCATCAACGCCCAACTCGACGGTGACCATGTCATTGAAAATCATTACTACGACATCGGCATGGCCGTCTCGACCGACAAGGGCCTGCTGGTGCCGGTCATCCGTGACTGCGACCGGCTTGGCATGGCCGACATCGAGAAAGCCATCGCGAACGCCGCCAAGAACGCCCGCGAGGGCAAAATCACCCTTAACGATCTTGAAGGCGGCGTCTTCACCATTACCAACGGCGGCATTTTCGGCTCAATGCTCTCGACCCCGATCCTTAACCCGCCGCAAAGCGCCATCCTCGGCCTTCACGCCATCACGGACCGCCCCGTCGCCCTCAACGGCCAGGTGGTCATCCGCCCGATGATGTATCTCGCCCTGAGCTACGACCACCGGATTGTCGACGGCAAGCAGGCCGTGACTTTCCTCGTGAAGGTCAAGCAGGCCATCGAGGATCCTGCCCGCATCCTCGTCGGGGTTTAATCACTCAATCCCTCGCCGCAAAAGGATCGGCCGCTTTTCCATTTTTTGCGCCTTTTGAGCTTTTTGTGGCCAATCTCTGAATCCATGCCTGATCAACCTTTCGACCTCATTGTCATCGGCGCCGGGCCCGGCGGCTATGTCTGCGCCTTCCGCGCCCACCAGCTCGGCCTGAAGGTCGCACTGGTTGAGAAGCGCGCCACGCTCGGCGGCACCTGCCTCAACATCGGCTGCATCCCCAGCAAGGCGCTGCTTCATACCTCCGAGCAATACGCCTGGGCGAAACACCACGCCGCGAGGTCCGGCATCAAGCTCGGCTCCGTCGAAGCCGACCTGCCCGCGATCCTCAAGAAGAAGGATGCCGTCGTCGCCAAGCTCGTCGGCGGGGTCGGACTGCTCGCGAAGGCCCGCAAGATTCCCATCTTCACCGGCACCGCTTCGTTCATTTCGCCTACAGAAATATCTGTAGCCGGGGTCGCCGCCCCCGGTCAACCAGGCTCACCAACCCCGGCCGCAAAGCTCACCGCCCGGAACTTCGTCATCGCCACCGGCTCCGCTTCCGTCGAGCTGCCCTTTATGAAGTTCGACGGCGAAACCGTCGTCTCAAGCGACCACGCCCTCAATTTCTCCAGTGTGCCAGGGAAACTCGTCGTGGTCGGCGGCGGCGCCATCGGCCTCGAACTCGGCTCGGTCTGGTCGCGCCTCGGCTCCGAGGTCACCGTGGTTGAATTTCTGCCGAAAATCGTCGCAGCCTTCGACGACGACATCGTGCGCGCTTTCACTCGCTCGCTGCAGAAACAGGGCATCAAGATCGAGGTGAACGCCAAGGTGAGCGGTTTCGCCCAAGGCGTGCTGACCGCCGAGCGCGGCGCCGAGAAACTCTCTTTCCCCGCCGACAAGGTGCTCGTCTCCGTCGGTCGCCGGCCCTACACTGACGGCCTCGGCCTGGCGAAAGCCGGCGTGCAACTCGACGACAAGATGCGCGTCAAGGTCGACGATCATCTGCGCACCAACATCTCGCACATCTGGGCCATCGGTGATGTCGTCGCCGGACCGATGCTGGCCCACAAGGCCGAGGAGGACGGTGTCGCCGTCGCCGAATGGATTGCGGGCAAGGCCGGCCATGTAAACTGGGATCTCGTGCCCAGCATTGTCTACACCGAGCCGGAGGTCGCCTCCATCGGCCTCGGGGAGGACGCGGCCAAAGCCGCGGGCCGCGCCATCAACGTCGGGCGCTTTAACTTTGCCGCCAACGGCCGCGCCATCGCCATGGACGCCACCGACGGCTTTGTGAAGATCATTGCGGACGCCAAGACCGACCGCATCCTCGGCGCGCAGATTCTCGGTTACGGCGCCGGGGAAATCATCAGCGAGGTGGTCACGCACATGGAATACGGCGGCAGCGCCGAGGACCTCGGCCGGACCATCCATGCCCATCCGACCGTCAGCGAATCCCTCAAGGAAGCCGCCCTGGCCGTCAGTAAATCAGCCATACACGCCTTGTAATATCGGCACAGACAGATTTTCGTTGCTTGACCGCGCCGGTCCTTGGCGCGGTTTAATTTTTCATGACCCACCCAGGTTCACAATCCGTCCACCGCCGCGCCGTCCTCCTGATGCTGCTCTCCGCTGTGTCGTTCACGGCCAACGTGCTGCTGGTGCGGGCGCTGAATGATCTGCATTTCGCCAACATCTGGCTGGTCTCGTGCGCGCGGTTTGTCGTCGGCCTGGGTGTGGTGGCTATCGTTTACCGGCAGGAATGGCGGCCGGCCCACCTCATCCGCCACGGAAAGCTGATCGAGCGCGGTCTGGCCGGCGGCATCGGCGTCTACCTGACCTATCTGTGCGTCATCCGCCTCGGCGCCGGCCGGGCGACTTTCATCAACAATACCTATGTCATCTGGGGCGCGTTGCTGGCTGCCTGGGTGCTGCGGGAGAAACTGCGTCCCTCTCTGTTGCTGGGCGGGGTGCTCGCGCTGGCCGGTCTGGGCCTGATCACCAACGTGTTCACCTCCGGGGTTGCTCCCGGGCTTTATGACGGGCTCGCCGTGCTGTCCGCGCTCATCTCCGCCTACGTGGTGGTCACCATCCGCCAGTTGCACGCCACGGAACACTCCTCCACCATTTTTGCCGCCCAGTGCTTCTACGGCCTGCTGCTGTGCGGGGTGCCCGCGGCGCTGCAACTGCAACCCATCTCCGGACTGGGGCTCGGCGTAACCCTGCTCGCGAGCATCTGTGCCGCCACCGGCCAGCTGACCATGACACGCGCCTTCCGCGATCTGCCCGTGGCGGAGGGCTCCCTGATGCAGATGCTCGTGCCGCTCGGCATCGCCGCGGGCGGCGTCGCGTTTTTTCACGAGCGCTTCAGTGTGCAGGAAATGACCGGTGCGGCCCTGATCCTCGGCGGCACGGCCTTCACCGCGTGGCGCAGCGCCAACTCCGCCAACGCCGAGGCCGAATAACATCTGCGCTTGCCGGCGCCATCGGCATCGTTTCCCTCCTTATTCTGACATGTGAAAAAGCTAATCCTTTGGGACATTGACGGCACTCTCATCGTCTCGCATGGCGCGGGGGTGCGGGCCATGGAGCGGGCTCTCACCAGGCGCTTTGGCGTGACTTGTGATCTCAGAAAAATCGACTGGGCCGGGCGCACCGACAGTTGGATCACGGGGGAGGTCCTGCGCCACACCGGCATCCCGGACACGCCGCAAAATTCGCATGACTACCTCGAAGCCTACCTCGAACTGCTGCCGCAGGAATTGCGCGACGGCCCGCAGGGCCAGGTGCTGCCGGGAGTCTTGCCTCTGTTGGATCTGCTTCAGCGCCGCCCGGACGTCGCGCAGGGCTTGCTGACCGGAAACCTTAAACGCGGGGCGGAGCTGAAGCTCACCCACTACAAGGTCTGGCACTACTTTGAGTTTGGCGCCTTCGCCGACGACAGCCCGCTGCGCAACGACCTCGGCCCCCATGCGCTGCGCCGGGCCCGGGAAAAGCATGCCGTGGAGTTTGCGCCGGAACGCACCTTCATCATTGGCGACACGCCGCATGACATCGAATGCGGCCAGGTAATCGGCGCGAAAACCATCGCCGTCGCAACCGGCCGTTTCAGCGTCGCCGAACTGCTGGCACACCGGCCGACCGCGACCTTCGCCGATTTTTCCGATACCGCAGCCTTCCTGCGAGTGATCGATGGCGTCTGAGCCACTACTTCTTGAGCAAATCCACCTCGGTGACCAGGCCCGCGCGGAACTCGACCCGCATCCTCTCCCCCGGATCGTAACCGCCGGTCGACATTTCGACGCCTCCACCCATCGTGGAATGGCGCCCGCCGGAGCCGACACCGAGGCCGAAGCTGAATTGCGGACTGTGGTCGTGGTAGCCCCAGACTTCAACCTCGCCGGCCTCGGTCTTCCGCGTGAATTTCCGGTCAGGCTCGCCCAGTGACATAAGCACCATTTCCTGGGTGAAGCCGACATCGACCCGGCCCGCGCGGATTTTTTGCTGCACCTCGGCGGGATAGTTCCCGAAAGCAAGGCGATGGTCCGCGATGCGCGATTCCGGACTGGAACAGGCGATGAGCAATGCGAGCGGGAGCAGGGCGAGGATTGGGGCGACGACACGCATGGTGGAATTTTGTTTGCTGAAGGTGAATGTGACCGGAATAACGACAGCCGCAACCTTTGCTGGTTTCACTTCCACCTTATGCCCCACGCCATGAAAATATTCAGCATCGCAATCGGTTCGGATCATGCCGGCTTCGCTTACAAGGAGAAGATCAAGGCCATGCTACTGGCCGAAGGACACACCGTCCGCGACCACGGTACCAACTCGGAAGCGCCGTGTGACTACCCTGACTTTATCCGGCCTGTTGCAGAAGCGGTTGCAAAGGGTGAAGCAGAACGGGGCATAGTGATCGGTGGTTCCGGTAACGGGGAAGCGATCGTGGCCAATCGCGTGAGAGGTGTACGCTGCGGACTGTGCTGGAACGAGCAGGTCGCCATCTGGAATCGCTCGCATAATGACGGTAACTGTCTCTCCCTGGGCCAGCGCACGATCTCAGAAGAAGATGCCTTGAAGATTGTCAGAGTTTGGTTGAGCACGGCTTTTGAGGGTGGACGTCACCTCACCCGGATTAACAAGATAGATGCTAATTAGTCTTTGATAATAGTATACGAATTTTATATAATATTGCTTTGATATCTTAGCATATGCATGCAAGGTACCCCTATGGGTACAAGGCACCGCGGAACTATTGAAGAAATCAACGCCCTCAACGCGTTCATCAAGCTGCAGCGCTCCTCCGAGTCGGTATCTGCCAGAATCCACGCCGTTCTGCCCGAAGGGCTGACTGTCACGCAATTCGGCGTGCTGGAGGCGCTTCACCATATCGGCCCGCTCTGCCAGAGCGAACTTGCCGAGAAACTTCTGAAAAGCGGAGGCAATCTTACCTTGGTCGTCGATAATTTGGAGAAAGCCAGCTACGTGCTGCGCGAGCGCGACCCCGCGGATCGCCGCTTCGTAGTGGTGAAGCTGACCGAGAAGGGCCAGGCATTCATCACTGCACTTTTTCCCAAGGTTGTCGCAAATGTGACCCGCGAAATGAGTGCTCTTTCCTCTACTGAACTCGCTGATTTAGGTAGGCTTTGCAAAAAAATTGGCCTTCAACGTTAAATGTTATTTAATAAATGCTTTAATATCAAATTTTGACCATGAAGACAATAAATCGAGGCATTCACCACATTACAGCCATCTCTTCGGACGTGCACCGGAACATGAAGTTCTACACCCAGGTGCTCGGTCTGCGTTTTGTGAAGAAATCGGTCAACCAGGACGACCCGGGAACCTACCATCTCTACTATGGCGACTACGCCGGCTCACCGGGCACGATTCTCACATTCTTCCCATGGGTCGGAATCCGGCGCGGCCGGCCGGGCTCGGGCCAATCCTATGCCACCGCGTTTTCGGTTCCTGCCGGTTCACTGACCTTTTGGCGGAAACGCTTTCTTGACCTGAAGGTAGAAACTCTCGCCGCGGAGAAACGGTTTAGTGACGAGGTGCTCACTTTTTTTGATCCCGACGGACTCCGGTTGGAATTGGTCGCGACCAGCGAATCCGATGCCAGACCGCCTGCGCCCTCCGCTCAAGTGCCGGTTGAACACGCCATCCGCGGCTTCCACGGCACCACGCTGGGTCTGCATGAGACGAGCGCAACCACGGCATTGCTCACCGAGGCGATGGGATACCATCTGGTGAACCAGTCGGGGCATCGCTCGCGTTTTTCCGCCGGTACTGGCCCCGGGAGTTACGTCGATCTGCTGACTGACCCGGCCCTGCCGCGTGGACTCGATGGCGCCGGCACGATTCATCACGTCGCGTTTCGCGTGCCAGATGATGCAGCCCAATTGGCGGCCCGTTCGCTTCTGCAGGAGCGCGGATTGCAGGTCAGTCCGGTGATCGACCGGGCCTATTTCAAATCGATCTACTATCGCGAGCCGGGCGGTGTGCTCTTTGAAATCGCCACTGATCAACCCGGTTTCGCCATCGACGAACCGGTCGAGACCCTCGGCTCGCGGCTTTCCCTCCCGCCGCATCTCGAACCGCTCCGCGCCGAAATCGAAGCCGCCCTGCCCAAGCTGGACTGATCATGACCAGACTCTCCTACCTTCACCGCTATGAGCCCGGCTCGGATCCGGCCGCCGCGCCGTTATTGCTGCTGCACGGCACCGGCGGCGACGAAAATGACCTGATCCCGTTCGGCCAAAAACTTTCGCCGGGCTCGGCGTTGCTGAGTCCCCGGGGCGATGTGCTGGAGCACGGCATGCCACGCTTTTTCCGGCGGTATGCGGAAGGCGTATTCGACCTCGCTGATGTTGAAAAGCGCACCCAGGCACTGGCCGACTTCATTACCGCGGCAGCGGGACGCTACGGCTTCGCTCAGCGCAGACTCCTGGCACTGGGGTTCTCCAACGGCGCCAATATCGCCGCCTCTCTCCTGTTGCTGCGGCCCGAGTCCCTGGCCGGCGCGCTTCTCCTCCGTCCCATGGTGGTGCTCGAACCCGAAAAATTGCCCGACCTTTCGGGCAAGCGCGTGCTCATTTCCTCCGGCACGCAGGATCCCATCGTCCCGAACGATCATCCGCCGCGCCTGGCAGCAATGCTCTGCCGTGCCGGAGCCGAAGTAACCCTGCGAACCCATGCCACCGGACACGGTCTGACCCCGGCGGATTTTTCCGCCGCGCAGGACTTTCTTACTCGGCATTAGACATTTTTCCAGGTCTGCGCATTCTCACTGTCATCATGAGCATGCCCTATCGCCGCCTCGGATCATCCGGCCTCAAGGTTTCCGCGCTGTCGTTCGGCGCCTGGATCACCTTCGGCAAGCAAATCGGGGATGACACCGCCCGTCAGCTGATGCACACCGCCTACGACGCCGGCGTCAATTTTTTCGACAACGCCGAGGCCTACGCCGATGGCCAAGCCGAGGTGGTCATGGGTGGAATCCTGAAGAAATCCGGCTGGCGGCGCAGCAGCTACCTGGTTTCGAGCAAGGTCTTTTTCGGTGCAGTGGGCGATGCACCCAATGAAACCGGTCTGTCGCGCAAGCACATCGTGGAAGCCTGTGACGCGGCTCTCCGACGCCTGCAGGTGGACTATCTCGATCTCTACTTCTGCCACCGGCCCGACCCTGAAACCCCCATTCTTGAAACCGCGCGCGCGATGCACGATCTCGTGGCCCAGGGCAAGGTGCTCTATTGGGGCACCAGCGAATGGACCGCGGCGCAGTTAAGCGAGGCCTATGCAATTTGCGACCAGCTCGGCCTCCACCCGCCGCAGATGGAACAGCCCCAGTACAATCTGTTTCACCGGACCCGCGTCGAAAAGGAACTCGCCCCGCATTGCCAGAAACGCGGACTGGGCATCACCATCTGGTCACCACTCGGCAGCGGTCTGCTCACGGGCAAATACAACAACGGCATCCCACCCGGCACACGGCTGGATGTCCCCGGGCTGGAGTGGCTGCGCGACAATCTCACCGGCCCAGGCTGGCCGGGAAAATTGGCGGCAATCAAAAAACTTTCGATCCTCGCCGGGGAACTGGACACCACCCTGCCCCGCCTGGCCCTGGCGTGGTGCCTGAAAAATCCGCACGTCAGCACGGTCATTCTCGGAGCCTCCCGCGTGGAGCAGCTCCAGGAAAACCTCGGCGCGCTGGTGGTCACCGACCGCCTGACACCCGAGGTGATGAAAGAGATCGACCAGGTGGTCGCGAACACCGGTGACTGATCACGGGGCCGGCTCTCCCGGAGTCGTTTAGTCCAAAGGTAGTAATCGAGGTGATGGCCGGCCCGTGGACAAACTTTTTCCTCGAAGCCCCCACAGCCCGGCGGCAACTTTGCGTCAATGATCTACCCCCCCACGCCGGGTTTGTTCGGCTGCCGCGACCTCCGGCCTGCCGAGCTGGGCCAGCCGGAGAGCCTGCTGCGCACCTATGCGTGGATGCAACTCGCCCGCACCGGCGACAACCGGATCCTCGACCTTTTCCGCCAGGGCTTGATCCGCGGCACGGTCACCGGCGGCCAGGGCAACGAGGCCTTGATCGTGCCCCTGGCACTGCTCGCCGACAAAGCCGTCGACGTAGTTTCGTTTTCTCATCGCGATTTTGGCGGCCATCTCATCTGGAGCGGTCATCTCGGCGATCATCTCTGCCAGTATTTTGCCAACAGCGGCAGCCCCACAAAGGGCCGGGAAGGCAACATCCACCACGGCGACCCGCAAAACCGCAGTCTGCCGATGATTTCGCACCTCGGCATCATGCTCTCGAATGTCATCGGCTGCACCGACTCGCAGCGCCGCCTTGGCCGGCCCGCGGTCGGCTTTGCTTTCTTCGGAGACGGTTCCTCCAGCACCGGGGACGTCCACGAGTCGATGAACCTTGCCGCCGTGCTCTCGGTGCCGGTGATCTTCATCATAGAGAACAACCAGTACGCGTACTCGACGCCCGTCTGCGAACAATACGTCGCGCCCAATCTCCATGCACGGGCGCAGGGCTACGGCATGGCGGGCTTCGCCATGGATTGCAGCGATCCGGCCCAGGTCCTCCAGACGCTCGCCACCGCCATTGACCACGCCCGCCAGACTTGCAGTCCCCTGCTCATCGAGGCCCACACCTTCCGACTGCGCGGCCATGCCGCGTACGACACTTGCGACTACATGAAACCCGGCGAAGCCGAGGCCATTGTGGCGCAGGATCCACTGCCGAAATTTCGCGCCCGGCTCGCGGCCGACGGCTATGGCGCCCGCCTCGACGCCATCGACGCGGAGGTGCGCGATTTCGTCGAGGCCACCATCAAGGCGGCGATCGCGCTGCCTCCCATGAGCCCGGCAGGCATGGCGGATGACCTGTTCGCTCCGCCCACAGCACCCATGCCTTGGAAACCCGGGCCGGCCGCACCCGAGAACATCACCATGGCGCAAGCCCTCAATCAGGGGCTGCGGAAAATCCTCGCCGAACGCCCTGAGTCAGTCGTGCTTGGTCAGGACATCGGCACCTACGGCGGCGCCTTCAAGGTTACCGAAGGGCTGGTCAACGATTTTGGCCGCCCGCGCGTTTTCAGCACCCCGTTGTGCGAATCCGCCAGCACCGGTTACGCCATCGGCCTCGCGATGAACGGCCACCGGGCCATCGAGGAATTCCAGTTTGCCGACTTTGCGACCGACGCCACGACCCAGATCGTGCTCAACGCGGCGACCTGTCATTTTCGCGCCGGGCAGAAGTGCCCCGTGGTCTTCCGTTTCCCGTGCGGTGGCGGCCTGACCTTCGGCTCGTTTCATTCGCAGGAACTCGAGGCCACCTTCCTCTCCTACCCCGGTCTCAAGGCGCTTTATCCATCCAATCCGCAGGACGCCTTCAACGCGCTGCTCGCCGCCTATGAGGACGACAATCCCGTCATTCTGTTCGAGCACAAGGCGCTTTACCGCCGGGGCAAACACCCGGTGAAATGGGATCCGGACTACCGCGCCATCTGGCAGCCCAGAAAGCTCCGCGCCGGCGACTTCGCGACCATCGTCACCTACGGCGAAATGGTGCTGCTTGCCGACGAGGCCTGCACCTACTTCCAGGAGGAGTACGAGCGAACCTTCGACTTGTTCGACCTCCGCGCGCTCTCGCCCCTCAAGCTCGATTCCATCAGCGAATCACTGGCCCGCACCGGCCGGCTCATTGTGGTGCACGAAGGCCGCCGCACCCATGGGTTCGGCGCCGAATTGGTCGCCCGCCTGACCGAGGAACATTTTGGCCGGCTCAAGGCCGCGCCGCTGCGCATCGCCTCCCTGGATCTTCCGGTGCCCTTCGCCCCCGAACTCGAGGCCTTTTACCGCCCAAACCGGGACAAGATCGTGGACGCCATTGCCGCCTGGATGGGTTGATGGAATTTTGGATTTTAGATTTGGGATTTGGGATTTTGATCGCAAGCTGCAGACACTCGCATCGTGGCCCAATCGAAAATCAAGAATCGAAAATCAAGAATCCCGTCCGCCCGCTGGGCCGCCATCCGGTTGTTCGCGATGGATGTGGACGGCGTGCTGACGGATGGCACCGTGGTCGTTTCCTCGGATGGCGTTGAAGCGAAGCACTTTTCCATCCTCGACGGCATGGGCAGCGTGCGGCTGAACAAGGCGGGCGTCGCCGTCGCCTGGATTTCCGGCCGTCCCTCCGGCGCCACCACCCTCCGCGCGACCGAGCTGCGGGTGCCGCATGTCATCCAGGGCCGCACCGACAAGCTCATGGCCCTGCAGGAACTGGCCAGCCAGCTCGGGCTGGCCGCCCCGCAGGTCTGCTACATGGGAGACGACGACATTGATGCGCCGGCCATCGCGTGGGCCGGCATTGGCATTGCGCCTTTAACCTCAATGCCGGCGGCACTGCAAGCGGCTGATTATGTGCCGGGCCGCCCCGCCGGTAACGGTGCGGTGCGCGAAGTGTGTGAACAAATCCTGGCCAGCCGGGGTCAATGAGCTGCGCGTGATGCTTTCGCCCAAACAGTTTCTTGTCATTCTCCTGCCCGTGGCGGCCATGGCGGCCACCACCCAGATCTCCTCCGACAAACCGGTCATCAATTTCAAGCTGCCCACTTTCACCCCCGACGGCCATCGCTCGTGGCTGGTGCGCGGCTCGGAGGCTAGCTTTGCCAGCCAGAACCAGATCAATATCAAGGAGCTGACGCTCTCGATTTTTTCCGGCAAAGCCGACGACAAGGTGGACACCATGATTCTCAGTCCGACAGCCCGGGTGCTGCCCGCGGAAGCGGTCGTCACGGGCGACGGCACCATCCGGGTGATCAACGATGAATTCGAAGCCACCGGTTCCGACTGGCGCTATGCCCACAAGGAGAAACGTGTCACTATCGCCAAGAATGTCCGCGTAGTTTTTAACACCGAGCTCAAGGAGCTCCTTAAATGAAACTGCCCCGCTTTGCCGCCATCTTGCTCGCCGGAGCCTGCCTGCCCGCGATTCCCAACGCCGAGGAAATCCAGCCCACCGTGATTGAAAGCGTGCAGCTCGACATGAGCAGCACCGACACGCTCACGACCTTCATTTTTTCCAAGAACGTGGTCGTCACCGGCACGAACCTGCGACTGACCTGCGACCGGCTGGAAGTCATTTCCACCCGCAAGGGCGACCAGACCGCCACCATCGGCAAGCTTGGCCGCTTCAAGTCTCTCATCGCCGTGGGCAGCGTGCATATCGTTCAATCCGACCGTGAGGCCGCCTGTGGCCGGGCCGAGGTGCTGCCCGACGACAACAAGATCATCCTGACCGACAACCCCGTGGTCAAGGACCTCGCCAATGGCGCCATTGCCACCGGTCCGCGGATGGTGCTTTATCGCGGCGAACGCCGCGCTGTCATCGAGGGCGGGGAAGCCGGCTCGACCCGCATCATCCTTCCGGCCATCAAGGATCTCGGTTTTGAAAAGGAACCGAAACCCGTCCCGCCGCCCGCCGAGGCGCCGAAACAGCCTTGAGCATGGAGCCGATGTCACAACCGGCGGGTGTGCCCGCGGCCACACCGGGGCAAGTGTTTCCGGCCGCACCGGTCGATCCCACCGGTCCGGCGATTCGCACCGAGGGACTGGTCAAGGTCTATGGCCATCGTCCGGTGGTGGACGGCATCAGCATCAATGTGAATGCCGGCGAAATCGTCGGTTTGCTCGGCCCCAACGGTGCGGGCAAGACCACGACTTTCTACATGGTTGTCGGGCTGGTGCCCGCCACCTCCGGCCGCGTCTTCATCAACGGTCAGGATGCCACCCATCTGCGCATGCATCGCCGCGCGCGGCTGGGCGTCGGCTACCTGCCGCAGGAAGCCTCGGTTTTCCGCAAGCTGACCGTCGAGGAAAACATCCTTGCCATCGTGGAGACCCTGCCGATCAGTGCCGCGGAACGCCCCGCGCTCGTCCAACACCATCTGGAGGAACTGAGTCTCGCCCATCTCGCGAAGCAAAAAGCCTACACCCTCTCCGGGGGCGAGCGCCGCCGGCTGGAGATCGCCCGTGCCCTGGTCACCCGCCCGCGGTTTCTGCTGATGGACGAGCCTTTCGCCGGCGTGGATCCCATTTCCGTGGCGGAGGTGCAGAAAATCATCCTGGAACTCCGGCAGCGCGGCATCGGAGTACTCATCACCGACCATAACGTCCGCGAGACCCTGCGCATCGTGGACCGGGCCTACATCATCCACAAGGGCAAGGTCATGACCGAGGGCTCCGGCAGTTTCCTGATCAACGACGCGCAGGCCCGGGAACTTTACCTCGGCAAGGATTTTAATTTGTAGCAGCGAGGAGTGAGCATCGAGTAGCGAGTAGGAGCTTGTTGTCGCTTTAATCTTTCTCTACTCACTACCCGCTACCTGCTACTCACTACTTCGAGTCCCATGCCTACCAAAGCCATCCACGGCATCACCGTCGCCTACTTCTACGAGACCTATCGTGAGAAGCTGCAGCTTGATCTCGTCACCGGGGGCGACGGCCTCCACCGGCTGATTCGCGAAGGCTCCATCAACCGCCCCTCGCTCGCCCTGACCGGTTTCTTCAAGTATTTTGCCAACAAGCGCATTCAGGTCTTCGGCGCCGCGGAGATGACCTACCTCAAAACCCTGCCGCAGCGCCAGCAGATCGAAATTTTCCAGGAGATGGTGAAACGGGGCATCCCCGCCATCGTGCTCACGCGCAATTTCGTCGCCACGCACCCCATGCTCGCCGTCTCCGAGGAGATGAAGCTGCCCATCTTCCGCACGCCGATGATCACGATGAACTTCGTGAACGCCGCCACCTTGTGCATCGACAATGAGTTCGCCGCCTCCTGCACCGAGCACGCTACCACCCTCGACGTCAAGGGCATCGGCGTGATGATCCGGGGCGACAGCGGCATCGGCAAATCCGAGTGCGCCCTCGCGCTCATCGAACGCGGCCACTCGCTTGTCTCCGACGACCTGACCTGCATCAAGCTCCTCGACGAACGCGAACTGTCCGCCAGCTCCCGCCCGCTCAACCGGGGCTATATGGAGTGCCGGGGCATCGGCATCATCAATATCGCCGACATGTTCGGCGTGAAAAGCATCCGGCTCGAAAAACGCATCGATCTGGTCGTCTCCCTCCGCGAGTGGTCGCCCGAGGTCATCGAGGAGCGCACCGGGCTGGAGGAGAATTATTACGACATCCTCGGGGTGAAAGTGCCGCACATCGAATTCTATGTCCGGCCTGGTCGCGATATCGCGCGCCTCGTCGAGGTCGCGGCCATGGTGCAGGCCCTCAAGAACATGGGGCACGACCCCGCCAAGACTTTCAACGACCGGCTCATCGCCCATATGGCCGAGCAGAAGGTGCCCAGGGCCACGACCCACAAGGTCTCCACCACCAACTCGCCGTTTGAAGCCCCCGTGAAGGACGACGACGAATTGATCGACGATCCTGCTTGATCTGGCTGGGCCGCTGTCCGGTGGTCCATTCCATTCATACCTTCAGCCAAAGCCTACGCCTAATGCCTAATCCCCGTGCCGACGGCCGCCGCGCCGACCAGCTCCGCCCTATCACCATTGAAGCGAATATCGCGCCCTATGCTTCGGGCTCGGTACTGATCGGGTATGGCCTCACGCGCGTCATCTGTGCCGCCACCATCGAACCCAAGGTACCCTCGTGGATGCGCCAGCAAGGGGTCACGGGCGGCTGGCTCACCGCCGAATATTCCATGCTGCCCTACAGCACACTCGAGCGGAAACCGCGCGACATCGCCAAGGGCAAGATTGACGGCCGCACCGTTGAAATCCAGCGCCTCATCGGCCGCTCGCTGCGCGCCGTGCTCGACCTGCAGAAGCTCGGCGAACATACGCTGTGGATCGACTGCGACGTTTTGCAGGCCGACGGCGGCACGCGCACCGTATCCATCACCGGCGCCTGTCTCGCGGCGAGACTTGCCATCCAAAAACTTCTCGATGCCAGGGAAATCGCTGAAAATCCCCTGACCGATTCCGTCGCCGCCGTCAGCGTCGGCCTTTGCGACGGGCAGGAACTGCTTGACCTGGCCTACACCGAGGATCGGGACGCCGAAGTGGACGCCAACATCGTCATGACCGGCCGCGGTCAGTTCGTGGAGGTGCAGAGCAGCGGCGAGGAATCGACCTTTTCCCACGAGCAGCTCCAGGGCCTTATCGCTCTCGCGCAAAAAGGCCTCAAGGAACTAAGCGCGCAACAGGCCGCGTTTCTGACGACGCACCTCTTAAAAAGCTAGGCTGGACGCGAAAGAATTGTCTTTTGGCGAGGCACCACTTTTGTGCCCCCATGCAAATCCACGTTTCGCATCGCCTGATGCCCATTGCGCGGTGGCTGCTCGCCGGGTCGGCCGCCATCCTGACCGGTCTCCCCGCCTTCGCCGAGTCCCCTGCCTGGGTGGAGAAGAGCAACGCCAACGCCCAGGTGTTGCTCGACGCCACCAATAAATTCCAACCCGAGAACGCCTCCTCGACCGGCTTCCCCGGTTTTGATGACAAGATTGCCGATCTTCAGCCAGGCATCACCCCGCGTTACGTCGCGGCGGAAACCGCCGCCCGCGACGAGCTGGCGCGACGCATCCTGGCCGAGACCGATCCCCTGATCCGGCAGGATCTCGAAATCCTGGTCAAGGCCGCCAGTGACGATATCGAGACCACCCTGTTGCAGGACAAAATGCTGCTGGCCTACACCGATGTCGGCCAGCTGGTTTACTACGGAGAGTTCGGCCTGCTGCAGGACCAGGTCGACGCCGCGCGCCGTCCGTCCGCCCTCAAACGCCTGAAACTCTATGCCGGCCTCGAACCCGGCTCCACGCCGATCACCGAACTCGCGAAGGCGCGCTACACCGAGGAGGCGGTGGACCCCAAACGCCTTGGCTCCTTCAAGGACCGCGTCGAGCAAAGCCTCGCCAATATCGACCGCTACACCGCTGGCATCCGCCAGCTTTACGCCCAATACGGGCTCGACAAACTCGACGGCGGCCCGGCCGCGCTCGATGCGCTTGATCGGCAATTGAAGGATTACGCGGCATGGACCCGCGCCACGGTGCTGCCCCGGGCGCGCGCCGACTACCGGCTCCCGGCGGAAATTTACGCCGACAATCTGAAGAACGTCGGCCTGGACATCCCGCCCGAGGAACTGATGCACAAGGCGCTGCTAGCCTTTGCCGAAATCCGCAACGAGATGCAGGCCCTCGCCCCGCTCGTCGCCAAGGAGCACGATCTGGCCGATACGGATTACCGGGCCGTCATCCGCGCCCTCAAAAAAGACCAGTTGGTGAAGGACCAGGTCGAACCCTACTATCACGAGGTCATCGGCCACATCGAGGACATCATCCGGCGCGAACACATCGTCACCCTGCCGGAACGTGCCATGATCATGCGCCTTGCCTCGGAGGCCGAGAACGCCGCCCAGCCCGCCCCGCACATGCAGCCGCCCCCGCTGGTCAACAACAAGGGCGAACGCGGCCAGTTCGTCCTCACCACCGGCAACCCGCCGGCCACCGCCGGCGCCAAGACCACGGGTTACGACGATTTCACCTACCGGGCTGCCGCGTGGACTCTCACCGCCCACGAAGGCCGGCCGGGACACGAACTGCAGTTCTCCGCCATGGTCGAGCGCGGCGTGTCCCAGGCTCGGAGCATCTTCGCCTTCAACAGCGTCAACGTCGAAGGCTGGGCGCTCTACGCCGAGGCTGAAATGAAGCCTTACGAGCCGCTTGACGGTCAGTTGATCACGCTCCAGCTCCGCCTCCAGCGCGCCGCCCGGGCTTTCATTGACCCCATGCTCAACCTGGGCCTCATGACCCGCGAGCGCGCGCATGACATCATGACGCAGGACGTGTGTCTCTCCGAGGCGATGACAAAGCAGGAGATCGACCGCTACACCTTCCGCTCTCCAGGCCAGGCCACCGCCTATTTCTATGGTTACATCAAGCTCATGGAATTACGCACCGCGACCGAACTCACCCTCGGGCCGAAGTTCAACCGCCAGGCGTTTAATGACTTCATCATTGGCCAGGGCCTGCTGCCACCCGAGCTGCTGGCGAAGGCGGTGCGGGAGCAGTTCATTCCCGCGCAAAGCCCAAAGTAAGTCCGGGATGCCCTGATCAGGTCAGCGCCGACCCGACTGACGGGAGGAGTTTGCGGATTGGCGCAGAATCTGCTGTTTTGGCCCCATGAAATTGACCCGTTTTCTCGCCCTGGCAGCCTTTGCCCTGCCGGTGCTGGCCTACGCGCATCCCGGTCACGACGGCCATGAACTCACTTGGGATTTCGCCTCTGGTGCGGCCCACCCGCTGTCCGGCTGGGACCATGTGCTTGCCATGATTGCCGTCGGACTCTGGGCCGCCCAGCTCGGCGGACGCTGCCGCTGGCGCGTGCCGACAACTTTCGTCAGCGTCATGGCACTCGGGGCCATTCTCGGGCACGCTGGCCTGATCTTGCCTGGCGTTGAGCAGGGCATCGCCGCCTCGATTTTCGTGTTCGGCTTGCTGATTGCCGCCGCGGTACGGCTGCACGCCGCCACCGGCATGGCCATCGTCGGAGCATTTGCACTTTTTCACGGAGTCGCCCATGGCGCGGAAATGCCCGCCACCGCTGGCGGACTTGCCTATGGCGCCGGCTTCATTGCCACAACCGTTCTTTTGCACCTTGTCGGGCTCGGATTAGGCGCGGCACTGAGGAACCGGCAAACAGCCGCGCGGTTTGCCGGCGGTGCCGTGGCACTGG
Organism: uncultured Oleiharenicola sp.; assembly: GCA_964492635.1. Taxonomy (GTDB): domain Bacteria; phylum Verrucomicrobiota; class Verrucomicrobiia; order Opitutales; family Opitutaceae; genus Lacunisphaera. The sequence goes on from CAZBLQ010000028.1 coordinate 26,025, forward strand.
CCGGCGCGCTGGCTTTCGCGCTCTAAAGTTTACGTGGATCGCAGGCGAGCCGGGGAAAGCGTGCCGCCAAAATTCGCCGCGCGTCCTTCAAGCCCTGGCGCAAACGCATTCCGTCAGGCGCCACGAATTTCAGGCTCCACCCGCCGCGCCGCAGCCGGCTGAGTCCCACCCATAGCCCGTCATCGTGCAGCGCCGCCACCGCATCCGGCCACGAGGCATCAACCGCACCCGGCTCGCCAAGCAGCACGCCGTTGCCGAAGCACGCCCCCGGACCCGAACCGGCCAGCTTCGCCATGGCCTGAAGCTCCGCGCCGGTTTGGTCAAGCCGCTCCCGCAGGATGAGCTCGCCGCCCAGCCGCACATCGATTTCAAGGCAGAGCCGGTCCCATTCCCATGCCTCGCCATGGCCCACCCGACCGGGCATGAGCAGATCGGCGAAAAAAAGTTCCCCGCCCGGCGCGACTTCGATGCGAGTCACCTGCCGGTAACGACAGCCACGGTGGGGCACCAGCGGCTCAGGCATCACCTCCAGCCAGCCGCCCCGGGCCACGGCAAAATGCTGCCGGCACTCGGCGGTGCCTTCATTCATTTTGAAAACGCGGCTTGCACTTGGCGTTGTGACGAACAACGCCGCACCGGAGTCGACCGCGATATCCGACTCCAACCGGTCGCCCGACAGAATACCGGCCGTCGGGTTGACGACCTGCACAAGCAAGGTGCGCGTCGTTTCATCCCAGTAAGGCTTGCTCAGGTGGTAAGGTGCACGAAACGACTGCCCGGCCAGCACCGTGCGGCCATCCGGCCGGGCTTCGGCACGAAGCATAAGATTTCCGGAAAATTTAGCCATGTTCTGGTTTAAAATCGGTAGGGCGAGTCGTCCCGACGAGCCGCGGCTCAGCCGGAGGATTCGCCCTACCCTCTCGCCTTTTGCCCAAACAGCACCTCGCGCTCGATCCAGGCAATGACCTGGTCGAGGTTGTGCTCACGCTTTAGATCGCAAAAAACAAACAGCCGCGCGCCGCGCTGGGCTTTGGCGTCGCGCTCCATCACCCCGAGATCAGCCCCGACCAGCGGAGCCAGGTCGATTTTGTTGATGATGAGCAGATCGCTGAACCGGATGGCCGGGCCGCCCTTTCGGGGAATCTTGTCACCTTCGGCCACGTCGATGACATAGATAAAGGCGTCGACCAGCTCCGGTGAAAACGTGGCGGAGAGATTGTCGCCACCACTCTCGACCAGGGTGAGTTGCAAATCCGCAAACTTCGTCTCCATCGCACGGACCGCCTGCTCGTTCATCGTGGTGTCATCGCGAATGGCGGTGTGCGGACAGCCACCGGTCTCGACCCCGGCGATGCGCTCCGCCGGCAGCGCGCCATTCCGCGTGAGGAATTGCGCGTCTTCGAGCGTATAGATGTCGTTCGTTACAACCGCCATCGAAAATCGTTCTCGCATCTTCTGGCAGAGTTTTAGACAGAGCATCGTCTTGCCGGAGCCTACGGGGCCACCGATACCAATACGTGGAGGACGAACTGAAGACATAGAAAAGAGACTTTTAACTATGGATTACACGGATGCACACGGATTAGGTGAAACCCCCGCCAGTGTCATCCTGAGCGAAGCGAAGGATCCAGAACGACTCGCGCCAGTGATTATGCTCATGGATTCTTCACTTCGTTCATAATGACATGCAGAGTGAATTGTATCCGTGCCCATCTGTGCAATCCGTGGTCAAATGAATTGGTTTAAGAAATAAACAGCCGGCCGTCGGCAAATTCGTGGCGGGCAGCAGCGATGTCGAGCCAGGGATTGAACCAGCCAATTTCATCGAGCGGGGTTTCAACCGCCGCGACAATGCCAGCAGGGGCTTCCGCCAGCATTTCCGTAAGCAGGGTCTGCGCGCCGTTCTGGCCGAGCCGGAGCAGTTTCATCGCGGAAGCGAGCAGCGACACCACGGTGGAATAATAAACGCCTGCAAGCACGGCATTGAGCGGCGCGCCCAGCACCCGGCCTTCCAACGCCGCGGAGACAGGCGGAGAAAACGGCCAGCTTCCGACTGCGGCGCGTTCCAGGTAAGCGCCCACCAGCGCACTCGGCCGGAGTGTGGCGATGAATTCCGCACGCTGGCGGCCGATGTTCTCAGCGGCCACCCGCGTCTCATGCGCTGTTTTTAGCGCATGAGCCAGAAAGCAAATCTCCCCCACCCGCGTCCAGTCCGGCCCGGCTAAGGCCTGCCAGGCGTGTGCGGCCAATGGCAGCTCGGCCCGTTGCAATGCCGGGCGAACGGAGAGCAGGAAAAACTGGCGCAAGGATTCCCGGTCCCGCACCACACCTTCCTGGACCAGGCCTTCGAGTCCGAAGGAGTGCGCGTAGCTGCCCGTCGGGTAGAACGAATCGCCCGCCTGCAACAGGCCGCAGATCCATGCGACGTCAGTGTTTGTGGCCGGGCCCGAGTTCATGAATTTGCTGCGCGCCCCGGGCAAAATGACCGGGACGGAAAACGGCCGTGACCGACTTGTAGGGCACGGCAAGCCGGTCGAGCAGTTGACGCACCGCCGGATCGTCGGGCGCCAGCAACCGGGTTGGCTCGGCGGAAAGCTCCAGGTGCAGGTTGCCAATGGCCCAGCCCAGGCCCGCCGCGGCCGAGGGGGCGACATCGAGTGGAATCTCCAACACGGGTTCGGCTTCCTGCCGGATGACATAACGTGCGGCCGCATTCTCCCAAACCGTGCAGCCATCCTTCAACGGTGCCTCGAGTTCGAAACCGAATTCCACACCATCGTCGGCGGTACCGCGCCACAGCCGCTTCGCGAGCTTCAGCCGGTCAACGCGCACCGCCACCTCGGACAAGGAGGATTTGCTTGAAGCGAGCGGCGTGGAAATCAGCTGCATAAGGCCAGGGGAAACAGTCGGACTAGCTCAGAACAAGAAATACCGCTGGGCCATCGGTAATACTTTGGCGGGTTCACAGGTCAGGTGGACGCCGTCAGCCTTCACGGTGTAAGTCTCCGGATCCACCTCGATCTTCGGCAACGCGCTGTTGAGCACCATATCCTTCTTGCCGATCTTGCGGCAGTGCTTCACCGGTTCCAAGCGGCGGCGAAGGCCGAGATCGTTGAGCACGCCCTGATCCAGCGAGGCCTGGCTGACGAAGGTCAGGTTGGTTGAACCAATTGCCCGGCCGGCCGCACCGAACTGCGGCCGGTAAAAGGTGGGCTGCGGCGTGGGGATGGAAGCGTTGGGATCGCCCATGTTCGCCCAGGCAATGAAGCCGCCCTTGAGCACGACTTCCGGCTTCACGCCAAACAAGGAGGGTTTGAACACGACCAAGTCCGCGAGTTTGCCCACCTCCAGCGAGCCGACAATGTGCGAGATGCCGTGGGCGATGGCGGGGTTGATGGTGTATTTCGCCAGGTAGCGAAGGGCCCGGAAATTGTCGGCCGCGGGATGAGTCGCGTCGGTGAGTCCGCCAAATTGCAGCTTCATCTTGTGGGCGGTCTGCCAGGTGCGGATGATGACCTCGCCGATGCGACCCATCGCCTGCGAGTCGGACGACATCATCGAAATGGCGCCAAGGTCGTGCAGCCGGTCCTCGGCGGCGATAGTTTCAGGCCGGATACGCGACTCGGCGAAAGCCACGTCCTCCGGAATCTTCGAGTCGAGATGGTGACAGACCATCAGCATGTCGAGATGCTCGTCGATGGTGTTGACCGTGAAGGGACGTGTCGGGTTGGTGGAGGAAGGCAGGACATTGGCCTCGCCGCAAACGCGAATGATGTCGGGCGCGTGACCGCCGCCGGCACCCTCCGAGTGAAAAGTGTGGATGGTGCGGCCCTTGAAAGCCTTGATGGTCGCCTCGACGAATCCGGACTCGTTAAGTGTGTCCGTGTGGATGGCAACCTGCACGTCGAGCTCGTCGGCAACGCCGAGACAAACGTCAATCGCAGCGGGCGTCGTGCCCCAGTCTTCGTGGAGTTTCAGTCCGATGGCGCCGGCGAGGACCTGTTCGCGCAGCGGTTCCGGCGTGCCGCAATTGCCCTTGCCGAGAAAACCGAGGTTCATCGGATAGGCTTCGGCGGCTTCAAGCATCCGATGTAGATTCCAGGCACCGGGAGTACAGGTCGTGGCAAAGGTGCCATGAGCGGGACCGGTGCCTCCGCCCAGCATCGTGGTAATGCCAGCGCTGATGGCCTCGTCGATCTGCTGCGGGCAGATAAAATGGATGTGGGTGTCGATGCCACCGGCGGTAATGATGCAGCCTTCGCCCGCCAGCACCTCGGTCGCCGCGCCGACAATCATCGGGTTTTTCTTCTTCGTGCGCGGGTCGGGATAAATCGAGCCAAGTCCGCTCTGGATGCCCGGGTTGCCGCCGTGGCCGATGCCGACAATGAGCCCGTGTTTGATCCCGATATCGGCCTTGATGACCCCAAGGATGGGATCGAGAATGAGCGCGTTCGTGATGATGAGATCGAGCGATTCGGCATCGAGGGCGGTGGGCGACTGGCCCATGCCGTCCCGGATGACCTTCCCGCCGCCGAACTTGATCTCGTTGCCGTAACCGCCGCCTTCGGCAATGAGGTCACGCTCGACTTGGACAAAAAGCTCGGTGTCGGCGAGACGCACCCGGTCACCCACGGTGGGACCGAACATCTCGGCGTACTGGCGGCGGGTAAGTTTCAGCGGCATGACAGATCAGAGTTTTCCATTTACCTTGGCATTGAGGCCGTAGACCTCCCGGTTGCCGGCGAGGGCAACCAGCTCGACCCGTTTGGTGTCGCCAGCCTCGAAGCGCACGGCCGTGCCCGCCGGGATGTTGAGCCGAAAACCGCGGGCCGCCGGCCGGTCGAAACGCAGCGACTCGTTCGTCTCAAAAAAATGATAATGAGAGCCCACTTGGATCGGCCGGTCGCCGGTGTTGGTTACGTCGAGCATGAGCAAAGGCAGGCCGGCGTTGGCCGGGAGCGGTGCGGCGTCGGGTGCGGTAATGATTTCGCCGGGAATCATGAAACTTTAGATTTTGGATTCTCGATTTTCGATTGGCAAATGGGTCGTACCAACTGACTGCCGGCCAAGCGCACATTGAAATTAGGGTAAACCCCAATCCGGTGGCAACGCGTCATCACCATCCAATCCAAAATCGAGAATTGAGAATCGAAAATCATCTGATCGGATGATGAACCGTGACAAGCTTGGTGCCGTCGGGGAAGGTGGCCTCGACCTGCACGTCGTGGATCATTTCCGGCACGCCTTCCATGACATCGGCGGCCTTGAGGATGGTGGTGCCGTAGCTCATGAGCTCGGCCACGGACTTGCCATCGCGTGCCCCTTCCATGATTTCGTAGGTGATGATGGCAATGGCCTCGGGGTAATTGAGCTTGAGGCCGCGGGCCTGACGGCGCCGGGCCAGATCGGCAGCGGTGACGATCAGGAGCTTTTCGCGTTCGCGTGGGGTCAGGTGCATGTGGTGCGGGACTCAGACTTGCAAGTGCTGTTTGACAACCTCGTCGGTCAGGCTGGCGATGGGACCGGAGATGGTGACAGCGCCGCGATCCATGGCGTAGAAACGGTCGGCAACTTCGCGACAGAAATCAACATATTGCTCGACGAGCAGGATGGCGAGGGCGCCTTCCCGTTTCAGCTCCTTGACCGCGCCCTTGATTTCGGCGGCCTCCTGCCGTGATTGCGCCGTAGCCTCCTCCTCGGAAATGTTGCTGATCTTGAGCTTTTTCAAGGTATCGCCAATCTGATCGATGATGGAGGGCTGGATGCCCTCGGTCGGCTCGTCGAGGATGAGCAGCTTGGGATTGGTGAGCAGGGCGCGGCCGATGGCAAGTTGCTGTTGCTGGCCGCCGGAAAGCACCCCGCCCTTGCGCGAGAGCATCTCCTTCAAAACAGGAAACAGCGCATACACGCGGTCGAGCATGCGGCGCGCCTCCACGCCCCGGCGGCCGTGCACGACGAGACCGACATCAAGATTTTCCTCGATGGTCATGTGCGGAAATATATCGCGCCCCTGCGGCACATAGCCGATGCCTGCGCGGGCGCGGGCGTCGATCGGAAGCTGGTCGATGCGCTGGCCGGCAAACGCAATGGAGCCGGCGCGCACGGGCAGCACACCGGTGATGGATTTCAAAGTGGTCGTCTTGCCGACGCCGTTGCGGCCCATCAACGCGACCACTTCACCGGCATTCACCTCCAGGTTGATGCCGCGAAGAATGCGCGAACCGCCGATGTCCGTCTCGACCGAGACAAGCTGGAGGAGCGCGCTCATCGGGTGCCGTGCTTGCCGCGACCGAGGTAGACTTCGCGGACCTTGGGGTTGGACTGCACCTCGTCGAACTTCCCCTCGCAAAGCACGGTGCCCTGGTGGAGAACAGTGACGGGGTTGTCGCGGGCGATCTGTTTGACGAAAGTCATGTCATGCTCGATGACCACGATGCTGTGTTTGCCCGCGAGACTGATGAGCAGCTCGCCCGTGCGATGAGTCTCCTCATCGGACATCCCCGCCGCCGGTTCGTCCACCAGCAGCACCTTGGGTTCCTGGGCCAGGAGCATGCCGATCTCGAGCCACTGCTTCTCCCCATGCGCGAGCAAACCCGCCTTCCAGTCGCGTTTGGCGTCCAGCCGGATCAGCTGGAGCAGTTCGTCCAGGTGATCGCGGTCGGTGGAAGAGAGGCGCATGAACAGCGAGGCAAAGACGCCCCGCGGTCCTTTGAGCGAGAGCACCAGATTGTCCCAGACGGTGTGCTCAACGTAGACGCTCGGGGTCTGGAACTTGCGCCCGATGCCAAGCCGGTTGATCTCGTATTCGTTCAGGGCGGTGAGGTCGTGGCTGGGAGCGGTCGGTGCGCCAAATTCAATCCGGCCCTTGTCGGGCTTGGCCCGTCCGGTGATGAGATCGAAAAAGGTCGATTTGCCCGCACCGTTCGGCCCGATGACCGTGCGCAACTCGCCCTCGAAAAGATAAAAGGTGAGATTGGAGATGGCCTTGAATCCATCATAGGTCTTGGACACGTCCTCGACGGTAAGGATGGGATGGCTCATGGGCGGTCGGGAGCGGGATCGGTCGCGGCAAGCGGCGGCGCGGGGGTTTTGCGCCAACGGCGCCAGAGTTCCGTGAGCTTCGGCAGCAGGCTGACGATGCCACCCGGCAGAAAAAGAACCACGACGAGGAAGATCACCCCGAGAATGATGAGCCAGGAATCGGGATAGGCGTGGGTGGCCCAGCTTCGGAGCACGCTGATGCCGATCGCCCCGATGATCGGGCCGACAAGGGTTCCGCGTCCGCCCACGGCGACCCATACCACGGCCTCGATGGATTTGTCCGGCGTCATCTGATCCGGGTTGATGATGCCCGCCTGCGGGACGAACAACGCGCCACCGACGGCCGCGATCATCGCGGCGACAACGAAGACGAACAGCTTGTAGTTGGCGGTAGCGTAGCCGCTGAACAGCACGCGATTCTCACCGTCCCGGATGGCCTGCCGCACGAGGCCAAACTTTGTGCCGTTGAGCCAGTAGCAGCCGAGCGAGACCAGGAGCAGCGCCACGGCGCTTACCACAAAAAGTCCGCGCATTGTCGCGGGCCCGGCGTCCTTGTCGACGAGCGAGTGGCCCAGGATGAACTTGAAATCGGTGAAACCATTGTTCCCGCCCATCGTGAAATCGTTCCGGAAAAACATGAGCGCTGCCCCGTAGGTCAACGCCTGGGTGAGGATGGAAAAATACACGCCCTTGATGCGCGAACGGAATGCCAGAAATCCAAACACGAGCGCCAGCAGGCCCGGCACGACAAACACCATCATCACCGCAAACCCGAAGGAATGGAACGGCCGCCAGAACGGCGGCAGAAACGTGTGCCCGAGAAAAACCATGAAATCCGGCAGGCCGGCCGGATTCTGTCCCGCCTTGGCGTAGCTGCCCAGCGGGCCGATGAGCAGCATGAGATACATACCGAACATATAGCCGCCCAAGCTGAAAAACAGGGCCTGCCCCAGGCTCAGCAGACCCGTGTACCCCCAAAGCAGGTCCACCGAAATGGCGAGCAGAGCGTAGCAGAGATATTTGCCCCAGAGGGTGATCGTATAATCACTGAGCAAGCCGTGGGCATTGAGCACGGGAAAGATCACGGCCAGCAACGTCAGAAAGACACCGACCACCGTGAATTCCAAATGGCGGGAGCGGAAGAAAGAGGGCCCGGTGGCAGGTGAACTCATGCGATTTGGGCGGCGGGTGGAACGGCGTGCTCAGTCAAGGCTGCGGCTGCGGGCCGCGAAGAGGCCGGTGGGGCGCCATTGCAGGAACAGAATGATCGCAATCAGCACGAGAATCTTTCCCAAGACGGGATTGAGGAGAATCTGCTGGATCGACTGGTCGGCCAGGCCGATCCCCAGCGCGCTCACCACGGTTCCGAAAATACTGCCGACCCCGCCCACGACAACCGTCATGAAACTGTCTACAATATACTCCTGCCCCATCGACGGGCCCACCGTGCCGAGCTGGGTCACAAACACGCCCGCCAGCCCGGCCAGACCGCTGCCGAGACCGAAGGTGAGCATGTTCACGCGTTCCGTGCGCACCCCCATGCACGACGCCATCACCCGGTTTTGCATCACGCAGCGGATGAGCAGACCGAGGGAGGTCTTAGTCAGCGCCAACCACACGCCTAATACAATCACCGCCGCAAAACCGATGACGAAAACCCGGTTCCAGTCGAAGGTGATGTCAAAAATCGTCCAGTTGCTGCTCAGGTAAACCGGGCTGTCCACGTTCACGTTGTTGGAGCCGAACGTGAGCTTGAACAATTGCTGCAAAATCAGCGACACCCCGAAAGTCGCGAGCAGGCTCTCGAGCGGCCGGCGGTAAAGGAAGCGGATGACGCTGCGCTCGAGCGCAATGCCCACCAGAGCGGCGCTCAGAAACCCGATCGGAATCGCAACTATGAAATAGAGCTGGTAGGCCCAGCCCGTCAGGTGCAACCCGGGCAGGTGGATGGCGATTTTGACAAACGGCAGGGTGAAATTCATGCCCTCGCCAAAGACATTCTGGGTGATGTAGGTGGCATAGGCACCGACCGTGATCATCTCGCCATGAGCCATGTTGATGACCCCCATCAACCCAAACGTAATCGCCAGGCCCAGCGCCACCACGAGCAGGATGCTGCCGGCGCTGAGGCCGCGAAAGAGCGTGCCGAAAAATTTCACGACCGATTTGTGACGATCAATCGCCGCGAGAGCCGTGACTGCCGCCGCCCGGACCACCGGTTTCGCTTCGGCCTCCGCTTTGGCCTGGGCGGCTTTGACCAGGTCGTAACTGGCCGCGCTGTGCAGCTCGCGCAACTCGGCGAGAGCCTTGAGCTTCACCTCGTCACTGGGATCGGCCAATTGGATCAGCGCTATCGCCTGGCGCAGCGCGACCCTGGCCTTGCCGTCAGTCTCAATCTGGCTGCGCGCCTGCAAGGCGGGCAGCTTGTCGGATTTTTGGGCGGAACCGAAAGTCTGGATGG
>CAZBLQ010000029.1:0-30636 GCA_964492635.1 uncultured Oleiharenicola sp.
GCGGAAATCCTTGTCGCCCTCGCTGTGCTTCTGCTCGGCCACGATGGTGCCGCCGCCGGCGGTGAACCGCTCGCGGAACACCTTCGAGAGGCCGACGCTGTAGGCGTTGTTGACCGAGGTGAGCACCGCGACGCGCTGCACCTTGAGCGTGTCCCGGGCGAACTTGGCCAAGGCGGCGCCCTGGAACGGATCGATGAAACAAACACGGAAGATATAGTCGCCCATCTCAGTCACGCGCGGGTTGGTGGACGTAATGGCGATCATCGGGATCTTGGCGTTCTGGTAGACGGGCGCGGCCTCGAGCGAATTGCTGGACGTGTTGCCGCCGAGCACGGCGACGACCTTGTCGCGGGCCACGAATTTCTTGGCGATGGTGGCGGACTCGCCCTGTTTGGACTGGTTATCCTCGACCAGGAGCTCGATCTGCTTCCCCAGCACGCCGCCGCTGGCGTTGGCCTCCTCGACGGCGAGGATGACCCCTTTGCGGGCGGCGAGGCCGAAGTCGGCATCCTTGCCGGTGAACGCACCGTATTGGCCGATCTTGATGGTGTCCCCCGTACCCATGGCGGAGGCCGCAAGTAGGAGTGAACCAAGGAGAGAAAAGAAGCGGTGGCAGACTGGCATTTGCGACCATGGAAATCAGGCTCCGGCATTGCGCAAACCCCAAACGCGGCAGATTCGGCTTTGCGCCGCGTCGCGGGGCTGCTTCACTGCTCCCGGTTTGAATCTTCTCGACCGTTATCTTCTCCGCGAGTGGCTGAAAATGCTCGCGTTGCTCCTCGCCGCCACGACGGGCGTGCTGATGATGGCCTCGCTCTACGACGACTTCCGCGAGCTGATTCAGTATGGCGCCGGGGCCGGCAACATCCTGCTGTATTACGCCACGCTCATGCCGAGCAACCTGTCGGTCGTGCTGCAGCTCTCGATGCTGCTCTCGCTGCTGTTCGTGCTGAGCAAGCTGCACCGCAACAACGAAATCATGGCCATGCGCGCGGCCGGGATGAATATTTTCGCCACGACCCGCTCGCTGTGGCTGGCGGGGATCGTTCTTTGCGGCGTGTCGCTCCTGCTCAATGCCCGGGTCGTGCCCTGGTCCGTCGAGGCCTCGCGCAGCCTAAAAGAGAGCTTCCAGTTCAGCGCGGAGATGAAGGCCGCCCATGGCGCTTCGCTCGGGCTCGTGTCCAGCGTGGCCTTCGACAACCAGCGGCAGAACCGGATGTGGTTCATCAACCGCTACAGCCGTTTCTCGGCGACCGCCTACGGCGTCACCGTGTCCGAGCTGGACCGGCTCCGCCGCGAGAAGACCCGCATCATGGCGCGCGAGGCCCGCTATGATGCGATCCGCCGCGCCTGGACGTTCACCGACGGCCGGGAGATGTGGTTTGACCCCGAGCAGGGCGACTTGCAACGCACGGTGGCTTTCGCCGAGAAGACCGTCCCGTATTTCACCGAGGATCCGCAGCTCATGCTGTTGTTCGACCGCAAGCCGATTGACCTGTCGTTCAATGAACTGCGCCGGATCACCGACTACTTCTCGTCTGAGGACAACCCGAAGTTCCTGCGCTACGAGGTGCGCTACTACAGCATCCTCTTCAACACGCTCGGTCCGCTCATAATCATCGCCATCGCCATTCCGTTCGCCGTCTCCGGCGTGCGCGTGAGCCCGGCGGTCGGCGTGTCGAAATCCATCGGCCTGTTCTTCATTTACTTCATCCTGACCGGCATTGCCACGCCGCTCGGCGGCGGTGGCTACCTCGATCCCGTGTGGGCCGCCCTCATGCCGAACCTGACGATGATCGGGATCGCGACATTCTTCTTCGGTCGGATGCGGTAGAAGTATGCAACCAGGTTCTCCAGCACTGTTAGCATTTTCAGTGTTAGTTATTTTTTTTTGGCGTTGCTACTTTGCGTCGGTGTCTTTGGAGGACGGGCTGCAAAAGCGACAGCCTTTGTTGCCAAGGCTGCTGCGCTCGCTCAGCAGCGAGAGTTTGAGCAAGCCAGAAAGCTGGTCTTAGCAGCGGTGCGAATGCGACCAGCATTGAGGTCGAATTCCGATATAAAAACTCTTTACGAAATTATCGTATCCAGAGACACAGGTAACGATACTCGGAACGAGATAGGCCGAATTCAGACCGCATTGCCGCAATTACCTAAGACGAGACTGGAGACGTTCTTCATTAGCCGTGGGTTTAGACTTCTTCTACTTCTAATCGGAGTTTGGTGGCTCCTAACGCGGCTGTTTGACTTTTCTCGATCTTCGCACTGATAGCTGTGATTTAGGTCTGCAGATACGGCGCGCCGTTGAGATCGATGACGAAGCCGGTCAGGCGCGCTATTCCAGGAACAGCGGCGGCCAGCGGAGAAACTCCAGCGTCTGGATGCGGTGCCAGTTGGAGTAGATGATGACGCCCCACACGACGACGCAGTTGATGTAGGCGAGGAAGACCGCCGCGCTGCCCATGTCCTTGGCGCGCTTGGCGAACAGGCGTTTTTCTAGGGAGATGTCGTCGATGGTCCACTCGATGGCGGAGTTGAGCAGCTCGGCGATGATGATGACGAACAACGAGGCCAGCATCACGGCGGTGGAAACGGCCTTGACCGGCAGGATGACCGCGACGGGCGTGAGGATGGCGACGAAAATCAGGTCTTCGCGGAACGACGGCTCATGCCGTACGGCCGCCCGGAATCCCTCGACGGCATAACGGACCGATTGGATAAAATTCCGGAAATCGCGGCGCTTGGGCTCGGGCGGAGGAATGGGTTCGCTCACGACGGCAGTTGAGCGGACAGGAAGCCGGCGGACAAATCAAAACTGACTTGGGGTAGGGACGGACCGCTGGGCCGTCCGTGCTTCTCGGCGCGCCCAGCCTCCTTCGCCAAGGCTTCGGAGGCCACGCAGGGCTTTTTCCGCCCGCCATAGCTTTAGCGACGGCGGGCAGTCGCGCCCTACCAGATTAAACTCACACTCCGAGCAGGTGGAAGCCGCGGGCGGGAATCTCACCGAGGCCGAGTGCCCGGCTGGCATGGGACACCGTCTCGTCGTGACAGCCGATGAATTCGAGCATGCGGCAGACGAAGCGGCGCTTCTGGCTGTCGTCGATGGTCATGACCGCCCAATACTGCGTGCCATCAATCTGGCGCGCATGATTGTGCGCCCGCGTTTCGTTGATTTCGTCGCGATCAAGCGCCAGGTAGCGGCGGCCGCTTTCCTGGTGGGAAATGAAGTCGGCAAAATCACCGGCATAATTCTGTGCGCACCACGCGAGCAATGCCAAGTAACGCTCGGTGGGGTCGCTTTGACCGGTGAATTCGGCGCTGGTCAGGAAGAACAGCAGGTTGTCACCGGCGAGAGGCGGCCGGCCGGCACTGAGCATCGTCGCAATCAACTCGGAAGGAGACAGGTTCTTGGCGGCGGCGAGCTGCTGCAGGGTGGCGTAGGTTTCATCATTCAGCTCGATCTTTTTCATGAGGATAAAATACGCCCGCCGATTGCCCGTGCAAGTCCCGAGCGATTTTTCGATCAAGAATTTTCGTCCCACTTTTCCCAGATTCGGGACGGCAAACCGTACGGGTGATGCCACGTTCAATGAGATTTATAACTTTGGCGCGACTGCGCCGGTGGGGACGGACCGCCGGGCCGTCCGCGATTGTCCAGACGGCGCGCCCAGCGGTCGCGCCCTACCAACTGATTCCTTTTCAAAAGCCTTAATCAATCGGGACATTCGGCTGAGCCGGATCTGGTCGTGCCTTTTGGCCGTCATCAATCCAGTCTGCTCCGCAATGAGCACAGCCTTGATTGCCGGCGGAAGCGGACTGGTGGGTGGGTTTCTGCTCCGCCAATTGCTCGATTCGCCGGAGTATGATCACGTCGTTGCTCTCGGCCGCCGGCCGCTGGACTTGTCGCACCCCAAGCTCACGCAGGTGCAGGTGGATTTCGCCGCGCTGGAAAAGGTGGCTGCGGACTTGCGCTGCGACGACGCGTTTTGCTGTCTGGGCACCACGATCAAGCAAGCCGGCTCGCAGGATGCGTTTCGGGCCGTGGACCGTGGTGCAGTGCTGGCGTTTGCCTGGGCGGCGCGGCGCAACGGGGCTGGAAGATTTTTCGTCGTGTCCTCGCTGGGGGCCGACGCCGGTTCGCGGGTTTTCTACAACCGGGTGAAGGGTGAAACGGAGAGGGCGCTGGCGGTGCTCGATTTCAAGACGCTGGGCATTTTCCGGCCAAGCCTGCTGCTCGGTCCGCGCGCGGAGAAACGGCTGGGTGAGCGGGTCGCTGCGGTCGTGATGTGGCTGGCCGAGCCGCTGCTGCTGGGCCGGCTGCGCCAATACCGGGCGATCGAGGCCGAGGTCGTCGCCCGCGCCATGCTGCGTTGTGCGCTGGGGCGCGAAAAACGGGGCGTGTTGATTTTCGCTTCCGATCAAATTGAGGACCTCGGTGGCTTCGGGCGCTGAGGGCTGCGGCGAACAATCCTTTCAATTGTCAGCTGACTGTGTGCTTGAACCTCAAGCCCCTGACGGCCGGACAGGGCGCCCAAGTATACTAATAGTTGACAATGGATGCGGGCCTATTTCCCGGGCTCGACCGATGGTGGCTTCGGCGTGCCGTCCGGTGCCTGCTCTGGTCCGGCCGGATTGTCCGGGGCCGGCACAGCATGAAGCATGATGAGCTTTTTCTCGGCTTTATTCCCGAGCCGCAGCACAAGGGTGGCCCCGATCTCGGCGAGCGAGCCGGCGAGATTCGAACTCATCGGCTCGGTTTCAAGGGACTGGCCGGGATCTAGCGCGAGTTTTTCCGGCTGGACGGCGAAATTACCGAACGGAGAGACAAAATCCTCGATGCCCAACTCGACATGGGTGGAGCCCTGATTGGTGAACCGCAAGTGGATCATCGTGGTCGGTCCCATGCTGCCCGGCATGGGGCGAGGGCTCTCGCTCCTGCCACCTTCGCTGTCTGAATCTGGGGACTGTCCACCGCCATGCCGGCTATGTCCGCCCCCGCCCATCCCCATGCCGCCTCCGCTGTGGCGGCTGTGTCCGCCGCTGTCGCCACCACTGCTGTTCCCACTTCCCTTGCCCGGCTCGGGGTGGGGTATTCCTTCCGCCCCGGCTCTTAGTTCCGCGACAATCTGACCATCGAAAAAGGTGTCCTGCCCGACCATGGGGGCGGGCAGCTTGTCGTGATGCCGTTGCTGGCTGCCGCTCGGGCCGGGTTCCGGCTCGCTGCTGCAGCCGGCGGCGAACACCAGTACCAGGCCGAAGGAAAGGAAAACCGGGGCGCGAAGATGGGTGGGGGAGCACATCCGGCTTTTGACGCCGCGCACGGCAAAAAGTTGCATAGGTTGATGCATTCATGTTTTGTCAACTAATAGTATACTTAGACCCCATGCGCCGTGATGTTGACCGGAATACCCGGGTGCCGGAGTCGACCGAAAGCGGGCACCCGCATGCAGGCATCAGCTCCAGTTGTAATTGAAACTGACGCTGATGCGCTCGGTCTTGCTGCGGTTGGCAGCGACTTCGTGGCGCAACCAGCTTTCGAACAGGATGACGTGGCCGGCCCGGGCGGGGTAGGTGATGTGCGGTTGATTGACCGGGCGGACGCGCGCGGTCTTCGGCGGCGCGGCCATGAATTTGCCGAGGCGGGGATCCTCGAACTTGAGCCCGGGGCAGCCGCGGGGCGTCACGACATAATAGGTGCCGCTGATAAACGAAAGCGGATGCAGGTGCAGGCTGTGCGCGGCATGCTCGGGCATGATGTTCACCCAGAAATCCGTCATCTGGATGCTGCGCCCGCGCAAATCCATGTCGAGCGCGGCGGCAAAGCGGCGTACATGCTGCGTGAGCCGGCGCTCGAGTCCGGTGAAGGTGGACGAGAATTTGTGCAGCTGGTTCAGCGACGCATAGGAGGTGTAACCGCCGGGATAATTCTTCGCGGACCAGCGCCGGCCCGCGGCATCGTAGTCGCGCAGGCTGCGGCATTCGGCCGCCAACTCCGTGTTGAAACGCTCCAGCCCGGCGCGCAGCAGGGGCTCGTGATAGATGAAAGTGGAAAACCAGGCGCGGGTGGGCATGGATACCAAGGCAGTATTTTTAGCCGCCGGGCGCAATCCGTTACCGTGATCCTGACCTGTTTGTGTAAAAATGCGCCAGCCGAAACATTCTCATTGATCTTGGTTCCTTCGCTTGATTCAAACCGGCCCTTTTCCATGAAGCACACGCGCATCACAACCCTGCTCATTGGTCTGCTGGCACTCTGGGGTGCCGCCCACGCGGCCGACCGCATCGAACTTACCGACGGATCCGTCGTCCTCGGCAAGATTCTGTCAGCCGAGGCTGGCAAATTCAAGGTCGAGACCGGCTTCGCCGGCACCATCGAGATCACGCAGGACAAGATCAAGAGCTTCTCCACCGACGAGGCGGTGAATGTCGGTCTCGCCGCGGGCAGCGCCGTGCTTGGCAAGGTCGAATCCACCGAGGACGGCATCAAAGTCGTGGCCGGTGACGGCCAGATGTCTGCGGCGACCGGCAAGGTGGCGGCGGTCTGGAGACAGGGGGCAGACAGTCCGGAAGCCAAGAAACTCAAGGCGGAGATTGAGGCCAAAACCCGCAAATGGGCATATGAGGCTGCCGTGGCCGTCACCGGGCGCACCGGCGTGAGCGAGAAATTCGACGCCAGACTTGGCTTCAAGGCCACCCTGGCCAGTGCGCAGGACAAACTGATCTTTGCCGTTGAGGCGGAGAAGGCCCGGGACAGCGGGGTCGACACGGCCAACCGCCAGTTCGGCGGCGTGGATTATTCCTCGTTCTACTCGCCCGACAACGGCTGGTATGTGCGGACCACGCTGGAGAAAGACCGGATCAAGAATCTCGATCTGCGTTCAACCACCGCCTTCGGCCTCGGCCGCAAGCTGATCAAGAACGACCATCAGGATCTCGAGTTCCGTCTGGGTTTCGAATACACCTATGAGTCCTACTCCGATAACACCAAGTTCGATTCGCCCGGGGCGGATGTGGCGTTCCTCCACACCTACCAGTTCAAGAACGCCAAACTCGTCAATGCGATCGGTTACACTCCGGCGTTTAAGGAATTCTCCAACTACCGCATCCATCACGAGTCCTCGGTCGAACTCCCGCTCGGCGCTTCGCTCTGGAAGCTGAAAGTTGGCGTCGCCAACGAGTATCTCAGCGTGCCGCCCGCCGGCACCGAGCGGCTCGACACGACTTATTTCACCAGCCTGCTGCTCAATTGGCGGTAAGAGTCCGGGCGGAAATTTAATCTCGCAAAGCAGGGCCTTCACCGGCCCCGCTTTTTATTTGGAGTGCAGCGGGTAGGTCCCTACCGTGTGGTAGAGCGGTGGAGCGCCCGCCTGCAGTTCGCTGGCCAGCAGGTGGAACTCACTCACGCCGAACGGCGGCGCCTCGAAAGCGGCGTGGCGTTGAAGAAATTTCGCCAATTGACCGGAGTCATGGTCCCGGTCGAGCCGCGCCAGGGTGACATGGGGATGAAAACGGCTCACGTCGAGCGCCGGATCCACCGCCAGCAGCGCCTCGTCCACCTGCTGGCGTAGTTGGAAAAGCCGCGGATGCGCGTGGTGCAACCCGGCCCATAAGACCCGGGACGGTCCGCGGGTTGGAAAGAGGCCCACTCCGTTCACGGGCAGGATGAACGGCTCCACCCGTATGCGGCCCAAGGCGGTCTCGAAGGCCTCCTGTTGCTCCGGCGTCGTTGGGCCGATAAAGCGGAGGGTCAGGTGCAAATTTTCCGGCGGTAGCCAGCGCACGCCCGCCATTGGCGCGGCCAGCGCGGCCAGTTCGGTTCGCACCGTTTCCGGCAGGGCAAGGGCGGCAAAGAGACGCGCCATGATGAAGGTGAACCAACGCGGCGGTTTTTATTTTGGCCGCGCGCGCCGGCGGACGGCGCCGGAAAAAGCGAGCGCGGGACCCCACCAGCCGTGCCGGCGCAGCTGCTCGGCCCAGCGGGCCGGTTGCAGCAGGGAGACCAGCGCGAGCAGCAGGCAGCCGATGGCGACAAAACGCATGATTAACCATGCCACGGTTTCCCAGGAACGGCCGCTGCCGAGCAGGATGATCGCAACCACGAGCAACGGCAGCCAGAACTGCCAGTGACCAAGCTCGCGCAGCCTCCGCCACCCGGCACGGGCCGACCCGGGAGCGGCGGCGGTTGCCTGGCTTTCCCGCTCGATGATGCGCTGCAACGCTGCGGGTGGCCGCTTGAGCCGCCAGGCCGTCAGGGTCGCGCCGGCCGCAATCAGCGCATGCAGCAGCGTCCACGCTCCGAGGAGCCAGGGCAGCCCGGGTGCGGTGATGTGCCATTGCTGCGCCAGCCACCGGACCATCGTATCATAGGCCGACAAAAGTTCGCCGCCGAGCATCAGGTATTGCAGGAAAAATCCCTGCAGCGCCGCCCATGCCCCGACGAGTGCACCGCCCAGGGCGAGCGAAACCAGATTCCATCCCAAAGCCTGCACCGAGGCGCCGAAGAGCAGACCTTGCATCACGATGGCGATCATCGGCCGCACGCGGTTGCCTGCCGGGGACAGCGCTTTCAGGCCGCCGGAAATGAACGGAACCCAGACGACGCGCCCCGGCTCGCTCAGCCCGCTGCCGGCAAACACCATCATCGCGGCCTGCAGCGAAGACATCGCCAGGCCGGTCAGTGGAATCCTGGCCGCATGCATCGCCGACCCGACCGTCATCTCGAGTCCGCCGGCGGCGCCGCCAAAAAGGCCGATGCGCGTCCATTCACCGAAATCATCGCAGGCCCGTTGCAACTGTTCCAGCGCATCCGGTGCCGTGGCGGCGACCTGGAGGTCAAATTGTCGTCCGATCAACCGCTCAATATCCGGAATGAATTCCTGGCGCACGGCAATGACCACGATATGCGGTGCCGCGGCGGCCAGCGTAGGCCAGAGTGGCATCAGGCCCTGGCCGCGAATCTCGAATTTGCCGAATTCATCCAGTACGAGCAACGGCACCGGTGGCCGGGTGCGCAGACTGTCGGCCCAGACGCGTAATTTCCGTTCGGTATCGGGCTCAAAATAATAGGGCGGGTTCAGGGTTTCGTCCCGCACCGCCCAGGGCAGGTCGTTTTCGCCGCCAATCAGCCGCAGCCGGTATTCGTCGGCGCCTTCGTCGGGCTTGCGACGTTGCCCTGCCATGGCAAGCGCCCCCTCTACCAACTGCCCGCGCCCGAGCTGGGCGGCCGTGAGTTCAGCCAGCAAACGGGTCTTGCTCGAGCCCGGTCCGCCCGTGACGGCGATCAGGAGGCCGGGCTCGGGCAGGGGAGCGGGAGAATTGGCTTCAGGCATGAGGATGAGCGCGTTCACCCATAGCCATCAACCCGGCCGTGCCAAGCACAACGCACAGGTTTTTCACAACAACGCACCACCGAGCGCCGCCAGGGCCAGCACCACGGCCCACACGGGAATTTTCCCCGATTGCAGCGCGACAAAAGCCGCCACGGCCAGCCCCAGGCTTCGTCCACCGGTAATGCCGGCGATCCACACCGGGTTATAGAAAGCCGCCAGCAGCACGCCGACCACTGCGGCGTTGGCCCCGCACAAGGCGGCTTGCGCGCCGGCTTGATGCCGCAACCCCTGCCAGAAGGGCATTACGCCCGCGACCAGGAGAAGGGCCGGCAGAAAAATCGCCAGCAGTGCCCATCCTCCGCCGAGCCAGCCTCGCGGGCCATGCGTCATCACGGCGCCGAGATATGCACTCAGGGTGAACAGGGGGCCCGGCACAGCCTGCGCCGCGCCATAGCCGGCCAGAAACTGGTCGTGAGCCAGCCAGCCTGGGGCCACGACTTCCCGCTCCAACAGCGGTAGAATCACATGCCCGCCGCCAAACACCATGGCACCCACCCGATAAAACCGATCAAATATCTCCAGCCAGGGATTTGCCGTGGTATGCGCCAGCACCGGCAGCAAGCCCAGGAGGAGGAAAAAAAAGATAAGGCAGATCAGGCCGGTACGTCGGTCGAGGGAAACCGCGGGGCTCACTTTCCCCGCCGAATCAGTGGTCTTGAGTCCCAGCCAGCCAAGCGTGGCCCCGGCGGCGATAACCGCCATCTGGCTCCAGGCAAATGGCAGCCACAGCACAATGCCTGCCGCGACAAGCGCGAGTACGCGACGCGGCCAGTCCGGGCATAGGCTCCGGCCCATGGTCCACACGGCTTGGGCCACCACGGCCACGGCGGCTGCCTTCAGTCCGAGCAACCAGCCGGCTGTGGCCAGATTGCCCAGGGAAGCGACCCCATAGGCGAATCCGATCATCAGCAAGGCGGAGGGCAGCGTGAAGCCCAGCGCGGCGGCAATTCCACCGGGCAAGCCGCGCTGCAAATAGCCGATGCCGAAGCCCGTCTGGCTGCTGGCGGGGCCGGGCAGGAACTGGCACAACGCCACGAGATCGGCGAAGTGCGCCTCGTCGAGCCAGTGTCTGCGCCCGACATATTCCTTGCGGAAATACGCGAGGTGCGCCACGGGCCCGCCGAAAGACGTGCAGCCCAGCCGCAAGGCGACCAGAAAAATTTCAAGCAGTGACGGACGGGGAGGCAACCGGCCGAATCAAACAGGCCGCCACGCGGGGCGCACGCCTTTCTTTGTGACGAAACCGCCAACAGGCCCCCCGGCACCCGGCTCTCCCGCCCTCTGACCCGGCAGGCGGGCGAAAATATTTGAAACATTTTGAAACATCGGCGTGACGGCTGCGTCGAATGCGGAATGATACCGGCAAGCATGAAGAAAATATTACTCAGTCTGGCGGCCGCCTTTTTCGGCTGGACCCTGGCCGGAACCGGCCGGGCTGCCGAGCCCGGCACTGAAACGCGGGACGTTCTTGTCTATAAGGATGGCGATCGCGTGCAGGGCCGCTTGGTGGAGCAGACGGCCACGATCATCGTTTTCCAGTCAGACCGGTTCGGGGAACTGAAGGTGTTGGTGGAGAATGCCAAGGTGATCAAGGCGGGCCAGCCGGCCGGACTTGGTTCAGTGGCGGGGGCCAAGCCGTCGCCCGCGGCGCTGACGGCGAGGGAGAAGGAGCGAGCCGCCGAGCGTGCCGAACTGGAGCGGCTATCCCTGTTGGAACATCTGTCGCCAGCCGCAATGGCGATCCTCCTGCGCGATTTCTTTGGCCCGTGGCACGGGAAATTTGCCTTTTCCGTGGAAGAGGTTTCCACCACAGCGAAACAGGTCAACACCGGCGTGGAGGCGACTTTGCAGCGCAAGTGGAAATCCGATGAAGTGCAGCTCAAGGGCCGTTATGACTTCAGCGAGGCCAATAATCTCACGACGACGGACCTGATCAAGGCTGACGGACTGTGGCGGCACGATTTTCCGGACAACTATTTCGCCCTCTACCATTCCAATCTTGAATGGAACCGGGCCAGCTTCAACAACGGCGTGCCCAACGACTATCTCCAACTGCAGCAGGAGGTCGGCACGGGCGTGAGCATCCTGCCCACCCTGCACCGCAAGGTGCGCGTGGGCGTCTCGGAGAATTTGTTCGATATCTGGAACACCACACCCGGTGGCACTCACAGCTCGCGGACCGTGGAATCGGCTTTCCTCGAGACCGAGCTCAAACTGCCGTGGCGCATGAGCCTGGCACAGCGCGGCGTGTACTATTACGCATTGGCCAACGGCAAGGACGGCTGGGAAAACCGTATCGAGCTGAGCAAGAAGTTCACCGAGACCTTCAGCACTTCACTCCGTCAGGAAACCCGCCAGTACAATCCCGACGGGAAGACGCAGGACTACTCCCGGCTGAAGCTGTTGTTCGGTCTGGATTTTTGATGGATGACTTTGTGGGCGGGGTGCCCTCACCCCGCGAGGCATGGGTTGTACGAGCGAAATCCAGCGGAGTGAGGACACCCCGCCCACAATAAATCCAAAAGAGCAGTGTCAGAGCTTCCAGCGCACGCCTACGGAGAGGAGCCACCTGGGTTCCAACTGCAGGCCGTTGACGTGCTGGTAAACGGGCAGTTGCACGAAGACAAAGGCGCTGGTGTGCGTGGCCAGCTCGGCGGTCACTCCGGGGCTCAGGTAGGCGATGGTGCCGCCGCTGTTCGGCGTGTCGGCCTGGTCGCCGTGCTCGCGGTCCTCCGCCTTGACGTTCAGTTGGAGTTGCGGCGTGAAGCGGCTGGTGTTCAGCCAGCGGACGCCGCCGCTAAGGGTGAGGCTGGTGGAGGGGATGAAACCGTCCCGCGCGGCGAGCGGCTGGTCGAGGGTTGCCTGCACAAAGGTGCCCAGATTCTCGGCCGGACGTGCAAACCAGGAAGCTCCGAGGATCAGGTCGGTCGTGCCGGTGCCGAGTTGGAGACCGCGATCTAGCAGCTCGCCGGCCTGCGGACCGTCGGCGAAATTCTGGTTGAAGCTGCCGGTGGGCAGCTTGAGGCCGAATTGCACGCCGTAACTCTGCGCCGCGGCGAATTTCTGATAGCGGGCGAGCAACCGCACATCGCCCAGCCCCGTGGCATGCGAGGTGGAAATGTCGGTGTCGCCCGCAGCGATCGTCGTGTGGAAGCGGTCGTGGTAGGGGATCGAGACGCTGACGGCCCAGGCGGAGTCGACGACATAGTTCAGGTCGAGCCAGGTATTGCGGTTGACCGTCTTCTGCTGGATTTCGTTATCATTGGGAAAGGTGAGTGTGGCCCGATCAACGCTGCTGGTGCCGCTGCGCAGGTCGGATTGCTCGAAGTATTCATAACGGACGCTGGCGTCGAGGCCGGGCGTCATGGTGTAGCCTTGGGCGGCCCAATCGGAACTGAGCGAACAGCCGCAGACTGAGCATGCTGCGGCATTTGCGGCGCTGATGAGAGAGAGAACTGTGGCAGTGACTGCCGCAGTGGGTGAAAAACGAATGGAGGATGACATGGAAGAAGGATGAAAGATGCGCAGGGGTAACGCGTCTGCGCGAAACGCGGCCCGGTTGGGGGCGTGGAAACGGAGAAACACCAAGCGAACAGCGCTCGGCGGCGTGGCAGAGCGGGGCGCGTCAGACGCGCGGCGGAGGCACCGGGACCGATTCCGAACGCAGCTGGCCATCGTCGTTCGCGACGCCCGGCCAGACAAAATCAGGCGCCGCGACCACGATGGCGGGCGCACCTTCGGACACCAGCAGCAGCTTTTCCATCCCGCCGCCGAGCGCGTCGTTCCGTGGCAATTGTTTGTGAGTTGCCTCGGTGGCGGCCTCACAAACATGGCAGAGTTCGCAGGGTTTGCTGCCGTCGAATGTGATCTGCAGCGCCTTGGTCGCCGGCATGATCTGCGAATAGTCGTGAAACATCCTGGCCCAAGCCACGACCTGCACGACGTTCCACAGCGCGCCATTGGCACAGAGCCAAGCGAGGCAGAGAGCGAAAACGGAAACGTGGCGTCTCACTGCCCGCACCATGAGAACGAAGAATCGGTTGGCAACGCCAATTTGTGTCACCAAGCCGGGAGGAAGCGGTTTGTGTGCCGGATTTAATGGGCCGCGGTTTGCGGCAGGCCTTGGCACGGCGACAAGCGTCGGCCCTGCAAATCAGTCCTCGATTTTGAAGACGAACACCGCGCCCTTCTCCGTGCCGACGGCGAGGAGCGTGTCATTTGGTGACCACGTGAACTTGGTGGCGGCGGCGGGCATCTTCACTTCGGCGACGAGAGGATTTTTCCGCGTCGGTGACCACAGGCAAAATTCGCCATCCGCTGCCGCCGTGGCAAGCAGGCCATGTTCATGCTGGAAGGCCACGGCGCAGACGCGGGCCTTGTGGGGCAGCAGCAATGGCTCGCGGCCCTCGGGGCCGTTGCCCGTGCAATCCCAGACGCAGGCATCGCGTCCGCCGCCGGTGGCAAGCCACTTCGAGTCGCGACTGAAGGAGAGTTCCTTGAGCTTGGTCTCGTAACCGCTCATGTGCAGCTCGAGATCCTCGGCCGGCACCCAGAGATGCACGGCGTTGTCGTGGCAGCCGGCGACCAGCCAGCGGCCGTCGGGCGACCAGGTGAGGGCGAGGATGGCGTTGCCGTAGGGCAGTTCCTTCAGCGCGGAGAAGGTTCCGGTGTCCCAGATGCCCACGCCGCCAAAGTAAGCGGCAGCTAGGTAGGGCGGGTTATCCTTAATCCGCCGCTCATCATACGCGGCCAACCCTGGCGCGTTAGGGATAACGCGCCCTACCGCCAAAGCTGAGATTGTCTTTGGGGCGTCGGGAAAAGTGTGGGCGACAGAGCCGTCTGTCTTTAGCGCGAAAAGTTTCTTGCCGGCGGCGGCGAAGAGAATCGGACTGTAGGGCGCGGGCTTGCCCGCGCCTTGGGCCTCGGCCTGCGCAAGCACAGGCCCTATAGCTTTCCAGGCCAAATGTTCGACCCACGCCGAACCCAGTTTGGCCTCGGCGATTTTCCCCCCAGTCGGGGCATCCCAGAGTCGCACATAGCCGTCCTGGCCGCCGGTGGCGAGAAGATCGGAGGACAGAGGACGGAGGACAGAGGAAGGACTTTCATCAGCCACATCTGTCTTCTGTTTTCTGTCATCTGTGCTCTGGGGTGGCATCCAAGCTAGGCAATTTGCCCCGTCCTCGTGGCCGGCAAGTGCGTGGCGCAAGGCGCCGGTGGCGGCATCGTAGAGCGCGATGCCGCCCGCGGCGGACGCGGCGGCGAGCATTGAGCCATCGGCTGACCAGGCGAGATCGATGACGTAATCGTCGAGTGTCGTGGCCCAGTGTTTGGAGAAATTCATTTGGATTTACACCAAGGACGCAAAGTCAGCGAAGACAGGCAAGCCGCAGAATACTGTTCCGGACTTTGTTTCCTTGGCGTGCTTCGTGTGAAAAATCAGTTCATCAGGCAGGCGCGGAAGCCTTCGGTCAGGGCGGCACGGTCGAGATTCTTGCCGATGAACACGAGCGTGTTGGTGCGATTTTCCCCGTCGGCCCATTCGCGGTCGAATTTGGCGTCAAAGAGCATGTGGACGCCTTGGAACACGAGGCGTTTTTTCGTGCCCTTCACGACGAGCACGCCCTTCATCCGGAAAATATCGCCGCCCTTGGTCGCGAGAAGATTGGAGATCCAGTCGTTAAGTTTCTTGCCGTCCAGTTCACCGGCGACGCTGATGCCGACAGACGAGACCTCGCCGTCGTGCGAATGCTCATGGCGGAAGCCTTTGTCCCAGATGTAACGGATAAGTTCACCTTCGGCCCCCTCCCTCGCCAAGGCTTCCGCCGTCGCCGAAGCTTTGGCGGACGAGCCGGAGGTGAGGCGATGCAGGTGCGTCGGCACGTCGTGGCCGGTGATGAGGAGATAGTGGCCGGTGGAGGAAATCTTTATCGGGAAGTGGCCGTGCTCGTCCTTGAGCTTCAGCCGGTGGAGCACGCCGCCGGGTTCAATGATTTCGCCAGGCAGAGTGACTTTCTCCCAGTCGGAGAAAGTGAGTACCGCGGCGTCGCGCGCGGCGTTGAGGTCGGCCTCGGCGAGGCTTTTTACCGGCATGAGCACGACATCGAGTTCGTTGTGATTGTGGCCGCAGTCCTTGCCGCATTCATGGTCGTGATCGTGTCCCTCGTGGTCATGCGCACCGATGGCGAGTTCATAGGTGCCCGGGGACAATTCGTAGGCGCCAGCCCATTCAAAGGGATATTCCGTTTCCAAAAACTGCGGATCGACCTCGACCGCGCGGTCAAGGTTGAAGCCGCCGACGTTAATCACCTTGTCGAGGGCAATATCGGCATTTTTCGTCCGATGGACCTTGGCGACGGCGTTGATGGACTTGATGCGCTTCTCCAGTGCATTGAGTTCGGCGGGGGAGACGAGGTCAGTCTTGTTGAGCAGAATTACGTCGGCAAAAGCGATTTGCTTCACTGCCTCGGGCGAGTCGCCGAGGTGGAGGAGGATGTGTTTCGCGTCGACCAGCGTGACGATGGCGTCGAGCCGGAACTGCTCCTTCATTTCCGGGTCGGTGAAAAAGGTCTGGGCGACGGGCGCAGGGTTGGCGAGGCCGGTGGTCTCGATGAGGATGGCATCAAGCCGGTCCTTGCGCTTCATGAGGCGGCCGAGAATGCGGAGAAGATCGCCGCGCACGGTGCAGCAGATGCACCCGTTGTTCATCTCGAAGATCTCCTCGTCGCTTTGGATGACGAGCTGGTTGTCGACCCCGACCTCGCCGAATTCATTTTCGATGACCGCGATCTTCTTGCCGTGTTGTTCGGTCAGGATGCGGTTGAGCAAGGTGGTCTTGCCGGCGCCGAGGAAGCCGGTGAGGACGGTGACAGGAATGGGAGCGATGGGCATCAGAGGACAGAGATCGAAGTGAAGTTGAGGAATGGCACCGTTGCTGGCTGCTGCCAGCCCGGTGTTTGTCCAGGCCAGTCGCCCGGCAAACAAAACCGGCCTGAGGCACTTTGCAAACCATGTCGGAGATCGGTGGTTCATGCGGAGGAATTGAACGCCGAGGCAGTTTAGGTTTGGCTGCCCGAGTCTGGGCCGATTCACTCCCCGAATATATCCCGCATGAATATAAGCTTTCGTTCCGTCCTCTACCTTGGCACCGGTCTATGGGGCAGTTGCGGCGGGTGGGCGTTCGCCGCAGCCGAGCTGTCGAGGGAATATCAGGGAACGCCCTTTCACGACAGCGTCTACGCAGGGGGAGCGCAGAAGATTCCGGGGCGGGTGCAATGCGCCTATTACGATTTCGGGGGCGAAGGAGTCGCCTACCACGACACCGATGCGATTAACAGCGGCAGCGGAAGACTCAACCCCGCCAATGGAACCTACCTCAACGAATTCCGGAAGGATGAGGCGGTCGATACCTCGTACACCAAGTTTCATGATGCGATTGACAACAACCCCTTCAACCTCGTGCAGCCGCTGGAAGGTCAGCTTTACGTCGGGTGGACGGAGCCCGGTGAGTGGTTCAACCTCACGGTCGAGGTGGAGCAGGCCGGCGCCTATACTTTTGACCTGCTCTACACGTCGAACCGCGGTGGGACAATCTCCCTCGACCTGAATGGAAGGCCGCTCACGGCCGCGCTCACTATTGTTTCCACCAAGAACGAAACCGAGCCCCTGGCCTGGCGCCAGTGGCACCACTGGAACCTGGCGCAGGGCCTCGCCGAAGTGGAGCTGCCCAAAGGACGGAGCGTGCTTACGATTCACGTTGTATCCGGCGGCAACATGAATCTCGCCTACCTTGATTTCCGGCCGAAGGGCAAGCGGACGCCGGGTAGTCCCAGAAACTGACTGAGGAGGGTCAGTGCTGTTCCAGCCTGACTGGCGGGAAAATTAGGGGCGCCGCTCCACACAGCGGCGCCCCGAGTGACCAAGTAGTTGTTGGATCCACGAGTTCGGTCATTGGATCAGTGGCCGAGCCGCGAGATCATGGCGTAGACAATGAGCACGAGCAGCACCAGGCCGGTGCCGAAGAAGAAGAAGCCCATGCTCTTCGCGATCTTCTTGCGGCCTTCCCACTCGTCCTTGACGGCGTAATCCTGCAGCCGGCCTTCCGCGACGAGCCGGTCATACCAGCGCTTCCGCTCGTGGAGCATCTCGGTCTTCGACACGCGGCCGGAGAAGATGACCGTGTCCATGGGGAATTTCTCGATGCGGAAATGTGTGTTGAAGAAATGGAACGTGAAGATGAAGCCCGCGGCGAGCAGCGCCTCGTCGGAGTGGACCAGGAGCGCGATGTTGATGACCCAGCCCGGCAGAAACAAGGTGAAGAATTTCGGGAACCACAGGATGAGGCCCGAGACGCCGATCATGAAGATGCCCCAGAAGACGGCGAAGTAGTCGAAGCGCTCCCAGTAGGTCCAGCGGTCAAAC
This sequence comes from uncultured Oleiharenicola sp., assembly GCA_964492635.1. GTDB lineage: Bacteria > Verrucomicrobiota > Verrucomicrobiia > Opitutales > Opitutaceae > Lacunisphaera. The sequence continues at coordinate 17,805 of CAZBLQ010000029.1, forward strand.
TGCGGCTTGGGTCCCTTGCCGAAGAACCATTTCTGGTGGGCTACGAAGTCGCGCCAGTCCTGGAAGGACGGCACCATTGAGTCGGGCCCGAAGATGGCCTGCCAGATGCGGCGCAGCTCGATGCGGCCGGTCACGGGGTTGGGGATCGACTTGCGACGGTGCCACAACGAACTGAGGAGGCTGCCGAGATGCAGCGCGAAGTAGGTGAAGGTGATGATGGCGCCGAAGTGGTGCAGCGAGCGGGCCACGCCCGCGCCGCCGATGAAGTGGAAGATCACCTTCGCCCAGTCGGTGTAGTAGAACTTGAGCGGCATGCCGGTGATCACCAGCAGCAGGAAGCTCGTCACCACCATCAGGTGCAGGAAGCGTTCGAAGGGCGTGAAGCGCGTGTATTGGACGTCATCGGCCTCCTGTTTGATGATGGCCTCGCGGAAAGTCTTTGAGTCGGTCAGGTAGAGGTAGATCGAGCGGAAGAGCCAGAAGACGGTGTGCAGGCCGAAGAACGCGAAGGTGCCGACCAGCAGCGCGGTCATGAACAGGAAGACCTTGTTGAGCAGAGGGTAGTTGACCTTGTCGAGCGGATCGGCGTGCGGCTGGTATTCGGTGAACTTCGCGTTGACGCCGGCATGGCATTGCGAGCAGGTGTGGACGATGTTGGCCTTCGAGAGCCGCGAGCGTGGGTCGCTGACCGGGAAGACATCGTGGTGGCCGTGGCAGTCGTAGCAGGCCGCGACCTCCGAGGCGACGTTCGGCTGGCCGAGCGCCATCGCCTTGCCGTGGTAGGTCTCGCGATAGTGCTCGAGCCGGCTTTCGTGACATTTGCCGCAGCTCAGGTCGCTGAGCCCCTTAAAGTGAGCGGTCGCCGGTTTTTCGATGTCGTGCGCGCTGTGGCAGTCGGTGCACACCGGGCCTCGCTTGTCGCCCTTCACTAGGAGCTGGCCGTGCACGCTGGCGTTGTAGGTGTCCTCGATGCCGACGTGGCACTTGCCGCAGGAGGTGGCGATGTTGGCGTGATTGGAATGCGAATCCTTGTCGATGCTGCGCTTGATGTCGTGCACGCCATGGCAGTCATTGCACGAGGGCGCGACGATCAGGCCCATCTTCATCAACGCGCGGCCGTGGATGCTGTCGAGATAATGGCCCGCGGCCTCGGTCTGGCCCATGCGGTATTCCTTCGTGAGCTTCGGGTTGTCGTGGCAGGCGCCGCAGGTTTTCGGCAGATTGAGTTTGAAAACGGGCGAGTCGGCCTGCTTCACCGGCAGGATGTTGTGGGTGCCGTGGCAGCTCGCGCATGAAGCGGCATCCGACGCGCCCATCTGGTGGCTCATGCCGTGGATGCTCGTCGCATACTGGCCGGCGGCTTTTTCGTGGCAACTGGCGCACTGTGCGGGCGGCAGCTTCGACGGATGCGGGGTCTCTGCCACGGAGGTGTGGCAATCAACACAGTTGAGTTTGCCATGGACGGACTTGGCGAAGACCTCCGGTTTCACGCCGACCCATTCAGGCGGCAGGCCCTTCTTGCGCGGTTTGAATTCCGCCTCGTGGCAATCCATGCACTCGCTATTCGGCACCGCAGGTGGCTTGACCAGCGACGCCGGGTTCTCCGCGGCGAAGGCGGCACCCGCTGCCAGAAAAGACAGTATTGAGACCCAGCGGACCGGCTGGAGAAAAAATGGCGATGCCTGTCTCATGGTGCAACTCCACTATACGACAAGATATGCGTGAGGGACTACGCAGGCCTTGCCGGCCCGTGGGCGTTTCTTGCCAAAACCGTCGGTCTCAGGAACCGGGCGCCGGCGGCAGGTCGTCGGGGGCCGGGCTCGGGGGGGTGGGGGCGGGCGGTTACGGATCGGCGGCGGCGCGCTCGACTGCCTTCATGTCCTCGAGCTGAAGCGGGTTATCCTCGCACATCTCGCACTCCGACATCCGGCCGGTGAGCCAGGCGAGGTTCATCGGATAAACATCGGGGTTGAAGACCACGAAATAGAAGTGCCAGACGATGATGGCGAGGGTGGCGAGAACCGCCTCGTAAAAGTGGATGGTGCGGGCAATATCGAAACCAAGCTTGGTGAAGTAGCCGATCGAGGTGTTATCAAACCAGAGAATCGCGCCGGTGGCGGCCATGAGCATGGTGCCCCAGGCCATCGCCCAGTATTCCGCCTTCTCGATGTAACAGAACCGCCCGAAGGCGGGCTTGTCGGGAGCCAGCCCGAGGTTGTATTTGAGCACGGCCCACGGATCGGTGACATCGCGCCAGCGCGGCAAAAGGTCGAGAAAGAGTTTCCGGCCCGGGGCGGTGAACGCGAGGTAGCAGATGTGCCACCCGCCGCTGGCCAGCATGATCACACTGGCGAGGCGGTGGCCAAGGCCGCGCAGTTCAAAGGCGCGGGAGCTGATATGCCGGATACCCACGACCCACCACGCCTCAGGATAACGCAACATGAAGCCCGTGACAACCAGTGCCGTGAAGCTGAGGACGAGCACGGCATGCTGGAGGCGTTCGTTCAACGTCATGCGCAGATAGAGCCGGTGAGCGACATGCACTTCCCGAACCTCGCCTTTTTGGATGGCGAGCTTGCGGCGCGTCTTTTTCAGAAAATCCAACAGATTGTGCAGCGCCATGCCGCCGACCACGACGAGGATCAGGCCGACATAGAAATTGGAGATCCAATAAAGCCAGGGTGAAGTCTCGCGTTGAGTCTCGCTGGCGTGCACGGCGCCCACGGAAAACCGGGTGTTGGCGCCGGGGTGGCATTCGCCGCAGGTCCGCGCGAGGTTGGCCTTGTTGACGGTGGAAGTCGGGTCGTTCTGCGATTTGATGGCATGGTCGCCGTGGCAACTGGCGCAATTCACAACCACGACCGCGCCACCGCGGACGGCAAGACCGTGATAACTGTCGGTGAAGGTCTTGAAGGTGTCGCTGGCGAGACCGTAGCGGCGCGTGAGGCGGACAGAGGCATGGCACTCGGCGCAGACCTGCTTGGCGAGGTTGGCCTTGGCCACGGGCGCGGTCGGATCGGTGTGCAGCTTGATGTCGTGCTCGCCGTGGCAACTGGTGCAGCCCGCGGAGTCGAGGTTGCCCCGGGCCAGCGCCGTGGCGTGGACGCTGGTAGCGTATTGGGCGGCCTGTTCCTGGTGGCACTTGGCGCAGGTTGCGGTGATGCGGACCCGGCTGATGCGCGAACCGGCGACGGCCGCCTTGTTCATTGCGTGCGCCCCGTGGCAGTCGATGCACCCGGCGGACCCTTCCTTGCCCGCTGACAACGCGGCGCCATGCACCGAGTGATCGAAGGACGAGACAAATTTTGCGCCGAAGTTCGATTTGCCGGCAACCTCGGCCTTGCCGACATGGCAGGATTCACAAAGCCGGGCCTGGGCGAGTTTCAATTCCACCTTCGTGCGCGCCGGACCCTGGCTGGCAATGCGGTTTTGGTGGCAGCTCAGGCAGTCGGGCGCAGCGCGATTGGCGCTGGCGGGCTCGGCGGCGTGCGCCGAGGCGAGGTAGTCCTTTGCCGCGCTCTCATGACAGCGGCCGCAGGACGCGGTCTGACTGGCGCCAGCGAAGGCAAACTCCTTCTGCTTCACGCCCGCGGTGTCATGGGCGCCATGGCATTCGACGCAGGAGGTGTCCTTGCCCTCGGGCAGGGGCGTGAGTGCGAGACGCGGATGGAATTCGTGTTTTGCGAGGGACTTTTCGTGGCATGACGCGCACTGCACCGGTGGCAGTTTGGACGGATGCGGCGTTTCCGTGATGGTGCCGTGGCATTCGATGCAGTTCAGTTTGCTGTGGACGGAGTGCGCGTAGACGTCGGGTTTTACGCCAATCCACTCGGGGGGCAGACCCTTCTTGCGGGCCTTAAACTCGGCTTCGTGGCAATCCATGCACTCGCTGTTGGGCACCGCGGGTGCGGGCTTCGCCGGACAAGCGGTTTCCACGGCGTGACCGGCTGCGGCAAAAAGCAGGACCGCCAGCACAGGCAGCGCAAACCGGAGCGGGTGGGAAGCGTTCATATTCTGTCGCTTGCATTATGCCGGCAGCGCGGGCCGGCTGCTGCGCAACACTTGTCCAGTGGTGGGCGTATCTTGGTTTCCCTCGGTTTGATCGGGCTGATGGCACCGGTGGGATGAGGTGGTTTCCACCTACCTTTGGCCGGTGCAGAACAATATATGCGCAGTGTTGGGCAACACCATGGTAGTTACCTCGGCGGGTTTCGACGATACTCCCAACGTCAACCGGGATCCTCTCCCGCAAATCCACGTTCGGTAATACCTCAAATATGAAAAAGCACCAACTGCTTACCGCCTTGCTGTTTCTCGGGGCCGCTCTGGCCGCCTATGCCGCTGATGCCCAGGCCAACTGGGACGAACAATGCGCCAAATGTCACGGAGCCGATGGCAAGGGTCAGACCAAGATGGGCAAGAAACTTAACATCCGGGATTTTGCCGACGCCAAAATGCAGGCTGAATTCACGGACGAGCAGGCGTTCATCACCATCAAGGAAGGGCTCACCGACAAGAACGGCAAGACCACCATGAAGGCGATCGAAGGGCTGACCGACGAGGAAATGAAAGCGCTGGTTCCAATCGTTCGCTCTTTCGGTAAGAAGTAACCCGCCGCCCAAGCGCCGCCGGCCTGCCATGGACCAAAAACCAGCAGCACCTGCGAAGTCCGCCTCCACGAAAACGGTCTATTGCCTCAGTGCTCTGGTGGTGGTCTTTCTCGGGCTGGCCGCAGCGTTTCTAGGCAACCTATGGGGCCACCCGCCGGCCCGGCAGCAGATCGCGCTGGTCGACAAGGCGTTTCTCGAGAAAACCCCCTGGCGCAAAACCTATGCCGACATGGTGCGCGCGAAGGAGGATATGTCCGACTACGACTGCTACGGCTGTCACGATAAGAACAAGCCGCCGCCGCTCCGTTTCGACGAAAACCAGAAACTCATCGTGCCCACGGAGCACTCGGACATTGTGATGGGCCACGGTTCGCATGACCGAAACAACCTCTGTTACAACTGCCACAACGAGCAAAACCTGCTCACCTTCCAGGTTCGCGACGGGCGCGTGTTGAAATTCGACAATATCCCGCCATTATGCGGCAGCTGCCACGGCCCGACCTACCGCGACTGGGAAGCCGGCGCACACGGCCGTACTAACGGCTACTGGGATCGCAGCAAAGGCGAGATGCAAAGGCTCGTCTGTGCCAATTGCCATAACCCGCACGCGCCGCAAATTCCCAGCCGTGTTCCCGCGCCCGGCCCGCACGCCCTGCGCACGCCGGTCAACCAACCGCATCAATCAGAAACCACGCCCTGATATGCCCCTGCCCGACACCACGCCCCAGCCCCCCACCGGCACCCTAGACCGGCGGAGCTTTCTCCGTTCGACCGCCGCCTTCGCGGGTCTTTCCGCGCTTGCCGCCAGTCTTTCCCCGTTGCGCGAACTCGGCGATTTCACGTCCACCGAGCAATTCCTCCAGAAGTATTACAAGGAACTGACGCCTGACGAGATGAAGAAGGTCCTCCAGCGCATCACCAACGAGGTCGAACACCAGTACGGCATCCGTCCGCATGTGCGCGATCTCAAGCCGATGGACGGCGTAGAGTTTGTCTACGCCCTCAACCTGACCCGCTGCATCGGCTGCCGCAAATGCGTCCATGCCTGCGTGGCCGAGAACAACCAGTCCCGCAGCCCGGAGATCCAATACATCCGCGTGCTCAAGATGCCGCACGGCTCGATGGACGTGGAGAAGGGCAACCACACCTACGACGACAAGGAAGTTCCCGCCAAGGGTTTTTTCTACATGCCGGTGCAATGCCAGCAGTGCAAAAATCCGCCATGCGTGAAGGTCTGCCCCGTCAACGCCACCTGGCAGGAGAAGGACGGCATCACGGTCATCGATTACGACTGGTGCATCGGCTGCCGTTATTGCGAGGCCGCCTGTCCATACTGGGCGCGCCGTTTTAATTTCACGAAGCCCGAGATTCCTAAGGACCGCCTCAATCCCGAGATGGCCTATCTCGGCAATCGGCCGCGCAAACAGGGTGTGATGGAAAAATGCCATTTCTGCATCCAGCGCACCCGCGTCGGAAAATATCCCGCGTGCCTGGAGGTCTGCCCCGTCGGCGCGCGCAAGTTCGGCAACATTCTCGATCCCGACAGCGAGGTATCCTACATCCTTCGCGAAAAACGCGTTTTCATCCAGCTCAAGGAGGAAATGGGCACCTCGCCGCGGTTCTTCTACTACTTCGACAAATGATTACCGCCACCCGCAACTACCTCGTCTTTCTGCGGCGGTCCGCGCGCATCGCGTTTGTGGGCGACTGGCGCTACTACGCCTGGATGGGCCTGCTCACGGTGATCTGCCTGCTCGGGATCAACGCCTACGCCAAGCAGCTCGTCCACGGTCTGGTGGTCACCGGCATGAGCGATGAGGTTTCATGGGGCGTGTACATCGCCAACTTCACTTTCCTCGTCGGCGTGGCGGCGGCGGCGGTGATGATGGTCATCCCCGTCTACATCTACGACAACGAGGAGCTGCACGACCTGGTCATCTTCGGCGAGTTGCTGGCGGTCGCCGCCATCATCATGTGCCTGCTGTTCGTCACCGTCGATCTGGGCCGGCCCGACCGCTTCTGGCATCTCATCCCAGGACTGGGCCAGATGAACTTCCCCCGCTCAATGCTCAGCTGGGATGTCATCGTGCTCAACGGCTACTTGCTCCTCAATGTCCACATTTGCGGCTATCTGCTCTATTGCCGGTATCAGAAGAAAAAGCCGTCGAAGTGGTTCTATATTCCGTTTGTCTTCCTCGCCATTGTCTGGGCGGTTTCCATCCACACGGTCACGGCCTTCCTTTACGTCGGACTTGGCGGCCGGCCGTTCTGGAACGCCTCCATCGTCGGTCCTCGGTTTCTTGCCTCGGCTTTCACCGCCGGCCCCGCCCTGATCATCTTGGCTCTGCAGGTCATCCGCCGGGTGACTGCCTCCGGTTCCGCCACGGAACTGGCCACCGGCGCCGACGCCGGGGACCGGCCCGGCCGGCCCGCGACCCTCAATGATTTCGATCAGCTCGCTCGCGAACTGCCTGAAATGGCGTCGGTTCCAGTTGCTGCTCGCGGACGTGCGCTGCTCGGGGCCTCGGTCATTGAGGCCGGTCCCGGCGATGTGCTGCTCCGCCAGGGCACGGTTTCACCCATGGCGTTTTTTGTGCTGTCGGGCCGTGTCGTGGTGAAACGGGAGGAAAGCGGCCGGGCGCGCATCACGCGCACCGCGCGGCCCGGCGACCAGTTTGGTGAAGTCTCCGCGTTGCACGGCACTCCGCGCGAGGCCACCGCGATAGTGGAGGAACCGTCCCGCATCCTGCGCCTGCCCGGCGCGGCACTGCGCGTGCTGATGGAAACGCGCGACATGGACCAGACGGTCCGCTTGCGGATGACCGAGCGGCTCATGATTACCGATCGCAGCCTGCTCATCTTGCGGGGCATCGTGCAGGTCTCGATGATCATCAATGTGTTTCTGCTCGTGTGCGAGGTGTTCAAGGAATTCTACTCCGGCACGACACACGGCGCCTCGGCCAAATATCTTTTCCTCGGCCTCGAAGGCCACCACGCGCTGGTGCCGTGGATCTGGACGGCCATCGGCTTCAACCTTATCGCGATGGTCCTGCTGGTGCTGCCTCTCAGCCGCGGCCTGAAATATCTCAACGTCGCGTGTGTGCTCAGCATTGCCGGCATCTGGATTGAAAAGGGCATGGGTCTCGTCATCCCCGGTTTTATTCCCACGCCGCTTGGCGCGATTGTCGATTACGTCCCTTCGCTCAACGAAACGCTGGTATGTCTGGGCATCTGGGCGTTCGGTCTGCTTTGTTACACCATTTTCCTCCGCATGTCCGTGCCCATTCTGCAGGGCCGCCTCTCCAAGGCCAACGAAGGGTTGGAGGCTACCCGCGGCAGTTAGATTGATACTCCCAGCCCACCACGAACCACCTCCCTGGCTCCACGCACCATGGCCACCCAACTCACCGCCGCCGCCGCGAAACAGTCGCTCAATGATCATGTCGCCGCCAAGGGCGCCGAGATTTGCGAGAAATACGGCCCGCAGATTGGCTGGTCTCAGCTGCAGGCGATTTTGCAGGACCGGGCCTGCGTGCGCTACCCCTGCGAGCTGGTGTTTGACAGCGCCCGGCTCAATCCCGGCGAGTTTGCCCACCCCGAGCCGAAGGGCGACATGCCCGAGGAGGGCTTCATCCTGTTCGTGCACCCGGTCTACATGACGCAGCTCGGCCTGGTGCCCTACCTGGCCCTCTACCAGCTCGTCGCGGTGAACTACGGCGAATTCGCCTCGGCCGACGACGCCGAGACTTTTGCGGCCCAGGCGCTCGGCGTGCCCCGCGAGGAGTATTACCTGATTCTCTGCGGACTGGCGGATCAACTCGGCGCCGGGATCGACCCCGGGTCGGACCACACCCATGGCGACCCTGGTTGCGGTGGTGGTGGCTGCGGTTGCTCCGGTTAGTCCGGCGCGGTAGGCCGCGCTGCATCCTTTCCCCGACCCACCTCAACGCATCCGCCAAAGATAACTTGAGCGAACACCCCTCCAACCTGCCTGAGCCGGCCCTGCCCGAGACCCTGCGGCGTCTTGAGCAACGGCTGGCCCGCCTCGAACATCACCTCCAGCTTCCACCGCTGGATGAAATCACTCAATCGGTGGAAATCCCGGCACCGCCGGCCGAGCCGGCCCTGCTGTCACCGGTGGTCGCCGCCGAGCCGGCGGAGGAGGAGCTGGAGTTTGTCGTCGGGCAGAAATGGTTCGCTGGCGTCGGGGTCATCGCCCTCACCTGTGGCGTTGGCTTTGCGCTGTCCCTGCCGTTATCCGGCCTGCCGGCCTGGGCTCCCTCCACGGCCGGCTTTGCCCTGGCCGCGGGTCTGCTGCTGGTGGCCCGGGTGGGGCAGAGATCATTCGAACTGGTGTCCGGCCATCTGCGCGGAGCCGGGATGGCCCTGTTATTTCTTTCGACGTTGCGGTTGTTTTTTTTCGGCACGACCCATGTGCTGGAAATTGACTCCTCCATCGGACGCGGGGTGCTGGCGGCGGTGGTGGTGGGCAATCTGGCGCTGGCGCTCCGGCAAAAATCCCCGTGGCTGCTCGGGCTGGCGCTGCTGACAGGCTTCGTCAGTGCCGAGGCGGTAGGTGAACCATTCGGTGTTTTTTTCACGGTTGCCGGACTGTCGGCTGTGGCGGCATTCACCGCAGTACGGCACAACTGGCCGGGTCTGTTGCTTGGTACGATTCCTGCGGGTTATTTGACTCATCTGCTTTGGGCGATCAACCGCCCGTGGGCCGGGCGGCCGTTCAAAGTCCTGATGGAGCCGGCCGCCGGGATATTTTTCCTGCTGGTCTATGCCGTTATTCTGGCGGCGGGGTCGCTCCGGCGAAGCGACCGGTCGCGGGAGGCTCCCGATACCATCCTGGCCGTACTGCTCAATTGCGGTGCGAGCTACGGGTTGTTTTTGTTGCAGACCTTGGGAACGTCGCCCGCGCAGTTCGCCCAGGCGCATCTGATCGCGGCCCTCGTGTATCTGGGCCTGGCAGTGGCTTTCTGGCGGAGCGAAGCGAGTCGGATCACGACATTTTTCTATGCCATGACCGGATACCTGGCGCTCAGCGCGGCCATCGCGAAAACCTTTTCCTCCCCGGAGGTCTTTATCTGGTTGTCCGGCCAAAGCTTGGTGGTCGTCGCCACGGCGCTCTGGTTCCGCTCCCGGTTGATCGTCGTCGCGAATTTCTTCATCTATGTCTCGATCGTGCTGGCCTACATGGTGGTCGCGAAGGAGGAGACGGGCATCAGCCTGGGTTTCGGGGTGGTGGCGCTCCTCACCGCGCGCATCCTCAACTGGAAAAAGGAGCGGCTCGAACTCACGACCGAGCTGATGCGCAATGCGTACCTCGCCAGTGCGTTTGTCGTGTTTCCCTATGCCTTGTACCACCTCGTGCCCGGGGCGTACGTCAGCGTGGCGTGGGTCGGGGTTGCGGTCGTCTACTACCTCATGAATCTGATCGTGCGAAATCCCAAGTACCGCTGGATGGGACATCTGACCCTGCTGCTGACGGTGCTTTATGTGATCGTGGTGGGACTCACTCAGCTTGCGCCCACCTACCGCATCATTTCCTTCCTCGTGCTCGGCACCGTGCTGCTGGTAGTCTCGCTGGTCTTCACCCAGGTGCGGGCCCGTCGGAAACGCGCGGCTGGCGGCAGGGCGGAGTAAGGTGGGCGAAGCAGGGGTCCGTTGCTGTCATTCTGAGCGCAGCGAAGAATCCAGCGGCTTGTTCGTGACCTTTGCTCGCCATGCTCGCGGGGTGAGGGCACCCAGCCCGCAAAACCGCCCAGCCGTACTACTTTACTTCCCTTGGAGGCCGCCGTTGTGGCAGTCGGCGCATTTCAGATCCGCGTCGTATTCGCCGCCGGGGTGCTTGAATTCCATCCCGCTGGCGGAAAGCACGCTGAGCTCGGCGTCCTTGCCCTGGGAGATGATGGTGTGGCAAGACGTACAGTCGCTGGCGCGCACGGTTTCGCCGGCCGCAGTCTTGTGTTTGTCGTCGTGGCAGCGGAAGCAGCCGGGCCAGTCCTTGTGCCCGATGTTATTGGGATACACGCGCCAGTCGGCCTTGCGCTCGGGGAAGATGGTCTCGGCATAGATTTTCTGCACCTCGGCGATGGTGGCCGGCACCTCGGGACGGTCCTTGTATTTGGTGCTGATGAACTCGGCGATCTTCTGGGGCGCATTTGCGGCCGTGGTGATGTCCTTCTGCAGCATGGCCTGCACGGCGGTGCGCTTGATGTTCGGCAGTTTCATGTCGAGGTTGCCGAGGGCCAGGGATCTTTCCACCGCGTCATTGATGGGGGGAAAGACGTGAGCAGGCCGGTTGTGACAGTCGATGCAATCCATCACGCGAACGGTCCCGGCAGGTGGCTCGCCTTTGAATTCCTCGTTGCGGTAGACTCTCGCCGTGCCGTCCTTCTTGTTCGTCACCCGCATCCAGACAATGTCCTGGCGCTTCTCATCCGCGGCATAATATTCCACGGTGTTGTCGGGACTGACGTGCCAGTGGATGCCGCCGAGCGGGCTGCCGGGCCGGCCGGAATTCACGCGCAGGAGCATCCGAACGCTGTAGGGCGTGTTTTTCTTGTCCGAGAGATAGTGGTCGAAGGTGAGATCGATGTTGCCGAGGAATTTTTGCGGCCAGTGGCATTTTTCACAGGTTTCCCGGGCCGGGCGCAGGTTTTTGACCGGGGTGCCGATGGGACGGTTGTAGTTGTCCAGCGTGTAGGCGATGAGCTGGTGCGTGCCGTTGATCTTGGCCTTGATGAAAGCGGAGGCGCCGGAACCGACATGGCAATCGACGCAGTCCACGCGGGCGTGGCCACCGCGCCGGTAGGTGCTGAACTCGGGATTCATGGCCCGGTGACAGACCTCGCCGCAGAACTGGGTTGATTCGGAATAGTGATAGGTCTGGTAGCTGCCAAACGCGCTCATCAAAAGGAAAACGACACCGCCGCCCCCGAGGAGGATGAGGTAGTGGCGTTGGGTTGGATCGGAGAAATCCAGGCGCCATTTGTCCTGTGCCTTGGCGACATGCGTGAGCATCCAGCGACGCTGGGCCCACGCCCCGAAAAGCGCGGTGGCTATGCCGGCGATCAGAAACCCGGGCGCAACAAGGTAGGTAAAGATGCCCAGGTAGGGATTCCGGTGGTCTCCCGTGAAATCCATCCACACCAGCAGGGCGAACGAGAAGAGTGCGCCCAAGGCGAGAACCCCGCCGATGGCGCTGATCCAGTTGTTGAAAAGCGAGCGGGGTTTCGACACCGGCTGATTTTTAGATGGCTCGGTCATGGGCGTGGGGAATCAGTGATCGGGGGATGAAAAACGAAGCCGGCGGACGCAAGATGCGCTCCGTCGGCCGGCGGGGTGCTGCGGAGGCGCGGCGTCAGGGCTTGAATTTGCGGATGTAGGCCACGAGATCCTTGATCTCGTCGGCGGAGAGTTCGTCCTTGAAGGACTTCATCTTCTCCTTGCCGTCGGTCTTGATGCCTTCGGTGATGGCCTTGAGCATCTCCTCGTCCTTGAGTTCCGCCTGTACTTTGGCGTCGGTGTAGTCGCGGATCTTGAGCTTCTTGCCGGTTTTGGTCTGGGCCTTGCCATCGCTGCCGTGGCAGGACGTGCAGTTGTTCTCCCAGTTTTCAGCGGCGGGTGCGGCGAGCGCGACCCCGGTGACGAGGGCCAACGCGAAGCTGGAGAGAGCGATCTTGGTCGTGGTTTTCATAATGAGGTTCTTGCCGAGGATTGGGTATGGATTATTGGCGGGATATCCGGATATGACAGCCAAATTATCGTTGAGTTGCCAGCACACTTTGGCGGGGGTGGAGATCGTGGGGTCAGGGTAAAAACAAAGCCGGCGAACGCGCAGGGCGTTCGTCGGCTGGAAGATTTCCTCAGACCCATGGCATCAGATCTTGAATTTGCGGATATAGGCGACGAGGTCCTTGATTTCGTCCGCCGAGAGTTCGGCCTTGAACCCCTTCATCTTCTCCTTGCCCTCCACCTTCACCCCGTCGGTGGTGGCCGTGATCATGTCCTCATCCTTGAGCTCCGCCTGTACCTTGGCGTCGGTGTAGTCGCGAATCTTGAGTTTTTTGCCGGTTTTGGTCTGGGCCTTGCCATCGCTGCCGTGACAGGAGGCGCAATTGTTTTCCCAGTTGTCGGTCGCTGTGGCGGCCAGGGTCACTCCCGCGGTGAGCGGTAGTGCCAGGCTGAGCAGGGCAATCTTGGTCGGGGTT
>CAZBLQ010000029.1:30736-35466 GCA_964492635.1 uncultured Oleiharenicola sp.
CACTCCCGCGGTGAGCGGTAGTGCCAGGCTGAGCAGGGCAATCTTGGTCGGGGTTCTCATGGCGGGTGGGTGTTACAGGGCGTAGTCGAGGGAGACGTAACCCTGAGGACCGTGGAAGTTGGTGTTGCCTCCAGTGGTGTCGTTCTTGCTGTCGAAATACCCAACCTTGGCGTGGCCAATCAGGCGGTCGGAGAACTTGTGCTTCACTCCCACCGAAACAGAAACCTCTTCGGCCGCGACGCCATAAGGCAGGGTCAGGTTCGCAAGCTGGGTGTTGGCGTCATCGGCCTTGTAATACGTCACCTGCATCTGCAGGTCGTCCGTCTTGGTCAGCACGACCCCGGCGAGCAGGCTGCCGGTGAAGTAATTGTTGTTGGAGTTTTGCAGCACTCCGTCGGCACTGTAGGTGACATTCGTCGCCGTCCCGGGAACAATCCCCGCCCGAGGGTAGACCGTGCCGATCACATTCAGGACAAGGTTGGCATTGGCCTGCATATAGAACTGGGTGGTGGGTGTCCAATCGACGGTTTCGGCGAGCGTGTAGTTCGTCGCTTTCATCGAGTCATAATCGCCATAGCCCGGGATATATCCCCCGACATCCATGTTGCCCTTTTGATAGATATAGCGGGTCGTGAAGGTCAGCACCGCGAGCGGCTTGGCAATGGCGGTCAGCTTGATCCCCGTAAACTGGTAGCCGAGCACATAGCGGTCGCCGACGGTGGTGGCGTAGCCGATGGACTGGTTGACGTGATCCTTGTAGAACACCTCGCCGCGCAGGGTAAGGAAGGCGGACTGGCGCAAGCTGGCTCCCACGGTGTAATTGCCGTGATCTTCCGACAGATTGTTGGCGGCGATGGTGCCGAAGGGTGCGGTGGCCGGATTATACGGGGTCGAATAACGCTCGTCCCCATTGAGCATCCGCTTGCTTGCCGAGGCATAGAGCGCGAGATCGGGTATGCCCGTGAACCGGATGTCGACGGCCGGCGTCCAGGATGTGCCCTTGACCCGGGAATACTCCACCTGGGGGGTGTTCGTGGTGGTCACGACACCGGTGGTTGTGTTGACCGCCGCCGTCACACTGGTGAAGGTGGCAGCACTCTTGGTGTATTCGTCTTCGGCGCGGGCGGCCAGATTCACGGAAAGCTCCTTCACGGGCTTCAACTCCACGCCGAAATTGCCGGTGTAGATCGTGGCCTTCGCGTTACCCAATAGATTCAGGTTATTGTCGCTTGCGGCAACCACGACTCCCGTGGCAGTCGGCGTGCTGGTGAGCAGGGGCCGGTCACCGGTGAAATCGTTCTTCACATCCTGATAACTGATGCCCGCAAACACCTTGAATTTTTCGGAGAAAACGGTCTCGACCGTGGCCTTGGCGAGAAAGGTCTTCGCGTCGACTCCATCGAATTGGCTCATCACAATCTGGTTGTTCATGTTGGCCGCCGGTACCAGGACCGTCGCCGCCGGCGTGGGAAAGCGCTTGGCCTCACCGGGGAAGCGCGTGACAAAACGGGTGTCGAGGTTATCGGTTTTGTCGCCGAGCAGCGTGAGCTGGAAGGTCGTGTTTCCGATCGTGTGCTTCATGATGCCTTCCAACTCCTGATGACGTTCGTCGAGGTTGAGGTAGCTGGGGACGAGCTTGCGCACCTGGGAGATGGGCGGATTGTTGTTGGGCAGACCGGTGAAATCGCTGTCGCCCCAGATCGTCGAGTCCTTCTTGCCGTTGCGGGTCTCGTTGACGTATCTGATGCTGAATGCCGGCAGGTTGGGCAGGTTTAGTTTGGCTTCGACCCAGAGCTGGCCGCGATCGACGTGCAGATCCTCGGGATTCATCGGGGTCCAGGTATTGCTACCCGGGAAAAAACCGCCCACGCCGTCATAAAAAGTCCGGAACTTCTTGTAGCCCATCTCGACCGAGCCGACGTCGGTTTTCGACAGGCTCAGTTTGCCAAGATAGTCCTCTGCCCCGGCCATGGCCCGGCCGTCAAATTCCATGGTCTGGTCCTTGCCGAGATCTTTGGAGTAGTGGAAATCCTCGATGCCGCCGCTGCCGCTCTTCGGCTGCTGGGTGCGGGCTTGGAAGGCGGCGCCGTCGCCGGTGAGCGAAGTGTCCTGGCCGCCCACCTTGATATAGTTGTCAAAGAGCGGAAACGCGTCGGCCTGCTTGGGGGCCGTATCGGCTTGGGCTCCGACACCACCCAAGGCTAGGGCCGCCAGACTGGCGAACACACTGGCGCCACGACGGAGGTAGAAATTTGTAGCATGCATGTTAGAGTAGGTTGGGAGTTCAGCGGCGGAAGTGGTTGTTGGAGTTCGAACCGTGCGGAGCCTCGTGGCAGCCGGCGCTCCAGCAGGTGCCCTGCATCAAGCGGGTGGCATGATCCTCCGCCACGTGGTGAATCGCATTGGCGTTGATCTGGCCGGTCTTGCCCAGATCCGGCGCCTCAAGATGGCACCGCAGGCAGAGGTTGGCGTCGCGGGCGACAAGCATCTTCTGGTTGATCGTGCCATGCGGATTGTGGCAGACGGTGCAGCCTTCCTTCATGGCGGCGTGCTCAAAGACAAACGGGCCTTTCTGCTGCGTGTGGCATTTCGTGCAGGTTTCGTTTTCGGCTTCAAGGGCGGCGCCGGTGCCACGGATGGCGTTGCCCGTGTGGACGTCGTGACAGTCCACGCAGGAAATCTTGCCGGCCAGCACGGGATGGCTGTTGGGCAGGCTGAACTGGCCGCGCTTGTCGAGATGGCATTGGAAGCAGGTTTCGGGCGACTTGCGCGGATTGACAATCGTGCCCTTGCCGCCGCCCGCCTTGACGTGCAGCGAGCCGGGGCCGTGGCAGGCTTCGCAACTGTTGTCATTGCCCTTGGCGTCTTTTAGCGCCAGTTTGGCGTGGCTGGCCGAGGCAAAATGACTGGTCGTGTCCTCGTGGCACTGGGCGCACTGTTTGGAGCCCACGAAGGTTGCGCCCGCGATGCTGGGCGGGGCGACGATGGTCCGGTCGACCATCATGCAGGAGACAAGCAGAAGCCCCCACAGGGAGATTCCGCCGAAGATGACGGTGTTTTTGGAGAGGCGCAGTCTTGGGCTCATATGCGGTGTGAGGTTGGAGTAATTGGTCGGTTTGGACAGGGGTATGGTTTTCTTGGTACCTTATATCATCGCAGAATTCGCGCATTGGGCCTACGCGCACTTTGTGGCTTGCTGCGCATTATTTGTTCAAAAAAGCCAATGCACTTATTGCGGTTGATGGGACCTGGTTTCGACCCGGAGTTCATTGAGGGATTCCTGCACGGCCGGAATTTTCAGCAACTCGCGGGCGATGGCCTCGCCAACCACCCGCCCGGCTTCGAGATCGCTGGGATAATGCACGCCTGAGAGGAGCTTGAACCGCCGCGTCTCCCCGGCGCGCTGCTGGAAGCTGGCGGCCTGCGCCGGGTAAAGTTTGCTGAGCAATGCGGCCCAGAGCGCCGACTGGATGCCATGCCCGCTCGGGTAGGCGCCATTGTCGGAAACCTCAACGCACGGCAAGATATGCGCATCCACGTACGACGGGCGGCGGCGGGGCCAGACGGCCTTGGCTGCGCGATTGATAGGCAGGAAGTCAGTACGCACTTTCGCAAAAAATGCGGCGGTTTGCGGCAGATTGGCGGCGTTGAACCAGCTCCCGAGCACCTCGGAGCCGAAAAAAAACACGTCCTCGCGCTCAATCAGCTGGCAGCGGGCGGCCTGGGCCGGGGTGCGCCCGGCCTGAAGCTGCAACACGACATCAAGCTCGGCCCGGGTGACGGGTGAATCGGGGGCGGGCGGGGCGGGCAGCAGGGCTTTGAGATCAATCCGGTCAGCGTCGAGAAAGTTGGCCGCGAAGACAGATTGTGCAGCAAGAATAAACAGGGCGATGAGACGCTTCATGGTCGAGAAGGTTCCTGCTGTAGGAGCGGCTTTATGCCGCGATATTCGGGGCGTGCCCATCGGGGTATAAAGCCCCTCCTACAATTGGACCGAGCTTCATCCCTTATTCCACCGTACGGAGCTGGATGCTGTCGATGCGGCGGTCTTTGGTCTGCACGTCGGAAACGATGATGAGCCGGTCGTCCTGACAGATGCGGCCCAGCTGGAGCAGGGCGGAGGTGGCGCGTTCGATGGTGGCCTCGGGTTCGCCAAACGGGGTGAGCAGGAACGGTTCGACCGAACGCACCATCCGCAGGTGCCGCAAAGTCTCAACCGAATCGGTGATGGCGAGGATTGGGGCGCGGGGCGGGCGGTGGGCGGCCAGGCCGGCGGCATTCGTGCCATGGCGGGTGAACACGAGGATGAGCGAGCGCGGCAGCTCGTTGGCGAGCACCACCGCGGCGCGAAACACCTTCATGCGTTCGTTGAGGAACACGGCGGGCTCGGGGAAATCGCCGGCCTGCTCCTCCTCGATGCGGCGGGCGATGGTGTCCAGCACCTGCATGCTTTCGATCGGGTATTTCCCGACGGTGGTTTCGCCGGAGAGCATCACGCAGTCGGCCTGCTCATAGACGGCGTTGGCCACGTCGGTGATCTCGGCCCGGCTGGGCATCGGCTGGTTGATCATGGACTCGAGCATGTGCGTGGCGATGATGACCGGCCGCCCGATGGCGAGGCAGGTGCGAACGGCGCGGCGCTGGATTACGGGCAGCTCCTGCAGGGGCACTTCGATGCCGAGGTCGCCGCGCGCCACCATCAGGGCGTCGGTGGCGCGGATGATGTCGTC
>CAZBLQ010000030.1:0-35454 GCA_964492635.1 uncultured Oleiharenicola sp.
GTCAGCATGTCGTAGGCCTGCTGCACGCGCTCCCAGCGGTTGTCGCGGTCCATCGCCCAGAAGCGCCCGCAAACCGACGCGATTTTGCCGAGGCCGATAATTTGGCATTGGGCCTCGACCTGCTTGATGTAGCTGAGCCCACTCATCGGCGGCGTGTCGCGCCCGTCGGTAAAGGCGTGGATGAAAACTTCCGTCAAGCCATCCGTCTTCGCCTGGCGCAGGAGGCCGTAAAGATGCTCAAGCATGCCGTGTACGCCGGCGTCAGAGACGATGCCCATCAGGTGCAGCCGCGAACGACGCGACTTCACCCGGTCAACCGCGCCCCGCCAGACGGGATTGGCCGCGAGGCGTTTCTCGGAAAACAGCTTGTTAATCCGCACCAGCTCCTGGTCGACAATGCGGCCGGCACCGATGTTTTCATGGCCGACCTCGCTGTTGCCCATCACGCCGGCGGGCAGGCCGACATCGAGGCCACTGGCGGCGACGAGCGTGTAGGGAAACTTCGCATGCAATGCATCGTCACAGGGCTTCCGGGCGAGAAAGACGGCATTGAATTTATCCTGCGCCGGGTTGGGATTTTTGCCCCAACCATCGCGAATGACAAGCAGTACTGGCGGTCGTGTTGAATTCATGGGAAAATGTGCCGATATAGGCCCGGACAGTGAACGCATTGCCGGCTCCCAAATCCAGATAAAATCTCAACTTAACCACGCGACGGCATAAAAATTGCAGAAGGAAACCTGCCATGACGCTCATCATCAGGGATCAGCTGGTTTGCCCCCCGACGTGGTTTGCCTCGTACCGGGACCTGACGCTTTACTGCCACATCCTGCTCAAGCTGGACATTGTCATCGAATCCGAGGCAGCGGACATGTATTATCGCTGGATCAAGCCGAGGGGCGGCATGGATTTCATCGAGGATTTTGTTCGGCCGGGCACGGAACAGGGTGCCCGGCTGGATCTGGCGCGCACGGCACCCCGCACAATTGTAACGGACCGCATCACGCCCGAAAACACCCACCGGCTGATCGCTGCCATCCGCTCGCTCGCCGCCTGAAGGGCGGACGCGGTCCGCTGCTCTTACCCCGCTAGGTCCTCTGGTCCGTCAGCGCTTCCCGGACCGCTTTGATAAAATCGTCGAGCTTGTAAGGTTTCGCCACCACGCCGCAGAAACCATGGGCCCGAAAGTTCGCCAGCACCGGGTCGCTCGAGTAACCGCTGGAAACGATGGCCTTCACCAGCGGATCGATTTCGCGCAACTGAATGATGGCCTCGCGTCCGCCGATGCCGCCCGGCACGGTGAGATCCATGATGACCAGCGTGAAAGGTTCTCCTGCCGCCCGGGCCGCACTGAATTTTTCCACCGCCTCGACCCCATCGACCGCCCCTTCCACCTCGAAACCCAGACGCCGCAACATCTGCCCGGCCATCCGCCGGATGGGCTCCTCATCGTCCATGAAGAGCACCCGGCCTTCAAATCGGTTTTGGGACTCGGGCATGGGCGGGGCGGAGGCGACCCGGGTTGTCTGCAGCGCCGGCAGCCAGATGTGGAAGGTGCTGCCCTGGCCGATCTGTGATTCGACGTCGATGTAGCCGTGGTGCTTCCTGACGATTGAATAAACGGCGGCCAGGCCGAGACCGCTGCCGGTCTGCTTTGTCGTAAAATAAGGATCGAAGATGCGTGCCAGATGATCCGGTTTGATGCCTTCGCCAGTGTCGGCGATGGCGATCTGCACATAGTCACCCGGGGCCAGCCCCGTGTGGCCGGGGCCGGTGATTTTTTCGTTGCACGCGTTGAGGCGCAACGTGCCGCCGGCAGGCATTGCCTGAACCGCGTTGATGACCAGATTCTGCACCACCCGCCCGATCTGTCCCTTGTCGGCGTCGACTGACCAAAGGTCGGCCGGGATATGATAGATTGCCTTCACATTGGACCCATGGAGGGCGAAGTTCGCCGTCTCCCGCAGGATGGCCTCCAACTGCACGGCCGCGCGCACGGGTTCACCGCCTTTGGCGAAGGTGAGCAACTGTTGCGTGAGGTCGCGGGCACGCAGCGCGGCCTTCTCCGCTTCGCGCAATCGCGTCCCGCTGTCCGTGTTGGCATCGATGTCGAGCTGGGCCAAGGCGAGGTTGCCCATCACCCCGGTCAGGATGTTGTTGAAATCATGGGCAATGCCGCCGGCGAGAATGCCCACGGACTCCAGCCGCGTGGCCCGGACTAGTTCCTGCTCCAAGCGTTCGTGCTCTGTGATATCGCGGAACACGAGCACCAGACCGATCACTTGGTTGTCCGCGGAATGAATCGGTGCACAGCAGCCGTCGACCAGCCGGTGCTGCCCGCTCCGCGTGACCAGCCGGGTCTGGGCCGGCAGTTCAATCACCGCATCACCCCGGGCCACCTGGGTGAAGGGCACAGCGAAAGAAGCGCCTGTGCGGTCGTTTTCCAGCACGAATATTTCTGTAATCGGCCGGCCAATCGCACCCGCATCCCACTGGCTGATCACCATCGCGGCGGGATTAATGAATTGCACCCGGCCGGTAATATCAGTGGTGACTACGCCCTCGGCCATCGCCTGCAGCGTTACCGCCAGCCGTTCCTTCTCGGACGCGAGTGCGGCCTCGGTCTGCTTGAGTTCGGTCAGGTCCACAAACACCAGCACTGACTGGCTCAAATCCAGCCCGGACTCGCTCTGGGCAATCCACCAGCGGATGTTCATGTAATGCAGCCCGCCCTCGAAGTCGCGCATCTCCAGCTGCTCCTCGAGTGTATTGCGCCCTTCCCAGAGGGCCAAGAGGGTCGCCCGGATCACCCGCAAGGAATCAGGCGTGGCCAGCACGCCGCGCCGCCGCCGGAAATCGCTCGGTTTTCTCGCCCGGAGCATCACCTGCGCGGTCTCATTGCTGTCCGATACCCGCACCAGTTTCGCCCCAAGGTACAGCCGCTTCGGATCCTGATCGAGCCAGGCCGCCAGATCGTTCACGCCGGAGGTGCGCAGTTCATTCAGCCACAGGCCGACTTTGCTGAAATCAGTTTCCACAATCGCCACCGGGGTGTGCTGGAACAGCGAATGGTAGCGCACCTCGGAAGCGCGCACTGCCTGTTCCGCCCCGCGCCGGGCGGTCAGGTCGGTCATGACCCCGACCAGTCTCCACTCCCCCGGACCCACCGAGCTGATCGAAACCTTTTCGTGCAACCAGAACACCCGCGTCCCCCGTTGCGCCCGGAACTCATGCTCATAGCCCGGCGCGCCCGACAGGATCGCCTTGGTCGAACGGGCGTTGTTTTCCCGGTTGGTGGCCTCATCGATGACCTGCAACCACAACAGCACGGGAGGATCGGGCGGATCGGAGCCGAAAACTTCGCGATAAAGCCGTGACGGCGGAATATACATCACCCACCGCAGATTGTCCGGACCAATCCGGAAGACCCGCGCCTGCCACAGCAGGCAATCTGCGCCGGAAAGGATTTCCCGCATCTGGTCCTCGCTGGCCCGGCGGGCTTCCTGCGCCTCGCGTTGCGCCGTGATATCCGTAATCACCCCTACCATCCGGTACCGGTCGGAATCCCCGGGAATGATAGTGACAACCTCGTGCAGCCAAGTCACCCGCAGAGGCGAGATCACCCTGAATTCCTGTTCGTAACTGGATGCGTGCGTGCGTAGCGCTTGGTCCGCCCGCCGGTTCATCTCCTCCATTTCCGGCACGTCCAGCAGCCGCCAATCAAGGGTCTCCGAATCCACCTCATCGCCGAACAGACGGCGGTAAAGCATTGAGCGCGGTGGAGTGTAGATTTTCCAGTCAAGGCTGCCGTCCGGCATGGTTGTCGCACTCCCCTCCCAAACCATGCAGTCGGCCAGCTCGAGAATCTGCTGCAACTGCGCCTTGCTGGTGCGCTGGGCTTCCTCGGCCTCGTGCCGCGCAGTGATATCCGTGATGATGCCGACCAGATTCCACTCCTCCGACCCGGCGGGGCTGATGTTCACTTGTTCAACCAGCCAGATATCCCTCTCGGGGTTGGGGACATGAAACCTTTGCTCATAACCCTCCATGCCACTAAACAAGGCGTGACGGGCAAGTTTTCTCATTTCGGAAACCTCCGGCACGCCCACTTCACCCCATTGGAAAATATTGGCACTGTCAGGGTCGCGACCAAAAATCCGCCGGTAAAGTTGCGAGCGTGGCAAAAAAATCGCCCAGCTCAGTTCGTCGCCCGGCAGCCGTTTGACATGCCCCTGCCAGATCATGCAATCGGCCCGTTCAAGCAGCTGCTCCAGCCGCGATTCACTGGTCTTTTGCGCTTCTTCTGCTTGCCGCTGCGCCGTGATGTCAATGACCACTCCTTCTATTTTCCAGTGATTGTTCCCCAAGTGGGTGACCGAGGCCTGTTCATGCATCCACAGGACTTCATTTCCCTTGATGACCCTAAACACCTGTTCGTATCCCGGCAGTCCGCGTTGCATGGCGTCACGGCTGCGCGCTTCCAGTTCGGGAAACTCCGGGACGTTGATCAAGCCCCAGGGCATGATTGCCTTTTGGCCGGGATTTTCACCAACCATGCGCCGGTACAATTCCGAACGCGGCACGAACCACTCCCAGTGAAATATGCCCGCCTCATCCCGCGTGACATGGGCCTGCCAGAGCAGGCAGTTGGCGTGGGCCATCAATTGGTTCAACTTTTCCTCACTCGCATGACGCCCCTGTTCGGCTTCGTGCTGGGCCGTGATGTCGGTCACCAGGCCGACGAGCCAGAATCGATTCGGCCCGCTTGGCGTGATCGATACACTCTCATTCAACCATAGTGCCCTTCCGTCCCGGTCCACCCGGAATTGCTGCTCATAGCCGGGGAGCCTGTTTTGTATCGCCTCGCGCGAACGCCGGTCCATCTCCGCCCGCTCCGGTATCTTGAGCTGGTACCACAACCCAACCTCCGCGGACGGCAGCTGGTCGCCGAAGAGTTTCCGGGACAACGCCGAGGTGTGCAGCGTGAAATCCCACTTCCATTCACCGGGACCCATTTCCACCTGGGCTTCCCAAAGGAGGCAGTCCGTATGCTCAATCAGCAATGTTATTTGCTTGATCGTCCGCGAAGCCTGGTTCTCCAGCCGCCGCTGCCTTATCCGGCTCAGCTGCCAGACAATCAGCCCCGCCACCAGACCGGTCGCTACGACCGCCAGTCCGGCAACGCCGGCAGAAACGTCCGGGCCACCCGTCGCCCCAGCCATGGCTGGCGTCAATGCCGCCAGACAGGCGAACCTTGTGGTGGCTCGGCAGCGGGGAGAAAGCGAAGGGGGTGGGAGCATCTGCAGGACGTGCTTTCGGCCCGGGACGGGAAAGCGCGACTAACGTCAAAAGTATATCCGGGAGAATCGGTAAATTTCCCCTCAGGTTAAGCCAAGATGGACTTGGTGCCGAGAAAGAATTTACCCGGCTCGCCCAGCGACCTAATTTGACAAAATAGAGGCCTGCCTTGATGAATGTGCGCCACATGTCCAAGCGCGCTGTTTTGCTGCTAAACCTGGGTTCACCGGACTCCACCGCCGTTGCAGACGTCCGGCGCTACCTGCGGGAGTTTCTCGGTGACGAACGCGTGATCGACAAGCCGGTGCAACCGTTCCGATGGCTGCTGGTCAATGGGATCATCGCCCCGTTTCGCGCCCCAAAATCCGCCCATGCCTACCAGAGCGTTTGGACTGCGGAGGGCTCACCCTTGATTGTGACGAGCAAGCGCACCCAGGCAAAGTTGCAACAGAGGGTCGACCTGCCGGTGGAACTTGCCATGAACTACGGCGCCCCAACGATCGCTGACGCGCTCCACCGGATCGCCAACGCCGGCATCGATCGCCTGCTGCTTTTCCCGCAATACCCGCACTACGCGATGTCGAGTTGGGAGACCGTGGTGGCGAAAGTCCGTCATGAAGCCGCCAGAATTGCGCCGGACCTGAGCATCGAGTCCGTGCAACCCTTTTTCGCCGATGACGACTATATTGCCGCGCTGATCGAGAGCGCGCGTCCCTATCTGGCCAAACCGCATGATCATCTGCTCTTCAGCTATCACGGTCTTCCGGTCCGGCATCTGACCAAGGCCGACTCGTCCCATGCCCACTGCCAGGTCGTGCCTGATTGCTGCAATGTATGCAGCCCCGCCCATGCCACCTGCTACAAGGCCCAGGTGACACACACGACCCAGGCTTTTGCCCGGAGTGCCGGACTCGATCCGGCGAAATGGTCCATGTCTTTCCAGTCACGGCTTGTGGGCGAACCCTGGCTCTCACCGTATACGGACTACGAACTCGAACGCCTCCCCAAAGCCGGCAAGAAACGTCTGCTGGTGATCACCCCGGCCTTTGTGACGGACTGTCTCGAAACCCTGGAGGAGATCCGCGTGGAAGGAGCGGAAAATTACAAGGCCGCGGGTGGCGAATGGTTTGAACACATTCCGTGTCTGAACGATCAACCCATCTGGATTGATTTCCTTGAGCAACGGGTGCGCCGCTGGCGGGACGACGGCCCGTTGGCCCGGCCCTCCGGGCGCTGAGAGTTCCTTCTGGGTTCGTAAAATGGGTTTAAATAATCGCCGGCGCAAGAGCGCTGGCCATTGTTTGCTCGCGGGAAATCGCCCGCACTCAACAATGCGCCCTCTTCTCGGAGTGCAAACACCGTCCGCCCATAGTGCCGCCCCCAAAGCCCTCGCCCAGGCCGAGAGCGCCGTACTTGTGCTGGATGCCAACGGCCGCGTTCAAATCGCGAGTGTCGCCGCCTGCAACCTTTGGCAAGCCTCCGCCACCGAGCTGGTGGATGATCTTTTCCCCAATCTGTTTGTCTTCGAGGTGGTCTCAAGGGAATCGGGCTGGGTGCAATCGCAATGGGAAGTGCTGCTGGCGGCCGCCCAACAGCAGCCCATCAGGTTGCAGCTCCAGCCCAAGGAAACCGCCGCGCTTGAAGCCATGGTGCGGATTGAGAAAACCGGCGGCGTTTCTCCGGGGTATTTTGCCTTTATCAGCCTGCCCGTGCCGGCCGCAGTTCCCGCTGCCACCACCGATGACTTCCTCAATCAACTCAACGAACGCAGCCCGCTGGGTTTCTTCGACCTGAATTTCCTGAAAAACGAAGCCTATTACTCGGCCGCATGGAAACGGCTGCTCGGCTATGCCGATTCGGCACTGCCCAACACCTACGAATCATGGCTCACCCTGATTCACCCCGATGATTCGGCCGCCGCTCCAGACCGGCAGGGGCGCGGCGGTTCGACCGGGACGCGGCAGTTTTCCCTCGAGTTCCGCATGAAGCACGCGCGTGGACACTACGTCTGGGTGCAAAGCGTGGGCGTGCAGCTCTATGGCCCGAATGGCGCCCTGCAGCGGGTAATTGGTGCGCATATTGATATCGGCGACCGCAAGGATTTCGAAGAGGCCGGCCTGAGGGCGGAGGAAAGATTGCAACAACTTGCTGACCGCGGGCGCGTCGGGGTGTTCGACCTGGATTTCTCTTCCGGGCTCTATTGGCTCTCGCCCGGATTCAAGTCCCTGCTGGGTTACGCCGAAAACGAGCTGCCCGGCACACTCGAATCGTTTCTGCGCACCCTGCCCATGGATGAAACTGCGGGTGGCGTGCAAGCCTACTTCCTGGCCCAGCATCCCAGTCAGATCGCATATTTCGACACGCTACGCCTGCGCCATAAAGAGGGTCGCGACGTGCTGGTTCACGCCGGTATCGTCCGGCAGATTTCGCGAAAGAAGGAGCTGCAGCGTGTCCTCGGTTTTGCCGTGCCGATGCCGGAAGCCGCCGGGACCCCCGCCGACTCGAGCCTTGGGCTGCCGGCGTCACACCTGGCCGTGATGCTCGCGGAGTTGCAGGAAGCGGTACTGCTGGCCGACGGCAAGGGCCGGGTTGTTTTTCTCAACCCCAAAGCGGAGCAATTGCTTGGGCTCACCAATGACCGGGCGGCCGGCCAGTCCGCCGGGGAAATTTTTCACCTGGTGCACCGGCAAAACGGCCAGGCCGGGGAAAATCCCGTGGCCAAGGCCCTCGCGACCAGCGAGCCCATGCCGCTCAACAACGAATTCTCCCTCGATCTCGGCGATGGCAAATCCCTGCCTGTCGTTTTCAGCTCGCGCCCCGTGGCCGGGGCGACCGGCGAACCCGCGGGCGTGGTCGTGGTGTTCCGCAATCCCGACGAGATGAGCCTGACGCCGGAGGAACTCATGCGGGCCAACCGCTTCGAAACCCTCGGCCAGCTGGCGGGCGGCATCGCCCATGACTTCAACAACCTCCTGACCACCATCCTGGGCGGTGTCTCCATGGGTAAGGAGAACCACGACTATTCCGGGCTGGCCAACAGCGAGCGCGCCTGCCTCGCTGCCAAGTCGCTGTCGAAGCAGTTGCTCACTTTCTCGAAGGGTGGCACCGCCGTGCGCCAGGTCGTGAAACCAGCCGACATCCTGTCTGACTCCGTGCGGCTCGCCGCCGCGGGTTCGACCGTGAAGGTGGAGGTCAATCTCGCCCCGGACACGGCCACCGTCTGCGTGGACCGCGCGCAGATGCTCCAAGTATTCCAGAATTTAATCATCAACGCCATCCAGGCCATGCCCACCGGCCAGGGCCAGATCTGGATCAGCGCCGGCAACGTCACACTGGCCGAGGGCCAGATAACAAAACTGTCCGCGGGCACCTATGTCGCCATCGAGGTGCGCGACAACGGCAGTGGCATCAAACCCGAGCACATGGAAAAAATCTTCGATCCCTTCTTTACCACAAAGAAAACCGGCACGGGCCTTGGCCTCGCCACGGTGCGTTCCATTGTCATGCGCCATGGCGGCCAGATGGGCGTCGACACCGAGGTTGGCGTCGGTACTGCTTTCACGGTGTTTCTACCCCAAGCGGACCAACCCGAGAAAATCGAAGCCCGCCGCGCGCCCAGTCTGAACCTGGGGACCGGCCGCGTGCTCTTCATGGATGATGACGAGGAGATTCGCGCCCTCACTGGCAGCATGCTCGAAAGCCTCGGCTACAAATACGATCTCGCGAGCAACGGCGAGGAGGCTGTTAAATTATACAAGCGCTACCTCAACATCCGGCGACCCTACGACGCCGTCATCATGGACCTGACCATCATCGGCGGCATGGGCGGGGAACAGACGTTCCGTCAGCTGCGCGATCTGCATCCCGAGGTGAATGCCATCATGGTCAGCGGCTACGACAGCGATGAGATGGCGAGCCAGTTTCTCGACATGGGTTTCTGTGGTTACCTTACCAAACCCTACCGGGTCGGCGATCTCGGCAAAATGCTCCGCACGGTCCTCGGGAGATGATTGAGGATTAGCGAAGCAAGGCATGGTTCGTTTTCGGGTTCCACCATCGGCTGCGTGAGGAATGCGCCGCCCATCTGTCCCTTCGCCGGCTCCCTCAGCTTTCCAGCTCGACCCGCCGCCGCCTCATTTCCTCCCACTGCATCCCGACCGCAAAATCCTGTGTGATCAATTCGATAAAATCCCGACCGCCGATCACCAGACAGCTTGCCACCTTGCTCCTCACTACCACGCTGGCCGTCGCCAAGCCGTCACCCATGAGACTCAGCTCTCCAAAGGTGTCCCCAATTTTCAGCCGGCGCAGTTCCATGTCCTTTTGCCGTACCGCCAGCTCGCCCCGGTGCACCAGGAAAAACCAGTGGTTGGGCTCCCCTTCATGCATGATGACCGTACCCTCGGGCCACTCCCGCAGGTTCGCCTTCCGGGCGAAGGCCGCCATCGTCGCCTGACTCCAGTGGCGGGTCAGCCCGGCATGTTGCAGGAACCCCACCTTCTGGACCGCATCCTCGACCGCCTGGCGTGTCAGCCGCGACAGCACCAGTCGCTCGAAATCCGCTTTGTCCAGCGCCAGCAGCACACTGGCGGTAAGGCAGCGGATGGAACGTGTGCGCGGTCCGCCCTGCAGGAGCGCGATTTCACCGAACACATCCTCCTCGCCTATCTCCGCCACCGGTTCTGACCGGCCCGGGGCATAGTCGCGCCGCACTTCAAGCCGCCCCGAAATCACCATATAGAGTCGCTCGCCCGGCTCACCTTCCCGCACAACGAAGCTGCCCCGTTTGTGTTCCTCCGGCTTTACCGCCGCGGCGAGAGCCTGCAAATCCTCCGCGCTCAAATCGTGGAACAGCACGGTACGGCCCAGCCATTCCGCGATGGTCTCAACGGACACCAGGGCCGGTTGCGGCCGCCGCCGCCGTTCCACCCGCTCGCGCCACCAGGCCCGCAGATGGCTGAACGCAATCCAGCCCGCCGCCGCCGCCGCGCCGAGCACGGCTGCCGCCAGCAGCATCAGCAGCACCAACGCCGTGTAATGCCAGCCGCCGACCGCATGGAAACGCTGCAGCAGCTCCACCGCATTGGCCTGCCACAGCACGCAACCGCTCAGAAAAACCAGCAGCAACCACCCCACGGTCGCACCCGCGCACGCCAGCAGAAATTTCCGGTCGGCAATCTGCTGCTTAGCGTGCAGCAAAAGGGTGAACAGCCGGGTTTGCGCGAAAACGAAATCGTAAGCCGTCGCCAGTTGTGGATCCCGGTAGAGCGCAGCCAGCAGGTCGTGGAACGGCGAGTTCCACAGCGGTGACAGTTGGAGCAAAATGCCGCCCAGCAGCGGGACCAGCAATTCCGGAACCCACCAGACTGCCGCCAGCGTGAAAGCAAAAAACGGGGCCAGCCGCGCCAAGGCGGTGTTGATCCCGGTGTCACGTCCGCCCATGACCGCGTCATCCAAATCCACGCGGAATCGCGGCACCAGCGTCTTCCAGACAAAGCGCGGGTGATACACCTCACCTCCTGCCGCCCTCACTACGCCCGCCGCCAGCGACCACCCTGCGCTGGCCGCGACACAAGCCGCCAGCCAGCCCACGACGAGCCAGCCTGGATGTTGCGGCATCTGCACCGGATGGAGTCCCAGGCTGACCGCGGTCGCCACCATCATCGTCACCGTCAGCCAACGTACCACCGCGCCCTTGAGCCGCAAGGGCCACCGCGCCGCGGGATCTGCCGGTGGCAGTGGCTGGATGTCGCTTTCCAGAATACCGGCCCGCACCGCTTTCACCACCAGTTCATAAAACTCCCGCAGCGACGGGCAGCGCTGGGCGGCAATCGCCGCGCACAGGACACTGGTAACCGTACGCCCGCCGCCAAATTCCTGCAGCAGTCCCCATTGTCGCGGCGTCAGCACCAGGTAGCGGCGACCCGGTTGGTATTTGACCACCAGCCGGTCGGGTTGGAGCTTGGCTGTGCACACGTCCTGACCGAGCCGCAGCACGGCTTGGTTTAGCAACGCGGTCAGTTCGCCCGCCGCCGGCGTTTGCTCTGGTAACGACATGGGCATCGGTTTGGGAATCCCCGCACGATGCACACCTTTTCAACGCTGGAACTCAAGCGCACACTTGCGACCGGTTTCTCATCAAAGCCTTTGCCCGTCGGGTAACAGAGCACAACCCCCTCAAGGTTAAGAGGCAATTGTCACGCCGGCCCTCTCTCCGGGACAAGCTTCAGGTCGATTCGGGACAAAATGGACTGAGCCCCGAAATACGGTGGCAAGCGATGGGCGTACTTTGTTACCACAAAGGCCGGGCCATTCTGTTCAAAAAGCAATCCAAGCCTCCAGATAGAGTGTGTTGTTGTCCGACGCCTTGGCCCCGGCACCGTCATAGTTGGTCCTCCCACCATTGAAGCGGTTGTAAGAGACATACTGAAGCGTTAGTTTTAAATTGCTGCGGGGCCAGAAGGACGGTCCCCCGCCCTTGTTGAATGGAAGGTAGTCGGCTTGAAGAATGAACCCATCGCTGGCGGGTGAACCGGCCGCACTGCCTGAGTATAAGGTCGAGTCCTCGCTGCCGGTGATGGAGAAATACTGCACCGTAATGCCATAGGTCTTGTCGTGCAGGTAGCTGGCGGTAACCTTGAAACTGTCGAGCGAGTCGGATTGATTTGTCGTGTTGCCCAGCACTTCGCTCGCGTCCCAGCGTTGCTGCTCGTGAATCCACGATGCGATCAGTGCCAAGTCTCCGTGACTGGTGGGAAGCTGGTATTGGGTATCAAAACCAAAATCAGTGATGCGATCGGCCCCCTCGCTCGGATCCCGCCCGGGATAGGTCGAAGCGGACATGCCGAAAGTTCCGAGTTCCCACCGGCCCTCGCCGACCGGCCTTTCGTAAGCGAAGCGCCAGTAAGGAGCCACTCCCGAGACTTGGGTCTCACCCGAGGGATCCACCCCCAGTGCTTTCTGGAAATGAGCCGGGAGTGTGTGGTAGCCACCAACATCAAAATAGAACCGGTCGTTGACCAGCGCATAGGCACCCAATCCGGCAACCTGCTGGGCAAGACCGCCCTCGATCAGCGTCGAGGCGGCCGGCGAAGGCGCCAGACCTGAACCGGAGAACGGATAGCCGAAGGCCGGCGTACTGTTCCAAGGATCCTGCAGCGTCGGGTTGTTGTTCAGATAAACGCCGTAGATGACATCGCGCTCGCCAATCTCCGCCTTGTCGGCAAACCGCAGTTCAGTGTTATCCCATGACCAGCTCTTGCCGATTCCGTCGTAGGTCACCTGGGCGAAGATACCAAACTTGTTCGCCAGCGCCGCACCTTCCGGTCCGAAGAGACTCTTCGCATAGGGTCCGAACAACCGGCCGGCATAAAAGATGCTCGCCTGGGTAAGTGCGGTGTTGTTGTTCTCGCTAAAACCGGGTGCCGCCCCACCTGCCTGTGGCGCGCTGGTATGGGTGAACGACGGCATGAGCATGGCGGCCAAGGGCGGCGGCAGGCTGGCGTCGTCCACGCTTTCCGTGTACCCGGTCAACTTGAACGTTCGACCAAATTGGTTGAGCATCGGGAACGCCGTATGACAGGAAATGCACTGCAGGTTCAACTGACGGGCGAAGCTTGGGAGGGCCCAAGCCGTGGAAGGTCCCAGACCGAGGGCGGCAGCCAGCAAAGAAGCCAGGCCGAGGACCACCCGGAGCCCGGGCCGGCGCGCCTCAGGGACTGAATTGGCTTGGCTCGGTAATTTCAGGGTTTGGATTCTCATTGCGTTGAGCGGTTGATTGGTTGGTCAGGTCAGGGGCAAGCGGGTTGTTCTTGGTGGGGCAAAATGCGGTCAGTTTAAAAATCAACATCCGTCTTTGTTTTTAGGCTCATCACATAGGCGGCCAGGTCGTCGAGATCCCCCTCCTGAATCATTCCGCGCCAAGGCGGCATGTAGAGGGGAGGCGGTGGACGGTGGGGATCGAGTGGAGCAATCTCCCGCTGACCGCGCATAACCAGGGCCTTCAGCTCATCATTGGTATAACCGTCGGCGACATGTTGAAGTCCGGGCACCTGCTCGGCGGTCTTGGCATTCGGGTTTGGGACGCCCCCTTTACCCTCGGGGCCGTGGCAGCCCGCACAACCGTACTTGCGGAATACCTCCCGGCCGCGCTCGACCGGCGTGATCAAGCCGGGCAGGCTGAGTGCGATTTGCTGGTCGCGCAGGTGCAGCAGGAAATCCGTCAGAGCCCGCGTCTGGCTCTCGGAAAATCCGAATTTAGGCATGACAGAACCGGGCGTGACGGACTGCGGATCGCGGAAGTGGCGCATGATCCATTCCGGCGACCGGCGGAGGCCGACATCGTCCAGAACCGGACCGATCTTGCCGCCTTGGCCAGCAACGGTGTGACAGCCGATGCAGCCTTTCTGCTGAAAGAGTCGGCGGCCTTCCGCGGCACTGGGAATAACCTTCATCGAAGAATAATAACCCGGCAGGCCCCGCCCGGTCTGGCTCAGCATGAACAACGTGATCGCCTCCAGGTCGGGCTCGCCAAGTTTCTGCGGAGGCATGCCGGAGCCCGGCGTAACCGAAGCAGGATCGGTGAAATGTTTTTTCAACCACTCGGGCGCGCGACGAGCGCCCACGGTGTCCAATTCCGGGCCGAGTGTTCCCCCAGTCCCGCCAAGTTTGTGGCAGCCCCGGCACCCGTTCGTTTCAAAGACCATCTCACCGCGGGCCAGCTCTGGCGCCGCCGGATTGTCGGTAGCCTGGTGGCATTGACCGCAGGAGGCCTGGATGTAACGCAACGGCAGCATCGGCTCGTCCCAGTGTGCCACATGTCCGTGAGCCGCGACCGTGGTCGTGGCGCGACCCTGGCCTCGATGGCAGACCGTGCAGCCAAATTTGTCGAACGGATGCTGCTCGTGATGGGGATGGTAGGCAAGCGGCTGCGGAAATCCGCCATAGGTGGGATCTTCTGAAGCGATATGGCAGGTCGTACAGCGATCGACCCGGTTGAGTTCCGGCAGCACGATCTGCCTAATCTGTACCGGCGTACTCTCGGCGAGCAGTCGCTGCTGCGGCGTGGTGGCCCGCCTGAGCTCCTCCTTCACGAACTGCTGCTGGTAGGTTTTCCAGTCGCGAAACTGGTCCTTGTAGTAACCGACGACGACCAGGACGCTCACCAACAGCCCGAGGGCGGTGAACAGTCCGTAGAATTTGCGCGGGGATTCGTCGGCCATGTCAATGTTCCTCCACGGCCGCCGGCGTTTCCTTCCACGGCACCACCCAGCCCCAATTGGGGCCGCGAAAAAAGGTCCCGATGATCGTCAGCACGATCATGATGACCAGGCAGAGGGTGAAAATCGTGTTGGCCACGGTGCGTTCGCGGGCGAACCAGCGGCCCACGCCCGTCCGGCCCCGGTCGAGGTAGGGCACGAGGGCCAGCACGGCCACCAGCAGGCCCGGCACAACGACGCCGCCCCAAAAGGCCGAGTAGCTGACCAGTTCCTGCAGCCCGAGGAAATACCACGGAGCCTTCGCCGGATTCGGCGGATGAATCGGGTTGGCGAACTGCTCCAGCGGCGCATCCCAGAAAATCGCCAGGCTGAGCACGAGGGCGAGCACCACGAGGAAGACGAGCATCTCGCGGAAAAGCAGGTGCGGCCAGGAAAACACGAGGTCCTCCTGATTGACTCCCACCTGCGGGCTCGTGCCCCGGGCCAGTTCCATGAGGCCGTAGCTTTTGTTGGTCGGCAGTTGGCTGGCGTCAAGTTGCTCGACGACATCGGCTGCTTCATCCGGCCGGGCCAGCCCGCCGTCCTTGCGGACCCGCCAGATATGCACGGCGATCATGAGGCCGGCCACCGCCGGCAGAAAGATCACGTGGAGCGCGTAGAAGCGGATCAGCGCCTCCTGGCCGACGACGTTGCCCCCGAGGAGCAGGTATTTGAGCTTGGGTCCGACCACCGGCGCGTACGAGGCGATGTTGGCGCCGACGGTGATGGCCCAGAAGGCCAACTGGTCCCACGGCAGCAGGTAGCCGGTGAAGCTCAGCCCCAGCGTGATCAGAAAAAGCCCGACGCCGAGCAGCCAGTTGAATTCGCGCGGCCGCTTGTAGGCGCCCGTGTAGAACACCCGGCACATGTGCAACAGCACGCAGGCGACCATCAGGTGGGCGGACCAGCGGTGCATGTTCCGGAGGAGCAAACCGGCGGAGACGACGTACTGCAGGTCCTTCATGCCGTTGTAGGCGCGTTCGATGCTCGGCACATAATAGAACATCAGGAGCACCCCGGTGATGATCAGGATGGCGAAGAGGAAAAGTGAGATCAGCCCGAGGCCGAACGTGGTGGTGGCCTTGAGCGTGCGCCGCTGCACCTTGGCGGGCTGCATGTGCAGCAGGAAGCTGGAGACCATCGCCTGCGCCCGGCTGAGATTGCTCCGGGGCACACCGACGCGGAAGATCGAGCGCCCGAGAGTCGTCTGCTCGAACCACCGCCAGAACCGGATGGGCAGGGGTGTTTTCATACGACCAGATACTTGTCGGCCTCGACGATCTGGCCCTTGTCGACAAGCAGCCGCTCGTCTTTGCTCATGGTCATGAGGTACCAGGTCAAGGCGCGCGGGGCCGGGCCGCTGGAAACCTTGCCTTGGTTGTCGAAAGTGCTGCCGTGGCAGGGACAGTGGAAGCCCTCGCCAGCGTGATTGACCGTGCATCCGAGATGGGTGCAGACGGCGGACAGGCAGCGGAAAGTGTTGCCGCGCCGCATGAGGAAAACGCGTTGGTCCTCGATGAACGTGATCGAGCCGTCGGGAAATTCATCCGGCCGGCCTGCTTTGAAGCGCTGGTCCGGTTCATAGAGAACATTGGGCACGAGGAAACGGACGGCCCCGGCGGCCGCGGCCAGGCCGGCGAATGTGGCGGTGACCCAGCCGAAGGTCAGGGCGATGAATCCGCGGCGGGTGACGCCCGGGGTGCTGGTGGGTGGGTTCATATCAGGCGGGCAGTAGATCGACTCGTTCCATGGTGATGGCTCCGGTGGGGCAGCGCGCCGCGCACAAGCCGCAGCGAATGCATTTGAGCTCGTCCTTGATGATCGCCCCCTCCTCGCCCGGCAACGGCGGCCGGCCATAGCGGGCCAGCACAGCTGCTTGCAGCAGGGGATCCCCCCGGAGCTTCGCGATGTCCACGAGGCGCAGGCAGGATTCCGGACAAACGTCGGCGCAGCCACCGCAAAGAATGCACTCGTCGCCGTTAAAGACCGGGCCCATGTGGCAGATCAGGCAGCGGCTGGCCTGCAGCCGGGCCTCAGCCGCCGGAAAGCTATGCTCCACCTCGGCGATGCCGATACGTCGGTCAATGGGAAGCATGGGGGGCGAATGCCGGGGCAGGGTTTCATAGCCTGACTTCAAGGGGAATCGATGGGCCGGGTAAGTGGTGATGCGAGCGGTCCGTGACTCCGCGGGCACTCGACCGGTGAGGTAGGTCGCAATGGAACGGGCCGCTCTCTTGCCTTCTGCCACCGCGGTGATGATGATTCGGGGTCCGAAGGCCACATCGCCACCGGCAAAGATATCGGGTCGCGAAGTCGCCAGTGTGCGCGAGTCGGTCTGCAGCGTACCCCGCGGCGTTACCTTCAGATCGTCCTCCGGTTGAATCCAACCAAGGTCGGCAGTCTGGCCGATCGCCAGGACCACCGTGTCGCAATCAACCATCTCCTCGCTGCCTTCAATGAACTGGGGGTTGAATCGACGGTTTTCGTCAAAAACGCGGCTGCAGCGGATCAATTCGATGCCCGAGAGCCGCCCATCGCTCCCGTAGAGGCGCTTGGGCCCATAGCGCGTATGCAGGCGAATGCCCTCCCGCTCGGCTTCCTCGATCTCTTCGCGGGCCGCAGGAATTTCGTCGAGGCTCTCCAGACAATACATGTGGACCTCAGGGACCCCCTTGCGAATGGCCTCGCGCGCCACATCGAGTGCCAGACGCACCTGGTCCGGGGCCTCCGGTTCGCTCGCCGTCAGTTGCTCCAATGCCGCTGTCGCTTGCTGCAGGGAGGAACGCAGTTCCCTCTCGGTCATGCCCGCCAGGCGTTCGGTCTGGCGAAGGACCGAGCGGGCAACGTCAAAGGCCACATTGCCGCCGCCGATGACGACCACTTTCCGGCCCAGCGTCACGCGAAAACCCAGATTCACGTTGAGCAGGAATTCGACCGCTCGCAGAACCCCGTCCAGCTGCACTCCCTCGATCGACATCTCTCTGCTCTTGTGGGCACCGATGCCGAGGAATACCGCCTCGAAACCCTGCTTCTTCAGGTCGGCAAGGCTAAAATCGCGCCCCAGTCTGCTGTTGTGTTTGATTTCGACGCCGAGGGCAGCGATGGCGTCGATCTCGGCCTGGATCACATCCCGCGGCAGGCGGTATTCCGGAACGCCAAGGACAAGCATCCCGCCCGAAAGCTGCTGCGCCTCAAAGACGGTCGGGGCAAACCCCATGAGCGCGAGATCGTGGGCGCAGGAAAGACCCGCGGGTCCCGCCCCAATGATGGCAACGCGGCGGCCCACGCCAAGCTTGGCGGAAGTCGGCCGGTCTATCTCCGGATAGATGCGCGCCAGGTTGAACGCGGGCGATTCGACACCGTATTTCTCGCACACATACCTTTTGAGAGCGCGGATTGAGACTGCCGCATCAAGGGCTCCCCGCCGGCATTTCGCCTCGCAAGGAGCCGCGCAAACCCGGCCGCAAATCGAGGCGAAGGGATTCGGGGTGCGGGCTATCACATAGGCATCCTCATACCGGCCCTCTGCTATCGCCTGCACATAACCGCCGGAATCCGTCCCCACGGGACAATGCTCGCGGCAAAGCACCTGTCGCGTGAAATATTTCACGCCGGGCACTTCAACCGTGTAAGTAGCGGCCATGGACCAGGCGCTATTTCTTGCCCGGTTCGCCCGCCAGCACTTCCTTGATCTTGGCCTCCTCGGCGGTGCGCTCCTCGGCGGTGAGTTTGGCGAGTTTTTCATCGACCATCGCCTTCTTGCGCACAGCCGAGTCGTAGACGAGAAAAGTATAAATCTTCTTCCCGGCACCAGCGGAGATATTTGAGCCCGGCTTGAACATCATCCGCTTTACGTACCGCGACCACTCGTCGGGCAGGGCATAGTCGGAATTGATCGGCCGGTTGAGCTTGTGGCACAGCGCGCATTTTTCGCGAAAGACCTCGTAGTTGGCCTTGATCAGCACCGGGTAGGCCGAAACATCGATGGTGGATGGACCTTTCTCAAAGCGCTCGACGCGCGCCTTGGTCTCCGGATCAAGCTTCTCTTCTTCCGCGCGGAGCAGTCCGGCGGACAACAGGAGCAAGGCGGACAGGATCCATGGGACGTGTTTGTTGGTGGAAGAGTGCATGCTTTTGGAGGTTGAGGATGGTCGTGATCACGCAGGATCAGCACCCCTGAAGCCGAACTGTCGGGCCATGCCCCTGCGCGGCCTACCTTATAGCAGAACCATCTCCCCAACCGCTACCGGCCGGTTGGCATTGTATGCTGGCCGATTGCGCAGCCTCCGCCCGGCTAACCGGCAAGAATGGAGACCGGGGGCTGATCCAGCCGAACCGTATCGCGGTACTCGGTCGGCGCAATGCCAACGTAGCGTTTAAAGACACTGTTGAACTGGGGAATCGAACCAAACCCCGCCGCAAAGGCGACCTCCGAGATCCGGACCGAGGGGTCAACGAGCATTGCCTTGGCCTTTTCGAGGCGCATGCGTGACACATGCTCGGTCAGGGTCATGCCCGTCGACTTCTTGAAAAGCTTGCAGAAATAGAACCGGCTGACCCCGACATACCGCACCATCTGATCAAGGGTGATCGATTCGTCTAGATGCGCCACAACGTAGTCTTTCGCCCTGGTCACGGCCGGTGGCTCAGCTGGCGAACGGGCGATGACCTGACGCGTGGCGTATTCCCCAAGGTAGTTGGCGAAAAAGCCGAGCAGTTGGACGATCGCTTGCAAGCGTTCCGCCGTTACGACGGGCGTCGCGAAGTAAGCCTTGCGCGCGTTGCTCTGCCATTGTGGGTCGTCTTTCCTTCCGACCATCCCGACGATCATGGTAAAATCCCGCTCAGTTGGCTCGCGCCGGAGAACCTGGCCGCTCAGCATCGTGGCAACATGGATTTTGCCGACCATAACGGGCACCGCGACATCGGTCAGTCCGGCAAAACAGGCCACCTGATAGGGAGCGTGCCGATGGGCGGCCCCGGCGAGGGCTCGTAACTGGGCCTCGTGACAGGCTTGGCAGCCCAGCGGGGACTCAGCGACCATCCGGCAGAAGGCATTTTCCGCCAACCCTATCCCAAGCCGTTGGGTTGGAATCCCTGGAGCAACTACTATTAGTGGAACCCCGGTCGCCTTCCGGAAAGACTCCTCGTAGAAATCGATCACCGGCAGCTTCTTCAGTTCGTCGAAGGAGAGCGGGTTCATGTTGGGGATAGTTTAAGGGAAATGTATTCATACGACAAGCCCACAGAGAAGTTATCGAGCGAGCGCAAAAACACGCCAACCGCCCTTACCTAACACCATCCGCCCGTTATGCTTTCCCCGAAACTTGCCATATCTGCCCGACCAAGTTGCCGTTTTTCCATGATGTCCTCGCCGCGTTAAATTAAGCCTGCGCCTGCAACCGATACTTTGCTCTGGCCATGCCCGTCACTTTTCCAGCGGTTGCCCGCGGCGTTCATCGAGCCGGTCCAGCAGGCGCAACAGGCCGTCAAGGATGGTCAGCGGATGCGGCGGACAGCCCGGGATGAAGAGATCGACCGGCACGATCGAGGCGGCGCCGTTGTTCACCTCGGCATGGCCGACGAACGGACCGCCGGCGATGGCGCAGGCCCCGACGGCGATGACGATTTTCGGTCCCGGCACCGCGTCCCAGGTTTTTTTCAGAGCCAGCGCCATGCTCTTGGTCACCGGACCCGTGATGAGCAGACCGTCGGCGTGTCGCGGCGACGCCACGAATTGAATTCCGAAACGACTGAGATCCCAGCCGATGGTGCCGAGGACGTTGACGTCGGCTTCACAAGCGTTGCAGCCGCCAGCGCTCACCTGCCGCAGGCGCAGCGAACGGCCAAAGAGTTTGCGAAGTTTCCCGTCGAGGGCGGCGGCGAGTCGGATCTGCTCATGGCCGGATTCTCCCAGCACCAGGTCTTCCCGCCGTCTGACCGCCATGCGATGATCGCCGGTTTGTGTAATCGCGCCCGATGGGCACGCCTCTATACACGCTGCACAAAAAATGCAGCGTCCTAAATCGAGGGCAACAGTGCCGCGGGCCGTGCCCTCCGCAGCCTTGGCGGAGGAGGGCCGGGTGATGGCTTCGGTCGGACACACGGGCACGCAGGCGTTGCAGCCTTCGGCGCATTTCGCAGCGTCGACTCGCAGTGCGCCTCCATGGCGGTCGGGCAGCGCCGGCGCCGGACCCTTGGGATAGGCCATCGTCTCACAGCCGCGCTTCAGGCGATGGGTGAAGGTATCGAAGACAAACATGGCTTTTGAAATAGGTGCGATCCTACAGGTCGAAACCGCAGTAGGAGAGATTGAAGCTTTTGTTGCAGATCGGGAAATCCGAGATGGCCTGGCCGCGAAGCGCCAGAGCCAGCCCGGTCCAATTGTGGAAGGAAGGGTCGGTGATTTTATAGCGGCGGAATCGCCCCGCAGCGTCGGTCAACGCCACATGGCAAACCTCGCCGCGCCAGCCCTCGACCAGCGCCGCCGTAAAAGTGTCGGGTTCCGGTGCGGCCAGGTTGCTGTGGAGGTCGCCATCGACCGGGGTGGCAAGCTGGGCGCGAAGGAACTCGCCCGAGCGCTGGATCTCGAGCGAGCGCACCCGCGCCCGAGCAAAGACGTCGCCGCCGGGCCATACTGCCACCGGAGTCTGGGCGAAGCGGTGCCAGCCCGCCGGATGATCGTAACGTACGTCGCGCACGAGCCCGCACGCACGCGCCGCCGGTCCCACCAGACCGATCTCGGCGGCCTGCTGGTCCGTGACCGTGCCGGTGTTTTCGAACCGGGTCCGGACGGAGGCTGCATCGAACAACCACGCCGCCGCCTGCTCCACATCGGGCAGAGCCGCCTCCAACCGTTCGCTCAATTGCGCCGCACGCGCAGGCTCGAGATCGTGGCGGCAGCCACCCGGCCGCACGAGTCCGCGGCCAAAACGGTTGCCACAAAGCAGCGCCGTGAGATTGAGAAAGTCGCCGCGGATTTTCCCGCAGGCCGAGGCGGTGGGCAGAAACGCCACGTCGTTGGCCAGCGCCCCGAGGTCGCCGGCGTGGTTGGCCAGGCGTTCGAGTTCCAGCGCAATGGCCCGCAGCCATTGCGCCCGCAGCGGTGCCTCGCCGCCGCTGAGAGCCTCGAGGATCATTGCATGCGCGGTCGCATGAGCGATGGAGGTGTCGCCGGCGACCGTTTCCATCTGGCTGAAGGTCGCCCGGTGCGGGCCGCCGGCGAGCGCCTCCTCCACCCCGCGATGCTGGTAACCAAGGGCGATTTCGAGATGCAGCACCTCTTCGCCCGCGCATTGAAAACGAAAATGACCAGGCTCGATGATGCCGGCATGTATGGGACCGACCGCCACCTCGTGCACTTCGCGGCCATTAACTTGAAAGAACTCGCCAACCGCGGGGGCGTTGCCGTGGTTCTTCCGCACAGGTTTCAGCCACGGGTGCCCCTGTGGCACCAGCCCGTGCTGCTCCCACACTTCACGCTCGAACAGGTGCGCTTGCGCATGCTTTGGGGTCAGAGCCGGATAGCAGTTGGGCACCAGAAAGGGCATGCTCTCCTGCGGCTCGACCACCGTGCTGCGTCCGACCGCGAGGGTGTTGTCCGCATCGAAGGCCACCACCGCGACAAGCCGGGTTTCCCCTTTTTCCGGCACGCCGAACCACGAGCATAACCGTCCGCCGCGATCGAGTGCTGCCGCCGTGGCGTCAACAAACTCATCCACCGGCCACTCCGGAACCTCCGCCCACGGGAGGCTCGTGGCATTGCCCAGCATGGCGAATTCCTGCGGCAAGCTCATGGTGCGGGAAAGAGGGCGTGAACGGCGGCGGTCCACGCCTCGGTGAGCACAGCTGGCGTGGCGAGACCGAGCCAGAGTGAAAAGCCCAACAACAGCAGCGGCGGCACCAGGGTGCCGGCGGATTCACCCAGTTTGCTGCCAGCGGCTTTCGCGGCCTGGCGCGGACGCCCGTCCACGATGGAGAACACCAGCCGCGTCAGGCCAAAGAAGGCAAAAAGCAGGCAACCCAGAAAGCCCGCAGCCGCCGGCGCATGGCCGGTTGCAAATGCCGTGCGCACGATCCGCAATTCACTGAAGAACGGTCCGAAGGGCGGGCAGGCGGTGACGGCCAGGATGCCCACCACGAAAATCCGCGCTGATACCGGCGTGCGCAGGGTCATGCCGGACACGGCATCAGCCGTACTCGCCCCGGCGGCCCGGCGGATATTGCCGGCGCTGAGGAACAGCGCGCCCTTGGTCAGGTTGTTGGTCCAGACATGAAACAAAGCCGCCCACACGCCGGCCCCGCCGAGGGCTGCGCCGACGCTGAGAATGCCCATGTGCTCGACACTCGAATAAGCCAGCATCCGTTTGAAATCGGGGGTGCCCAGCAGAAACAGCGCGCCCACGAGCATCGAAAACAACCCGAGCGCCAGCAGCGTCAGCTCGGTCACCCCGCCCGCCCCGGCCGCATCCACCACCTGACGCACGCGTAATAGCGCCACGAACGCCACCGTTGTCATGCCGCCTGCGAGCAGCGCGCCCACCATGCCGGGCGCTTCTCCATAGGCGTCGGGTTTCCACGTATGCATTGGCGCGAGCCCCATCTTGGTGCCGTAGCCGGTCAGCAGCAAAACCCAGGCCGCCAGCACCCACGGGCGCGACAGCCCCGCTCCTTGTGCCGCCAGCGCGGTAAAAGTAAGGTCGCCACTGCCACCGCCCTGCAGTGAGGCGTAACCGAGACAGAAGGATCCGAGCAGCGACAGCGCGATGCCGGTGCCGCCAATGAGCAGGTATTTCCACGTCGCTTCAAAGGCGCGGGCCGTGCCGTTGAAATGCAGCAGCGGTACGGTGGAAAGTGTCGCCGCCTCCGCGGCCACCCACAGCAGTCCGAGGTGCTGCGCCTGCAAGGCCAGGCTCATCAGCCCAAGCAGCACCAGGAAAACGGGCACAAACACGCGATTGGATCGCTCGCTGCGCAGGCCGAGATATGCCACTCCGTAAGCCGAGCAGACGAGAAACAGCAGCGATATGGCCGGCAGCACGGCCCGGGCCAGCGGATCAAACCCCAGCCAGGCATCTCGGGCAACCTCGGGTGGATCCAGCAGCAACACCAGCACGAGCAGAGCATGACCCGCGCCCGCGACGGGCAGCAGCCACGGCCGCGTGCGCTCCACCGGCCAGAGATACGCCACAGCGGCGGCCACAAAGGGCACGATGATGAGGGCGAGTTCCATCATTCGCGCAGGACGTTGAGGTTGCGGGTGTCGAGCGTGTCGAACTCGCGCTGGATGCGATCCACGATGATGCCGATGACAAACACCGCCACCGTGAGATCGAGCAGGATGCCCGCCTCCACGATCAGCGGCGTCGCCCGGATGAGCAGCAGGCCGAACAGATAGATGCCGTTTTCCAGAATCAAATAGCCGCAGACCTGCGAAATCGCCTTGGCCCGGCCCATCAACAGGAGCAACCCGCTCACCACCGTGGCGAACGAACCCGACACGAGCAAGGAACCGGCATGCTCCGGTCGCAACGGCAGTCGGTCCGCCAATGCCACGGCACCGATCGTCGCCGCCGCGCCGAGCAGCAGTGAGGGAATGTAGCCGATCAGCGGCTGGACCTCGCGATCGATGTGGGCCGCGCGGAGCGCCCGTCGCAGCAACCCGGGAATGACAAATCCTTTGATGGCGATCGTGCTCACCGCGACCAGACTCACAATCCAGTTGAAATTGGGTTCGAGTAAAAGCGGCAGCACACCCAGCACCATGCCCTGCATCGCCGCGGTGCGAATGATCGAGGGCAGCCGGCCACTGGCCAGTGCGAGCAGATTGAGCCCCATGGCCAGACCGACCAGCAGATTCAACATGCCGTTCATCCGTGACCTCCCTTCCACGCCGCCAGCAGGGCAAACAGGCAAAGCAGGAACGCCGTCGTCAGAAGCATCGGCACGCGGCGAAACGCCAGACGCGCCAGCAACGATTCCACCAGCCCGACCCCGACTGTCACCACCAGCACCGCCCCGGCCAGGGCGCCGGCCGATGCGAGCGGGGGGAGCTCCCCGATGGGCAGCACGGCCTCGGCCAGCAGCACGGTAAAGAGAAGAAGCTTCAACGCCGCGGCATGCAGAATCACGGCGAGCGGCGGCCCGCTGTGGTCCAGCACCATCGCTTCGTGAATCATGGTCAATTCAAGATGCGTGTTCGGATCATCAAAGGGCACGCGGCAGTTCTCGGCGAGCAGCACGGTG
The DNA here is from genome assembly GCA_964492635.1 of uncultured Oleiharenicola sp. Taxonomy (GTDB): domain Bacteria; phylum Verrucomicrobiota; class Verrucomicrobiia; order Opitutales; family Opitutaceae; genus Lacunisphaera. The sequence goes on from CAZBLQ010000030.1 coordinate 24,801, forward strand.
AAAAGTCCCGCCGCCAGCAGGGCGGCCCCTGCGCCGGCCGATGGCGTCAGCATCGCGATCAACGACAGACTCCCGCTTTGCAGGCTCAGGGCCAGCAAGGCGGTGATGATGGCCACCTCCGAAAGAATTGCGTAACTGACCTCACGGGCCGCACCCATGCCCTCGAAGGCCGAGCCGGTGTCGAGCGCGGCGCACGCCATGCAGAAGCGCGCCAGCGCGAGCAGATACACAAACAGCAACGCATCGCCGCGGAATGAAACCGCCGCACCGCCGTGCCCGACGGGCAGCAGCATCGCCGCGCCGGCCAGCGCCACCCAGGCCACCGCCGGACCCGCCACGTGCCCGGGCGAAACCGCCGTGCTCAACACCACGCCTTTGCGCCAGAGCCGGGCGAGGTCATAGTAAAGTTGCAACACCGGCGGCCCGCGCCTTCCCGCCACCCACGCCTTGAGCTTGTTGATGATGCCCGGCAGCAGCGGCGCCAGCAGCCACAAGGCGGCCAGGCGCAAGATGGCGGCGAGCACGGTGGTAATCACGTTGCACCTCCCAGCAGGGCGAGCAGCGCCAGTCCGATGAATCCCACCACCAGATAAAAAATGTAGGCCTGCAGCCGGCCGTGTTGCAGCCGGCGCACCATCGTCGACACCGCCATGACCATCGTCCCTGCGGGTTCGACCACGTGCTCCAGCACCGTTTCCGGCGTGTGCTCCTCATAGCCCGCCTGTGACGGAAACGGCCCCTGCGGAAGGTGCACGTGACGCTGCGGCCGGAGAATCCACGCAAACCATCCCGTGATGATCCCGGCAAACGAACCGGCCGTGTATTGCATGCGCGGCGTCGGCGCGGCATAGCCGCAATCCCAGGTGACGGCGCGGCTCAGGCCGTTCTGTCTCACCCGTCGCCACAGGAGCATCACCGCGAACGCAGCAATCAACGCGAGAGCCACATGGCAGGCTCCCAGTGTCACCAGCGGAGCGGGCATGGCGAGTCCGGCCCACTCCGGGTTCCACGTCACTGCGACCCGCGCAACCGCCGGCCAGAAAAACACCGGGGCCAGCCCGATGGCCACGCACAACGCGCCCAACACGAGCATCGGCACCCGCATGAGCAGACCGCATTCGTGCGCTTTCGCGGCGGCCGCCGTGCGCGGCAGACCAAGAAACACCACGCCGCATACTTTCACGAAACAGGCCAGCGCCAGGGCACCCGTCATGCCAAGCAACACGGCCGCCGGCACCGCCGCCCAAGCGGTCGCACTGCGCAGCGCCACGGCGTCAAACAAACCAAGAAAGACCAGCCACTCGCTCACAAATCCGTTGAGCGGCGGCAGGCCGACGATGGCCGCCGCGCCGAGCACAAAACATCCCGCCGTCCATGGCATCGCCCGCCAGAGCCCGCCGAGCCGGCTCATCTCGCGCGTGCCAGTGGCGTGCAACACGGAACCGGCGCCGAGAAACAACAGGGCCTTGAACAGGCCGTGATTCCACACATGCAGCAGCCCGCCCGCGAACGCGAGCAGACCCCACGCCGGGTTTCCCTGCGCCGCCGCCATCAGCGCGAAGCCGAGCCCGATGAGAATGATGCCGATATTCTCGACGCTGTGGTAGGCGAGCAGCCGCTTGAGGTCGTGCTGGCCAAGCGCAAAGGCCACCCCGAGCACCGCACTGACCACGCCCACGGCCGCAACCGTCCAGCCCGCCGCAGCCGGCACCGGCAGCCAGCCACTGAAGCGCACCAGACCATAGATGCCCATCTTGAGGGTTACTCCCGAAAGGATGGCCGACACGTGGCTTGGGGCGTTTGCGTGAGCCGAAGGCAGCCAGATGTGCAGCGGGAACATGCCCGCTTTCAAACCGAAACCCGCCAGCGCCAGCCAGAACAGCGGGGCAAGATCCGTCCGATCGCGGAGAGGCCCGAGCTCCCAGCCACCGGTGCGGGCCGCCAGCAGCGTGAAAAACGCGAACAGGCACAGCGTGCCAGCGTGGGACGCGGCGAGATACAGCCAGCCGGCTGCCCGCACCTCGCGTTTCTGCCGCTCCCGTGTGATCAGGAAATAGGCGCTTACGGTATAAAGTTCCCACGCCATGAGAAAATGAAGGCCGTTCGCCGACAGGAGGACCAGGCCCATGCAACCGAGCAGCCCGATCCACCAGGCCCGGCCCGACGGCGCCGAACGCGGATGCGCGGCATCGGGCCAATATTCACTCGCATAGACGCTGCAGGCCCCGCCGAGCACCGCCAGCAGCGCGAGGAAGAATGCGCTCACCGCGTCGAGCCGCAGATGCACCGGCTCGCCCCCGAGGAGAAATTCCGTCCGCCAGTCCCACGGTTCGCCACCCGCGAGCACCCACACCGCCGCCGCCAGCGTCGCAGTGGCAGCGATCAGCATCGCCCCCAGCCAGAGACGCGGCGCCCGCTTCGCGGCGGCAAGTCCAACCAGCATTGCAGCCGCCCCCACGAGCAGAAGTCCGCCCATGGTCATTTTTTCGCCTCCCCGGCAGCCGGGCCCATCCCCGCCGTCTCAATCGCGGCAAGGGCTGCGAAAATCTCCCCATCCGGTGCGTCCTCCAGCACAAGGCGGCGCAAACCGCCACGCGTGAGCGCGGTGCTCAGTTGCGAAAGCAGCTCGAGGTGCGCCCGGGGTGACGGCGCGATGAAGAAAAGCAACCGCGCGACCGGCACGCCATCAATTGGTGCGTCCTCCATCTGCAGTGCGTCGCGCAGGAATACCAGGGCAAGAATGCCGGAGTCGCGCCCCAGCGCCACCGGCGCCCGCAGGTGCGGCAGCGCCAGTCCTCCGCCCACCGGCGCCCAGGTGACGCCACCCGGCGCGTGCAGTCGCTGCCCAAGCAAACCACGCACCGCCGGAGTGGTGCCGGGCAGACCCGCCACGATGCGTTCGAGCACCGCGATCAACCCGGCCGCCGGCACATCGCGCCAGATTCCACCGGCGTGCAGCAGTGATTCCAGCCGGCGACTGCCGCTGGCGGACGGCTGCACCGGGGCAAGAAAACCCGCTTTCGCCGCCAGCCCGCGTTCAGTGGCCCATGCGACCACTTGCGAGCGGTCAAAGAGCAGACGGCCACGGTCATGGACGCAGGGCAGTTTCTCGTCACGGATCCAGCTGTCGACGACGCTCTCGTCAACCCCGAATGACTCCGCGAGCTGGACGACGTTTAAATACATGCCTGTGCAGCCTGTCGCTGGCCCGGCATTTGTGGCCGGGTCGCATCATTTGGGGGAAAGGCCTGCCAGCCTGCAGCAGCCCGGCAACGGCCGAAGCGGCCGTTCCAAGGCTGATTTCGCGGCGCTTTCATTTTTTATTTTCCGGGCGGAGGATTGAGGACCTGATCAACGCGCTCAATGGCGTTCGCCAGTTCCCGGCGGGCGGTCTCCAATTGTTGCTTCTCCCGGTGCAAGGCATCAGCGGGCGACGGCGGGGCGGGCGGCAGTCCGAGGATTTCACGGGAACGGGCCAGGGCGGAGTCCACGTCCGCGCAGACATTTTCCCGTCCGATGTTTTCCAGAAACCCGGCCTTCTCCATGACGAACAGCGGCTGGGTATGTGGTCCGCTCAGGATGAGGTGCTTGCCCTTCCGGTGGAGCTTCTCATAGAGATCCTCGAGCGCGTTGAGGCCGGTGGCGTCCATCGCCACCACCTTGCGCATGCGCAGGATGAGCACATCCGGTTCCTGCTTCTCGCGCAGCAACGCGCTTTCGAGCTTGTCCGCCGCACCGAAGAAAAACGCGCCGAACATGCGGTAGATCATCACCCCTGCCGGAATATCCTTGCCGATGAGTGAATGATGCGAGCCCTCGGTCTCGCTCACCTCGTCGACCGCCGTGATCTGGCTGGTCTCGCTGACGCGCTTGATGAACAGAATGGCGGCCAGCACCATGCCGATCTCGACCGCCACAGTCAGGTCGATGATGACGGTGAGGCTGAAGGCGGTCAGGAACACGAGGGCATCGCTCTGCGGCCACTTCGGCAGCCGGGAAAAATTGTGCCATTCGCCCATGTTCAGCGCCACGTTGACCAGCACCGCGCTCAGCGTGGCCAGCGGGATGAACTTCGCGAGCGGGGCGGCGGCGAGAATGATGAACAGGAGCGTCAGCGCATGAATCATGCCGGCGATGGGTGTTCGCCCCCCGCACTTGACGTTCGTGGCGGTGCGGGCGATGGCGCCGGTGGCCGCGATGCCGCCGAAGATCGGGGCAATGATGTTTGCCAGTCCCTGGGCCATCAACTCCTGGTTGGAGTCGTGCCGGTCATCCACCATGCCGTCCGCCACGACCGCGCAGAGCAGGGACTCGATGGCGGCGAGCAGGGCGATCGTGGTCGCCGGCTGGATCAGATGCTGGATGATTTCCCACGACAAGGCCGGCAGGTGGGGCCGCGGCAGCCCCTGGGGAATGCCACCGAACTTGCTGCCAATCGTCTCAACGGGGATTTGGAAAACCACCACTACCAGCGTGCCCAGCACCAGGGCCACGATGGAACCCGGCACGCGCCGCTGCCAGGACTTGGGCCAGAACAGGATGATCCCCAGCGAGACCAAGGCGATGGCCACCGTGGGCCAGGAGACAGTGCCGACATGCTCGAACAGCACCTTCATCTTCTCGATGAATTCGGAGGGAACCTTGTCCACCTGCAAGCCGAGGAAGTCCTTGATCTGCGTGCTGAAGATCAGCACCGCGATGCCCGAGGTGAACCCCATCGTCACCGGATAGGGGATGAATTTGATCATCGTTCCCAATCGGGCCGCCCCCATGAGAAACAGGATGATCCCCGCCATGATGGTGCAGATCGCCAGGTTTTCCGCGCCATATTTGACGTAGATGCCGTAAAGGATCACGATGAATGCACCGGTTGGGCCGCCGATGCTGACCTTCGTCCCGCCCAGCGAGGAGATGATGAAACCGGCAATCACCGCGGTAAATATGCCCGCTTGCGGCGGAACGCCCGAGGCAATCGCGAAAGCCATCGCGAGGGGCAGTGCCACGATGCCGACCGTAAGTCCGGCTATGAGATCCGCGGTGAAATCCTGTCGGGAGTAACTTTTGAGGGTGTCAAAGAGCTTGGGTCGAAATGGCAGGGAAAAATTCATTGAGGGTTGCCTGGTGCGGCTAACCGCAACCGTGCAGGCATTCTGGAAGGAAGGTTTGTCCATTGTTGCCCGTCCGACCCGCGGGTGCAATTTGAATTCCTGCCGCATTTGGCCTGCCGGACGGAACCACTTCCGCGGTGCAGTCGTTTTTGGCTGCGCGTCACCTGTTTGTGAAAAAAGCGATACCCCGTATCAGCATCGCCTATGAATGTCTCCAGCCAGCCGCTCTGATGGCAGATTGCTCAACCGCGCCAGGTCAGCGCATGACAAAGTGCGACGCCCGCCGCGTCTGCCTCGTCAAAAGCCATTGTGCGACCGTGCCCGAGCATGGCCATGACCGTGCGGGCCATCTGTTCCTTGCTCGCCCGGCCCTGCCCCACCACGGCCAGTTTCACGCGGAGCGGGGCATACTCGAAAACCTCCTTCCGCCGGAGTGCCGCCGCCGAAATTGCCGCTCCACGGGCCGCTCCGAGAATCTGTGCCGTCTGGAAGTTTTGCACATAGATCGTCTGTTCTAGCGCAACATGGCGTGGATCAAACTCCGCCACGAATGCCGCCACGGCACGGTGGATCTCGCCGAGGCAATGGGCCAGGGAGAGTTTCGCCGGCACCTTGATCGTCAAGCAGCGGAGCAGCACCGGTTGCCGGCCGGGAATGAATTCAATCAGCGCCAGGCCCGTGCCGCGCAAACTCGGGTCGATGCCCAGGACACGGCCGTGAAACGCCGGACGCTGCAGCGTCGGGGCGTCGGGCCATGTCTTGGCCGCAAGTTTGCCCTCGAGTTTCGCCTTCCACATCTGCCTGACGGATGTCCGCGCCATATTTGATGAAGTGGCTACATCGAATACACGTTAGGTCCCGAAAGAAGAAGCGGAATGTTTCGGCCGGCGCAGCTTCCGGCTTGTTTCAGCCCCGGCACGTGGCCCAGACTGTGTCCACCCCGAATGAAACCGCCGCAGCATGACCCGAACACCGAACGCACCATCGCGCCTTTCCCCAATTGGTGGCAGCGGATGCGGACCCGGGTGGCGATTTTTCATTTGCGGGACTACTGGTGGAGATTGCTTGATGTTTTTGAGTCAAGCCGCGCCGCCCGCGTGAGCCTCTATCTGACGGCGTGCGCCGTGGTGGTCGGCGGGGTGCTGTGGTTTTGGGCCTACCCCTCGTGGAACAAGCGCAATTCGGTCAAGCTGGCCCGGGAATGGCTGGCGGCTGGCCGTTACAAGAATGCGGTAGAGGCGGTCCAACAGGCCATGATCGTCGCCCCCGAGAATCCGGAGCCGTGGCAGATCGCGGCCGAGCTGGCCCGCTTGGGCGGACAAAAAGACAAGGCGGTGGAATATGCCCACCATGCATCAAACCTGGTGCCGGGAAATCCTGAGCTGCTGATTGCCTGGGCGGCAGAGGCTCTGCGCGCGGACATGGTGGATGAAACCAACCGCGCCCTCGGTCAGGTGCCGGATGATGAACTGACCAAATCCGCCGCAGCTCAGCGCCTCCTGGGTGAACTGGCCCGCCGCGAGCTGAAATATACCGTGGCCAGGAACCATTTCGAGACGGCCCTTCGCCTGGACGGGCCTGTTGCGATCGATGAAGTGCCGCTGGGCCTGATTTTACTCAACGCCGCTGATCCAGCCGAACGAACGCGCGGAATAAGTCTGCTGACAAAGTGGACCGCCGACCGCGAATGGGGCGTCGTGGCATTGCGCACTTTGCTTGCCGATGCGCAGGCCCGGAATGATCGGCCGGCCATGTTGCAATGGGCTGAAGCCTTGCGCCTCAATCCGGGATGCACCCTGAGCGATATGCCCAACTGCCTGCTCGCGCTTTCAAGGGCGGACGAACAGCGATTTGCGGAGGTGCTGGCGGCTCTGGAAAAAAATCACGCGGTCAGCCCCGACGCCGCCACGCAACTGCTCAGCTGGCTGAATCAGATTGGCCGCGGTGCCGAGGCCGTCCGCTGGATGAAGACCCTGCCGGAGTCCGGCATGCAGCGTCCGCCACTCGCCGTGGCCGGAGCCGAGGCCCTTCGCCTGGCGGCGGACTGGCCGGCCTTGCAGGTGTGGACCCAAGGGAAGAACTGGGGGCCGGATGCGGAATTTCTGCGCTGGGCCTACGGCCTGCAGGCTGCCCGCATGCTTGGTGACGAAACTCAGGCCGAGGAATTCTGGCGCACGCTCAAAAGCCATGCCCAGTTGAACAGCGTCCATGCTTTGTTCGCCGGCTCGACCATTTACAGTTGGGGCCGTTTGCCGGAGGCGGAAGCCCTGTGGTGGGTGGCCGCAGGACAAGAGGGGAAGATCGCGATTGATGCTCTGGGCACCCTGGCCCGGCATTATCAGATGCAGCGTGACGCCGAGGGATTGTACCGGGTGTTCCGCCAGTTGCACTTGTTGCAGCCGCAGGATGCGGCGGTGGGCAATAACTATGCTTTTTTTGCCGCACTCACTGGCCGCGAACAGCGCCTGGCGGAGCAGGTCGCCCGGGCCAATCTGGCCCTTGCGCCGCGCAACCCGATCTATCTGGCGACCTGTGCGTTCACCCTTTTCATGCAAAACCGGATGGATGAGTCTCTGTCCCTGCTCAAGCCAATGGCGGCCGAAGCCACCAAATCACCAGCCTTGACCTTTGCTTACGGACTCGCCCTCGCCGGGACAAAAAACAAAACCGAGGCCCGCGCGATGCTGGGCAAGCTCCCCGCTGAGACGCTTACAGTGCGCGAGGTGGAATTGATCAAATCCGCACTGGAGAATTAAACCGCGAATTCGAAATGGCGGCGAAACCTACGCCAGCCAAAAAGACCGAGTGCGCCCAAGACCGGCAGCCACGTGCCGACTTCGGGCACGGGATGGCCGTCAATCATCGCCACGGACCCGACCTGATAGACCAGCAGCCCGCTGGGATTGAGGGCGTTTGAACCTTGGTTACCGGTGAGACTGTTCGTGTTGTCCACGACGACATAGATATAATTGGTGCCGATGACAAAGGCCGCATCATTGGAGGAATTCGTATCCGTGAAGTTCTGCAGATAGATCGCCGAGGTGTTGCTCCAGGCGTTGGTGGCGGAGCCCGCCAGCGTGCTGCCGGTGTTGACGCTGCCGTTGCCGTTTAGCGTGGGGTTGACGTAGACTTTATATTGATCGTCCGCCGCCAGTGTCAGGGAGATGGAAACATTATTGGTTACGGTGCCACTCCCGCTGCCGCTGACCGTGAACGCCAGGCGGTAAACATACTGCGCACTGTTGGTACCGGAAGTGCCGTTGCCGGGCAGATAATCACCACCCACATTGGCCGTGCCAGAAGTCGCTGCAGTACTTGCACCGGGAGCGGTAATCCATTTCGAAGTAGAACTGTTGGGGACATAGGCGGCGTCAATGTAGCTGGCACTCAAAACATAGGATGCACCCGTGTAGGTGCTGTTCCCGGTATAATTCGTCCCGTTCACCCGCGCGTAAGTGACAGTCCAGAGTGCATCAGTGCTGCCATCGCCTATCAGTTGTCCGCTGCTGTTGACCCCAGTATAATAGAGACCGGTGACATTTGAAGCCGTACCGGCATGGGCTGAACTGCCAAACCACAAAATAAGTGCGGTAAGGATGCACATGGCATGGGGTATTTTCCTTAAACTCATGATAGAAAACTAGGGTATTACTCCTATATTGCAATCATTAAGCTACTAGGCTGTCTATGCGTTTTATCATCAGTGGTTTATCGGCAATAATTGCTAGAAAAATAGCAATTTTGTCGCAGCCAAAGTGGTTAAAACCAAGGCGGTAGATTCAAATAACCTCTGGTTCATTCGCGCCGCCATGTATCGACCCGCCAAGCAGCCTGCGATCACGGCCGGCGCCAGCCACAGGTTCAGCCACAGGCTTTCGCCGTTGATTAGGCCAAGGTTCACCATGAACGGCACCTTGAACCAGTTCAGCAGAAGGAAAAACACCGCATTGGTGCCGAGAAACCCGAGTTTCGGCAGCCGCATGGCCAGCAGATAAATTGTCATCACTGAACCGGCGGCATTGGCCACGAGTGTGGTGAATCCCGCCATCAATCCCGCACCGGCGGCCATCCAGGGTGGCGCATGAGCGATCACCTCTTCATCCGGGACCTGCCGGGACTTCCGCCAATAGTGGACCGCCAGTAGAAAAGCGAGAATGCCGCCGATCAGCCGCTTGGTTTGCAGATCATTGATCTGCCCGAGGGCCAGCCAACCGAGCACAACCCCTGCTCCAGTCCACGGAAAAAGTTTCCAGAGATGGCGCCACTCGGTATGTCTCCGGTACAGCAGCACGGCGAAGACATCACCTAATATCAGCATGGGCAACACGACCCCGGTTGCCTGTCGCGCGGGCATGGCATTGGCGAGCAGCGCCACAAACATGATGCTCACGCCCGGGATACCCGTCTTCGCAAGCCCGACAACAAAGGCCCCGGCGATCAGCAAGGCCCACTGCCACGGTTCAAAGGTCACCGAATAGCCCTCCCCCTCAATCGCACGAGACATACGCCAGCAAGTCCTGCCTTCATGATACAATCGTTCCATCCGACACATGGAACACCTGCCACACACCGCCTGCCCTGACCCCCGTCGGGAGGTCCATTTGCGGCAGGTTCGTCCCAGTGGCGATGATCTGCGGCTCACCCTCAAGCGATGCCCAGAATTTCGCCCGTCGCTCAGGATCGAGTTCACCCAGCACATCGTCGCAAAGCAGCACGGGGGTGACACCGCCCTGCGACTTGAAATAGGCCGCCTGCGTCAGCCGAAGAGCGATGACGAGGCAGCGCTGCTGCCCCTCGGAGGCAAACTGCCGCGCCGGCCGGCCGTTGAGCAACAACTCCAAGTCGTCCCGGTGCGGTCCGCGCTCCGTGGATTTCAGCAGTGTGTCACGCGGGCGGGCCGCCGCGAGGCCGGCGGCAAATTCCTCCTTCGTTGCCACCGCAGAATCCGGCGCGTAAACCAATCCCGCCTGCTCGCCTTCCGGCACCAGCCGTGCGTGGGCGGTGCGGAACAGTCCGCTCAGACTCGCAATGCCCGCCGTACGTTTTGCCACCAAGACCACCGCATGGGCCGCCAGCTCATGCTCGAACGCCTCCAGCGCACCGGCATCTCGCCCGCCCTGTTTGAGCAAAATGTTTCGTTCCGCCACGGCCCGCGTGTAGGACTGCAAGGCCGACAGATAAGCGGCATCCATCGCCGCCAGCGTCAGGTCCAGCCAGCGGCGGCGCAGCGACGGCGCCCCACGCATGAACTGATCGTCCTGCGCGGAAAAAACGACGGTGGGGAATCTGCCGATGAAGTCGGCCAGCCGCGTCACCCGGCCCTGCTCCCACATCACCTCGCGGCCCTGCGGGGTGAGCGTGACCGTGATGCGGCTTTCACCGAACCGCTCATGTTCCACCTCGAAGGCCAGGCCCGCCTGCGGCTGGCCCAGCCCGATCAGTGTCCGTGCCTCCGCCCCGCGAAACGAACGCAGGGCCGTCACGTAGCCCGCCGCCTCGAGAAAATTGGTTTTCCCCTGCGCGTTGGCCCCGCACAGGAACGTCCG